>NZ_JBIEKH010000110.1:0-626 GCF_043496985.1 Halomonas sp. B23F22_20
TCAAGCGGGTGCTTGAGCAGGAAGGCCTCAAGGTGGCTGTCCTCCGATCGTCGGTGGCCACCTATCGGCGCGAGGATTGGATCGCCGATCAGGTCGACCGTGGCGTCGACGTTGTGATCTGCAATCCGGATCTCGTCAAGACGGGGCTGGACCTGCTGGACTTTCCCACCATCGTCTTCATGCAGACAGGGTGGAATGTCTACACGCTGCAGCAGGCCGCTCGCCGATCCTGGCGAATTGGCCAGGAGGCCGCGGTGAAGGTGATCTTCCTGGGTTATGCCGGGACATCGCAGATCGGGTGTCTCGAGCTCATGGCGAAGAAGATCGCTGTCTCGCAGAGCACTTCCGGGGACATCCCGGAATCAGGCCTGGACGCCCTCAATACCGATGGTGATTCGGTGGAGATGGAGCTCGCCAGGCAGCTAGTCACATGAACCTAGGCCCCTCCTCAGTGATGAGGAGGGGCTCTTTTTGTTGTCACGGAAAATTGTTCACGATCAGCTGCGTGTGTTATTAAATCTTTTTTGCTTGCCAAAGAAAGTGCGTAGGTAACGATCTATCTGTGGTTTGGAAGCGGGCCAGTTTTCCTGCCAGTGAGCTAGCCTTGCGGGCAAATCAGGATCGTT
>NZ_JBIEKH010000111.1:0-621 GCF_043496985.1 Halomonas sp. B23F22_20
TGTGCATTTATTTTATCTGTAACAATTGAAAATTTCTTCTTTAACTAATGTGCAAGATAGCTGCATTTTGGTTATCACTCCTTGAGTACTAGTACATATCGAGTATTGGTATAAGGGACTGAAAGCGTAAGGAGTCAATATTCCTATTGAAAAACCCCCCAGTATTTCTGGGGGGTTCACATACTAAGTATGTTCCTAACGGAAGAACAACGTATATACTACGAAAGCTATTATTAGTAGTAGAAACAGAACTCCAACACTCTTCCAACCAAGATTAGTCAATATATTATAATGATTTTCTTTCTCTCTTGCTTTTCTCTTCATATATTCTTTCTCTGTATCATGACCACTACTCATATTTATCCTCCTCAAAACAAAGAAGTTAGTTTTACTTCTAACATGTGATTCCCGTTCAGGTCAGATTGTAAAACTAAATAAACATAAGAAATGGGTTATGGGTCTGCTTGGGCATTTATATTTAACGGGTGCTCTCTTGTTTAAATAAAAAACATATTTCAATCCCCTAAGGGACAACGTACCTGTCCCCATGGACCTCCTAATGGTGACCTCCTGAGGGATTGGTTTTATTTGGTGCATTTTCTTGTAGAGATTGCACATCTT
>NZ_JBIEKH010000019.1:0-85740 GCF_043496985.1 Halomonas sp. B23F22_20
TTCGGACTTTGGGCTTCGGACTTTGGGCTTCGGACTTTGGGCTTCGGGGTGGAAAAGTGGTCCGCTTGCCTCCATACCCGATATATCTTTCGAGCGTGGACTAGGAGATCCCATGAGTTTCACTGGCGAGCAACATCCCGGCGTCAAGACGCCTACCGGCGACACCGACGGCTTTCGTCTCAATCACACCATGCTGCGGGTCAAGGACCCGGAAGCCTCGCTGGCGTTCTACTCGCGGGTCTTCGGCATGCGCGTGCTGCGCCGCCTCGATTTCGAGGAGATGCAGTTCTCGCTGTACTTCCTGGCCAAGCTCGAGGATAGCGATCGGGTGCCGGAGGACGTCGACGAGCGTACCGTCTGGACCTTCGGCCAGAAGGGGCTGCTGGAGCTGACCCACAACTGGGGCACCGAGGATCAGGCAGACTTCGCCTATCACGACGGCAACGCCGAGCCCCAGGGCTTCGGTCACATCTGCTTCTCGGTGCCGGACCTGGAGGCCGCCGTGGCCTGGTTCGACGCCAACGAGGTCGAGTTCATCAAGCGTCCGGACCAGGGCAAGATGAAGGATGTGGTTTTCGTCAAGGACGTGGACGGCTACTGGATCGAGGTGGTCGAGGCCGCCAAGATGGTCGGCAAGGGCGACTGACGCCGCCGCCGGGCCGTCGACGAGCGTTGACGGCCCGGCTTGTCGATATAGCCCGATGGCATTAGGGTCGGCGGCGTGTTTTACCACGGCATATCCCGCCAAGGAGTCCCGATGTCCCTGTCCCATCGCCCCCTCTCGCTCGTGCTGGCCGGCTCCCTGCTGGCCTTCGGCGGCCTGGCCCAGGCCGAAGAATCGGCCCAGGTCCGCTTTTCTGTGCCTTCCTGGCCCGGCGTGACCGTCAAGACCGCCCTGGCCTCCACCTTGCTCGAGACCCTCGGCTATGCGCCCCGGTCGGCCGAGCTCGGTGCCACCATCACCTACGAGGCGCTGACCCAGCACGAAGTCGATGTCTTCCTCGCCGGCTGGCTGCCTGCTCAGAAGGGCATGTACGACACCGCCATGGAAGAGGGCGTGCTGAAGGATCTGGGCAATAACGTCGACGGTGCGCGCCTCGGCTTCGCCGTGCCCACCTACGTCTATGACGCCGGCCTGACCTCCGCCGAGCAGCTGGACGATCCGGAGTACGCCGACAAGCTGGAGAGCACCGTCTACTCCATCGAGGCGGGCACCGGGATGAGCGAGATCCTCAACGGCGCGGTGGACAGCAACGCCTACGATTTGGGCGACTGGCGCCTCTCCGAGACTTCCACCCCGGGCATGCTGAGCGCGGTGAAGAGCGCCATCTCGCGCGACGAGTGGATCGTCTTCGCCGGCTGGACGCCGCACTGGATGAACATCGAATACGACGTGAAGTTCCTCGACGACCCCGAAGACCTGTGGGGGGCGAACCAGGGTTCGAGCGACGTGAAGACCCTGGTGACCACCGACTTCGCCGACGCCCATCCCAATGCGACGCGTCTGCTCGACCAGCTGAGCTTCACTGCCGACGACCAGAGCCAGATGATCCTCGGCTTCAGCTACGAGGAGCGCGAGCCGGACGCGGTGGCCCTGGAATGGCTGCGGGCGCATCCGGCGAAGGTCCAGGCCTTCCTCGACGGCGTGACCACCCGCGACGGCCAGCCGGCCTGGCCGGTGGTGCAGCAGGCGCTGGAGATTCCCGAGGCCTGATCTCGGCCAACGCCACCCTGCACGACGAGGCCGCCCTTCGGGGCGGCCTCGTTCGTTGGTGGCGTCAGAAAAGCGCGTCAAGCGAAGGCGTAGAGATCCATGGTCAGCGCTCCGTGCTCCATGCTGTGGTGGCGCCGTTCGGCCCGGACTCCGGCGCCCATAGCCACCAGCAGCGGCTGGAAGTGTTCGGGCGTGGGATGGTTGGTGAGCACCGCCTCCGCGGTGGTCTCGTCGAGGTTGCCGGTGGGTTCGTCGGCGAGCAGCAGGGCGGGACGCGTGGCCAGGGCGCGGCCAGGTGCAGCAGGGTCGACTTTCCGCTGCCCGACTCGCCCATCAGCGCCAGGCTTTCGCCCGCCCCTAGCCTCAGGTTGACGCCCTCCAGCATCCGCAGCGGGCCCTAGGCCTTGTGCACCCGGCGGAACTCGAGCATGGCAGGCTCCCTGGCGTTCAACGGCCGATGAGCCGATTCAGGCGAAGATACGTTCGAACTCTTCCGAGAAATCCTGGCTGGCGGATGAGACGTCTGCAGTTGATCCAGGCTCAACGATATCCTCGGCGGCCAGACTTCTCATTATATGAGAGGTGAAAGACTAATTTTCGGACGCAGGGATTTCGTTATTTCGTCTCATGAGAAGCTTTCATTTGTTTGTTTTTCTCATGCCTTCTTCGCAGAACATATTGTGGAAAGCCACTGATGAGTGCGTGCATCGGCTTCCCTTCGTCTACGATTATGATCGCTCACCCCAGTGGTCGCTTGACCAGATGGAAGCTCCCAAATACGCTGAAAATCGTGAAGAGTATGCTTACATGATTCCCAAAAGAGGTGTGCCATGAAATCCGATGCTGAGCGGAATATGGATACCTATTTGTCAAGCGGCATCGCCACGGATGGCACAACGCAAAATTTGAAAGAGTTGTCGGAGAGGAAACACGTTCCGGATGCCCCTGTTCATACGGCACCGACATCACCGGATGCGGTTGAAGGTTTTTTCGCGTCAATCTATTTCGGTATACCGCGCAGGGTGTTTTTCCTCCTTGCCGTCATTGGTGCGCTGATTGGGTTCGGCCTCGGTCTGAACGATTATTTCGGACTCGGGGTCGAGAAGCCTCAATATATTACCGCCGGGCTTGGTGCGGCACTGGGGTATATGTTGATCCCCGGCATCTATATCGCGATTCGTCTGGGCTGGATCGCTTTCAAGATGGCGTTGGGTTTCGTCTTTCTATACCTCATCTGGACCTACGTCATCTATCCTTTGATGTTGGGATAGTGCCGCGGTTTCTCTCTGAACCAGGACCCAAAGCCCAAAGCCCAAAGCCCGGAACGAGGACGCTGCAGTTGGAGAATATCGGGTTAAAGAGGGGAGAGTATGCGGAAAATCTTGCTCGCGATGGGGCTCTCGATGCTGGCGTCGGCGGCAGTGGCGCAGGATTGGGTGGATAGCACGCCCGCGCAGCCTGATCGGGCCTTCTACGAGGCCAGGAATGGCGGCAAGACACTGATGCTTGGCTGCTATCGCAGTCAGCAGCACCTGTCCTTCACCCTGCTGGGCGGGGCCGAGCCGCTGCATGCCAGCCTCAGGGGTGAGCCAGCCCTGCTGGTCTGGATTACTCTGTCCGATGGACGGACCGGTCGCTATGCCATCGACACCGAATATCTGGGTGGTGGCGATAACGCTCTGATCGGTAAGCTGATGTTGGGTAGCGAAGGCAAACAGTTCTTCGCGCAAGGTACAGAGTTGTCGATTAGTGGGAGCGATGCGGGGACGTTCTTCAGCACTGGCCTGTCGGGATCGGCCAGGGCGATGGAGGATTTCCGTGCAACCTGCGGACTCTAGATTCTCTGGCATTCAAGGCATGCCTGGGGGAGCAACAGACAACGCCGCCCGAAGGCGGCGTCGTGCGAGGGGAGTGCGGCGCGACTCAGTGATCGTGATCGTCGTGCTCGTGGGCCGTGCCCGGCGCCGCCAGGGCGTCGTGCAGCAGCTCGGCGTTGTGGCGCATCATGCCGAGCCAGGTGCTCGCCTCGCCCTCGGAGGCCAGGGCACCGGAGTAGAGGGTTCCGGCGATCGGCAGCCCGGTTTCCTCGGCGAGCTGCTCGATGATCGCCGGGCTGGTCATGTTCTCCAGGAACAGTGCCTGGACGCCTTGCCCCCGAATGACTTCGATCAGCTCGGCCATGCGCGCCGCGCTGGGCTCCGCCTCGGTGGACAGCCCGACCGGCGAGAGGAACTCGAGGCCGTAGGCCCGGGAGAAGTGGTTGAAGGACTGGTGGCCAGTGATCACCGCGGTGTCCTCAGGCAGCTCGCCGATTAGCGTGCGCACCTCGGCGTCCAGGGCATCGATCCGAGCCTGGTAATCTGCCGCACGCTCGCGGTAGTCGGCCTCGTGGGCCGGGTCGGCGGCGATCAGACCATCGCGAATGTTGTCGACGTAGAACTCGCCGAGCCCCAGGTCCAGCCAGGCGTGGGGGTTTAGGCCGCCATGGTCGTGAGCGTGGCCGGCGTGGTCATGGCCATGGTCATCGTGATCATGTGCTTCGTGCTCGTGCTCGTGCTCGTGCTCGTGCTCGTCATGGCCATGTGCCGCATGGTCATGGGCTTCATGGTCATGGACTTCATGCGCGTGGTCATCGTGGTCGTGGGCCGAGTGATCATGCCCGTCGTGGTTCCCAGCGTCATCGTGAGCCGCCTCGCCGAGCGCGGCCTCGATGCCGTCGGTGGCCACCACCGTTGGCCCCGCGTAGTCGCTGGCCTCGACCAGGCGCGACATCCAGCCCTCGAACTGCAGGCCGTTGAGCACCACCAGATCGGCCTCGGCCAGGGCGCGGGCGTCGGTGGGCCGCGGCGTGAAAACGTGGGCGTCGCTGTCGGGGCCGACCAGGGCGGTGACCTCGACGTGGTCACCGCCGATCTGTTCGACCATGTCGGCGAGCACGCTGAAGCTGGCGAGCACCTGGACGCGTTCGTCGGCCTGGGCGGCGGGCAGGGTCACTAGCGCGGCAGCGCCGACGAGCAGGGCGGAAGGCTTGGCGAAGGGCATCGGGTCGGGCTCCGTCGGTGGAAACGAGGGTGTAAGCAGCAAGGGAACGAGGCGTCAGGACGCAGGGCCTGACGGGTTCAAGGGCGCGGCGCGGCGCCGGAAGCGGGCGCTCAGGCTGTGCTGGCGTCCGAACAGGGCCGAGACCACGTAGGCGACGCCAGCCAGCAGGATGATCGCCGGGCCGGACGGCAGGCTAAGATGGTAGGAGAGCAGCAGGCCGCCGGCACTGGCGACCAGGGCCACGCCGATGGCGATGACCATCAGGCCCTCCAGGCGATTGCTCCAGAAGCGCGCGGTGGTGGCCGGTAGCATCATCAGGCCCACCGCCATCAGGGTGCCCAGCGTCTGGAAGCCGGCGGTGAGGTTGAGCACCACCAGCCCCAGGAAGACACCATGCACTACGCCGCCGCGCACGCCCTGACCGCGCAGGAACAGCGGGTCCAGGCACTCCACCACCAGGGCGCGGAAGATCACCGCCAGGGCGAGCACGATCAGGGTGGCGATGCCGGCGATCAGCAGCAGCGCGGTGGAGTCCACCGCCAGGATCGAGCCGAACAGCACATGGGTGAGGTCGACGCTGCTGCCGCCCAGCGACACCATCATCACCCCGGCGGCCAGCGAGATCAGGAAGAAGCTGGCCATCGCCGAGTCCTCGCGGTGGCCGGTCATCTGCGAGACGCTGCCGGCCAGCACCGCCACCAGCAGCCCCGAGAGGATGCCGCCGAGGCTCATCATCGGCAGCGAGAAGCCGGCGAACAGGAAGCCCAGCGCCACGCCGGGCAGGATGGCGTGGGACATGGCGTCGCCGATCAGGCTCATGCCGCGCAGCATCAGGAACACGCCCAGCGGCGGGGCAGCCAGCGACAGCGCCAGGCCGGCCACCAGGGCGCGCTGCATGAAGCCGTAGTCGAAGGGCGCGACGAACCAGGCGTCAAGCAGTGCCAGCATGGGAGTCCTCGGGAAAGTCGAAGGGCAGACGCGGAGCGCGGGTCGCCTGGCCGGTGTGATGCTCGAGCAGCGCCTCGGGGCTGACCCAGCGGCCGTGGCCGCCGGCCAGCAGCAGCACGTCGTCGGCCAGGCGGGCCAGCTGTTCCATGTCGTGCAGTACCACGATCAGGGTGGCGCCCTCGCGGGCCATGTCGCGCAGCACGTCCATCAGCACTTCGACGGTCTCGATGTCGACGTTGGCGAAGGGCTCGTCGAGCAGCAGCAGTTCGGCCTCCTGCATCAGGGTGCGGCCGAGCAGGGCGCGCTGGCGCTGGCCGCCGGACAGCTCGCCGAGCTGGCGATGGGCCAGGTGCGAGATGCCCAGGCGCGCCATGATCTCGCGCCCGCGCCGGTAGTGCGGGCCGCAGTAGCCCTTGAAGGCGCCGTGGCTGGGCCAGGTGCCGCTCATGATCAGCTCTTCCACGCTCATCGGGAAGGTGAGGTCGAGGGCTAGCTGCTGGGGCAGCCAGGCGCAGCGTTCGCGGGGCACTGCGCACTCCACGCGGCCGGCCACCGGCGTCAGCATGCCCATGATGGCCGAGATCAGGGTGCTCTTGCCGGCGCCGTTGGCACCGATCAGCGCGGTCACCGCGCCATCCTGGAAGCGGCCGTCGAGGTGCTCCAGGACCGTCTGGCCGCCGCGGGCGAGCTGCAGGTCGTGGAGCTGCAGGCGGGCCATCAGGAGAAGCCTCCCGTCGCCCAGGCGACCGCCAGCCACAGCGCCACCAGCGGGGCGGCGACCAGCAGCAGCCGGCGCGGCGCCGACAGCGACATCAGCGAAAAATGGCAAGGCCCCTCGGGGCGATGGCGGTGGGGTCTATGCGCCATGGTGAAACGTCTCCGCGTGCGTGGCGTGGTTATAACATAACAATATCGGCGCTCGCCAGCGCCGTGTGGCACCGGCCGCCGGATCCGTAGCGCAGCACCACGCCCAGCCGCTCCGGGGGTGACCAGCCAGGCGTATTCGCCCTGAAAGGGCAGCTCGCTTAACCAGCATGCCGGTGGCGAAGTTGAGCGCGCCGTCGGCGGGGCATCGGGCGTCTCTAAGGTATTCAGCTCCGGCATCCTAGCATCGTGTCGCCGCCCGTTGCCGATTCGAGACGGCGGGCACGGTGTCGTCAGCGACCTTACCGTGACCCCTTTGGCGCGCTACACTGCCGGCCTTCATCCCAAGTGTTCGGAAGGAATCGACATGTCCCGCATGACCCCGCTGCGTTCCCTGCTCGCCGTCTCCCTGGCGACTGGCCTGACCCTGACCGCCGCACCGGCCCTGGCCACCGGTAGCACCGGTTTCTACCTCGGCGGTGGCGTCGGCCAGATGCACGGCGACAACGACTTCGACGACGAATCGGAGCTGTGGAAGCTGACCGCCGGCTACAACGTCGGTTGGCTGCCCTTCCTCGACCTTGGCGCCGAGCTCGGTTACGTCAACGGCGGCACCCTCGACGGCGAGGTGAACGGCCGCTCGGCGACCCTGGACGTGGAAGCCTTCGAGGCCATGGGCGTGGCCGGTCTCAGCTTCGGCCCGCTGGGCGTCTATGCCAAGGCCGGCATGGCCGACTGGGATGCCGAACGGCGCGGTGCCGGCCTGAACCGTGACGACTCCGGCACCGACCCGGTCTACGGCCTGGGCGCGCGCTTCGAGCTGCTCGACATCACCGGCCGCGTGGAGGTCGAGCGCATCGACACCGACGAAATCGGTGACATCGACATGGTCAGCGCCGGCGTCGTCTACACCTTCTAGCAGGAGCCTAGTGCTACGCTGGAAGCGACTCTCGTGCCATGGACGACCCGCCGATGCCCGCCTTTCTCCGCCGTCGCCGCCTGCCGCTGCTCGCCCTGGGCCTGACCTGGGCATTGGCCGGCTGTGACGGCCCCGCCCCGCAGGATGCTACCCGCAGCGCCTCTTTCGAAGCGAGCCGTTTCCCCAGCGAAGCCATGGTGACCCAGTCGCCCAAGATGGAGGCCGGCCGCGCCGCGGTGCCCGACGCGTCGGATGGCACATCCGATGCCCGCATCGAGGAACGGCGCGCCTACCGGCTGCAGTTCGAGGCGGCCGAGCCGTTGATCGACGCCTATCGGCAAATCCAGGCGGCTTGCATTGACGCCGAGGGCTGCCGGGTGGAGCGCGGCCGGCTCGACACTCCGCGCCACGGCCTGGCCAGCGGCGACCTGGGCCTGCGCATCGACCGCGCGACCCTGGAGGACGCCGAACCGCTGCGGCTGATCAGCGAGTCGCCGGCGCTCAGCGGCGCCGAGATCACCCGCGAAGACCGCACCCAGCAGATCATCGACCTCGAGGCTCGCCTCGCCCAGCAGGTCGTGCTGCGCGAGCGGCTCACCGAACTCGCCCAGGAGGGGCGCGAGTTCAGCGAACGGCGCATCCAGGACCTGCTGCAGGTAGAGCGGGAGCTGGCCCGGGTGCAGGGTGAGATCGAATCGATGCAGGGCCGGCAGCGCCACCTGGCCCGGGTGACCGACAGCGTGGCGATCGCCGCCAGCTTCCAGGAGCAGCGCTGGGTGGAACCCCGCCAGCACGGCGTGCTGGCGCCGCTGTGGCGGGCGCTCGATCGCAGCGCCTCGCTGTTCTTCGAGTCGCTCGGCCAGGTCATTCTGGTGGTGGTGTTCCTGACGCCCTGGCTGGTGCTCGGCCTGCCCGTGCTGTGGCTGCTCAGCCGGCTATGGCGCCCGCTGCGGCGTGGCCTGGGGCGGATGAAAGCGCGGCGACGCACGCGTCATCAGGCGTCGGAAGAAGACGGCTCATCGGGCCGCGAATGATGCCGGGGCCCGGTCCGCTGGCCCCGGGCGAGTGGGGTAGCGGAGTCGGCTAGACTGAATGCCCACAGCCATGGGGGAACGGGGAGCGACGTCATGGACCTGGAGGTCATCACCCTCGCCAAGGCACGCGACAGGCTCAAGCGCCTGTGCGATGCGGTCTGCGATCGGCATCGGCCGATCGTCATCACGCGCCGGAACGGGCGCCATGCGGTGTTGATGTCGCTGGAGAATTACCAGCGGC
The DNA here is from genome assembly GCF_043496985.1 of Halomonas sp. B23F22_20. Classification (NCBI taxonomy): domain Bacteria; kingdom Pseudomonadati; phylum Pseudomonadota; class Gammaproteobacteria; order Oceanospirillales; family Halomonadaceae; genus Halomonas; species Halomonas sp. B23F22_20. The sequence goes on from NZ_JBIEKH010000019.1 coordinate 8,763, forward strand.
TGACGGGCGAGACGACGCCCAGCGCCGACCACCTGGACAACCTCTATGTCGACCTGGAGCGTGAGCAGGACGCCTGAGGCCGGTGGCAGCGGCTGGGCGAAGCGGGGTCAGTCGGCGAATTCCTCGGTGTCGATCTCCGCTTGCTGGGCCGCGCCGTAGCGGCCGCCCATCACCTGGTCGGGCGTCAGCATGGCGTCCAGCCGGGCGACGGTCGCGGCGTCCAGGCGCAGCGCTTCCGCCGCCAGGTTCTGGCGCATGTGCTCGACGGAGCGCGACCCGGGAATGGGGATGATGTCGTCGCCCTTGGCCAGCAGCCAGGCCAGTGCCAACTGGCCGGGTGTGGTGTCCTGCTCCCGCGCTACGGCTCTGACGTCGTCCAGCAGGCGCAGGTTGTGCGGGTAGTGTTTGGCGCTGAAGCGCGGCATGCTGCGGCGCATGTCGCTCTCCTCGAGGCGGGCGGGATCCTCCACCGCCCCCGTCAGGAAGCCCCGGCCCAGCGGGCTGAACGCCACCAGCGCCGTGTCCGACTCGCGGCACGCCGCGATCAGCCCGATCTGTGGATTGCGCGTCCACAGCGAGTATTCCGACTGCACCGCGGCGATGGGATGCTCGGCCCGGGCACGGCGCAGGGTTGCGGCGGACACCTCGGACAGGCCCACCGCGCCGATCTTGCCTTCCTCCACCAGGCGCCCCAGCTCGCCCACGCTCTCCTCGATGGGCACCGTCTTGTCCCAGCGATGCAGGTAGTAGAGGTCCAGGTGATCGGTGCGTAGCCGCGCCAGGCTCGCCTCGCACTGCCGGCGCAGCGTGGCGGGGCGGCCGTCGATCACTTTCTTGCCTTGCTCGGGGTCGATGGCCATGCCGCACTTGCTGGCCAGCAGGATCTCATCACGCCGGCCCTGCAGTGCCTTGCCCACTAGCGACTCGTTGGCCGTGGCCCCGTAGAGGGTTGCGGTATCCACGTGGCGATAGCCCATGTCGAACGCCGCCTGCAGGGCGCGCACCGCCTCGGGCTCCGGCACCGGGCTGCCGTAGCCGTGAGAAAGGTTCATGGCGCCCAGGCCGATGCGGGGCGAAGCGACTTCCTTGAGGCGAGCGAAGAAGGGCGACATAGCAATCCTCGTTGGCGATGTGGCTAAGAGAGGGCAGAGCGGGAGAGGGCATCATGCCGGCTCAGGCCCACTGGATCCACTCGGCCAGCGCCGGGAAATTGGCGATCTCGATCTGCTGGGCGCGGGGTTCGGTCTCCACATGGTGCGGGTTGATCCCGAGTTCGCGCAGGGCATAGAGCACCAGCGGTCCGCGGCAGTGGAGTCTCAGCTCGCCGTCGCGCATGCCGTAATCCACCGCCAGCATCTCGCGCTCCTCCGGGGGAAGGCGACGGTCGGGGATGAGTCGCACTTCTACCCGCGTCTGCCAAGCATCGTCGCCGTTCTTGCCGTGTTCGCCGAGCATTTCGCCGCTATCTTCCGGAGTGCCGCGGAAGCGGCTCAGTACGAAGTCCCGGTATTCGCGATGCTTCTCGCAGTAGGCCCGCACGTGCCAGCGCCCGGCGGCGAACACCAGGGTGTGCGGTACCAGGATGCGCTCTTCTCCGGCGGGGCTGCGGAAAGAGGCGTAGACCACTTCCAGCCGGCGCCCCGCTCGAGCCGCCTTCACCACCTCGCGTACCACATGCGGGTCCACCGCCCGGCTCGGTAGCGGCAGCGACTCGGTGTCCGCCGCGCCCAGCCCCAGGCCGGCGAAGGGCGAGTCCAGATCCGCGTGAGCGCCGAGCAAGTGTAGGTACTCTTCGACCCGGCCCCGGGTGAAGCGGGGCTGGAAATTCGTCGTGGGCAGGAAACCGCGCCGTGACTCGTCGTAGGCCAGGTTTTCAGGCGCCCGCTCGCGATAGCGACGCAGCACCTTCTGGGCCTGCTGACGGCCGATGCCGAACGCCTCGCCGATCTGCGCGGCCACCACACGCCCCTCCCATGTGGCCAATATTTCTACGAGACGGTAGCGGGCCAGGGTGTCCCAGGGGATCGGGTCGCGAGCGTCCATTCAGGTCTCCGTCTGTGGTAACCGATCAGGGATGTGGGTAACCCGCATCAAGACCGGGTTGAAGAATATGGTGGATGAATTATCAGGGAGTGGCGAAGGTGAATTAGGCATGCTTAGCTAGGCGCAGGATGATTCGATGATGGCAGGGACGCATGTTCTACGCACACTCCACATCTACACTCGACAAATCCGACTGGCAGACCCTAGAGAGCCATTTGAGGGTGGTGGGCTGCATGGCCGCCGAGCGGGCAAGTCGGTTTGGTGCTGCTGAGTGGGGGCGCGCAGTTGGCTTACTGCATGATATCGGCAAGTACACTCTTCCTTTCCAGCGCCGCCTAGAGGGCTCTCCGGAACGAGTCGATCACTCTACGGCCGGTGCTCATATTGCGATTGAAAAATATCCGCAGGTGGGCCGCCTGCTGGCCTACTTGATAGCAGGGCATCACGCGGGGCTGGCCAATGGTCGGGACATTGGTGAGCGCACGCCGCTGAAGAACCGGCTGGAAGCCGACTTGCCTCCACTCGACGCGGTATGGCAGCAAGAGGTCGCATTGCCCGGAGAGTTGTTGCCCCCGCCACATTTTCAGCAGCGCCGCGACAGGGCCTTCTTCCAGTATGCCTTTCTGGCTCGAATGCTGTTCTCCTGCCTGGTCGATGCTGATTTTATCGACACTGAGGCCTTCTATTCCCAGCATGAGAAAGGCATCGCTCATAAGCGGGGTGGCGGTCCATCGCTGGAGGTGCTACGTAATGCCTTGAATCAACGCCTGGCCACCTTCAAGGCAGATAGCGACGTCAATCGCTTGCGCGGCGAGATACTCACTCATGTATGCGCTCAAGCCACTCAGCCCCCCGGCCGGTTCACGCTGACGGTGCCGACCGGTGGTGGCAAGACGTTGGCGTCGCTGGCCTTTGCTCTCGATCATGCCATTGCTCACGGCATGGATCGGGTGATCTATGTGATTCCGTTCACCAGTATCGTCGAGCAGAACGCCGCCGTGTTCCGCGATGCCCTAGGGGAACATGGCGAGGCGGCGGTGTTGGAGCACCATAGTGCCTTCGACGCCGGCAGCCAGAGTGACCGCCATACCATCGACAAGCTGCGTCGCGACAGCGAGAACTGGGATGCGCCGATTATCGTCACCACGGCGGTGCAGTTCTTCGAGAGCCTGTTTGCCGCCAAGACCTCGCGCTGCCGAAAGCTACACAACATCGCGGGCAGCGTAGTGATCCTCGACGAGGCACAGACCATGCCTTTGCCGCTCCTACGGCCCAGCGTGGCGGCATTGGATGAACTGGCGCTGAACTATCGAACCAGCATCGTGCTGTGCACGGCGACTCAGCCGGCGCTGGCCGAGACCGACGATCCCGAGCGCAGCTTTCAGGGTGGCTTGCGTGGCCTCAGAGAACTTGCACCGGAACCCGGGCGCCTGTACCGCCAATTAGAGCGCGTCACCGTGCGCCATATCGGCCCGCTGGGCGATGAGGCGCTGCGCGACGAACTGCTCGCGACCGATCAGGTGCTGTGCATCGTCAACAACCGCCGCCACGCCCGGGCGCTGTTCGAGTCGCTAGCGGATCGTTCCGGCGCCTATCACCTCACCACCTCGATGTGCGCCGTACATCGCCGCCGAGTATTGGCCGAGATACGTCAAGTTCTAGAAGCTGGACAGCCCTGTCGGGTTATTTCGACATCGCTGATAGAGGCTGGCGTCGATGTCGACTTCCCCCGTGTATTGCGCGCCGAGTCGGGACTGGACTCCATCGCCCAGGCGGCTGGGCGATGCAATCGGGAAGGCCGTCGCAACGCCTCAGATAGCGAGGTCGCCATCTTTGCCACCGCCAACGACGACTGGGCACCTCCGCCTGAGCTCAAGAAGTTTGCACTGGTGGCTCGGGAAGTGCTTAGGCACTACGGAGGTGATCCTCTCTCGTTGTCGGCAATAGAGACCTATTTCCGGCTGCTGTACTGGCAGCAAGGCCCTCAAGAGCTGGATAAGCATGGCTTGCTGAAGCTGGTCGAAGATGGCCGTATCGAAGGGCTGCCCTTCGATACCCTTGAGCAGAAGTTCCGAATGATTGAGAACAACCAGCGCGCCGTGGTCATCCCTTACGATGACAAGGTTCGGGATGCGCTGAGGGAGTTGGCGTATGCCGAGGGGGTAGGGGGCATCTCCCGCAAGCTGCAGCCCTACACGGTGCAGGTGCCGCAGCAGGGTTTCGCCGCACTGGAACGGGTCGGTGCCATCGCGGCCGTAGAGCCCGATAAGTTCGGCGACCAATTCATGGTGCTGGTCAACGAGGATCTCTACGACGACCGGCTGGGATTGAACTGGAGCGAGCCCACGTATGTGGGGGCAGAGAGTTTGGTGTGGTAAGTACAACTGATAGGAATTTGTAGTGTGAGAAATAAGGGACTAGTCTGATGAGCAGCCAAACTGAGCTGAGAGCAGGCCATGCTCCCCGATCATCAGCGAGACCCAAGAGAATTCATCCTACTGTGTAGTATTCGCAGAGGACGAGTCTTGCTGACCATGGAATGGGGAGCAGCGGTTTTCAGGCTTGAAGCGCCCAGTAGAAGGGTTTGGCTATTGGTCTCCTTGGCAGCAGCAGCGCTACCTATCTGGTTGGGCTGGCTCAAGTGAGGGAGTGGATAGAAACCTATCGGTTGTACTTACTGTTGTCGCCCCGGCTTGTCGGGGCGCGGATCTCTACCAAAGGATGTAACGATGGCATATGGGGTTCGTCTGCATATCTGGGGAGAGCGGGCCTGCTTTACGCGGCCCGAGATGAAGGTCGAGCGGGTTTCTTACGATGTAATCACACCATCGGCGGCGCGCGGTATCCTGGAGGCCATTCATTGGAAACCAGCGATTCGCTGGTGCGTGGATCGCATTCATGTGCTGAAGCCAATCCGTTTCGAGTCGCTGCGGCGTAACGAAGTGGCGGGTAAGCTGCCCGCTTCCACCGTCTCCAAGGCGATGAAGACGGGGCGCGTCGATGATGTGGCCTACTACGTCGACCAGAACCGTCAGCAGCGCGCTGCCACGATCCTGCGTGACGTCAGCTATGTGATCGAGGCGCACTTCGAGTTCACCTCGCGTGCCGACGAGAGCGATACCCCCGGTAAGCATCTGGATATCTTCAATCGTCGCGCCCGGCAGGGACAATGCTTCCATATGCCGTGCCTGGGGACGCGTGAGTTTCCCGCCAGCTTTGCACTGGTCGAAGCCGATGCCGCCATGCCTGCCGTGGATGATCGCCTGAGCGGTGAGCACGACTTGGGCTATATGCTGCACGATATCGACTTCGCCAACGGCAAGACGCCGCGTTTCTTTCGCGCCAGAATGCAGGACGGCGTGATCGAGGTGCCACCTTTCGAGGAGGCGCTGGCATGATCCTCTCTGCCCTCAACGATTACTACCAGCGGCTGGCGGAAGAAGAGAAGGTGCCGCTGCCAGGCTTCAGCAGCGAGAAAGTCAGCTTCTGCCTGGTGTTTTCCCAGGATGGAAAGCCGTTACAGATCGATGATCTGCGCGACACCTCCGGCAAGAAGCCACGGCCGAGCCCTTGTCAGGTGCCTGTGGACAAGCGGCGTACCTCGGGAATCCATGCCTATCCGTTATGGGACAAGACCGCCTATGCCCTTGGTGTCTCCGCTGGTGAAGGTAAGCGCCTGGCCGATGAGCATGCGGCATTCAAGGCGCGTCAGTTTGTGCTGTTCGGCGAGAGCGATGATCCCGACCTGAGCGCCTTTCTGAGGCTGCTCGATCAATGGCGGCCGGAGCGACTTGCCGAACTCCCTGGGTACGGCGAAGAGGTGTTGGATACCAATGTCATATTCCGGCTCGATGGCCAGAGGCAGTACCTGCATGAGAACCGGGAAGCGCGCCGGCTATGGAGCGTCGCGCTGGAAAGTGACGAAGGGGGAGTGGGGCAGTGCCTGATCACCGGCGAGCTCGCTCCTTTAGGCACTGACCATCCCGCGATTCGAGGTGTCAGGGATGCACAGTCGTCTGGTGCATCGCTCGTTTCGTTCAATAGTGATGCCTATGAGTCTTACGGCTACAGCAAGAATCAAAACGCCTCGATCTCCAAGTCGGCTATATTCGGCTATTCGACGGCGCTGAATCATTTGCTTCGAGGCGATGCCGATAACCGTCAGCGCCTACAGATCGGCGATGCCACGGTGGTGTTCTGGGCCAAGGCCAGAGACACGGCACATGCCGAGGCCGCTGAGGGCTTTTTCGCCATGCTCAACGAGCCGCCCAGTGACGAACAGGAGGCCGCCAAGTTAGGTACCCTACTGAAGCAGGTAGCCGAGGGGCGTATCCTGGCAGAACTGGATCCGATGCTGGAAGCTGATACCCAATTCTTCGTGCTGGGGTTGGCACCTAACGCGGCGCGACTATCGGTGCGCTTCTGGCATGTCGATAGCCTGGAACACCTGGCTCAGCACTATGCTTATCACCACCAGGACATGTCACTTGATCCTTCCCCTTGGAAGGGCGTCGCTCCTGCTATGTGGCGACTGCTCTTCGCGACCGCTCCGAGCCGTGATGGCAAGGCAAAAGCTGAGGATGTTTCCCCGCAGCTTGCCGGAGAATTGACACGCGCCATTCTGACCGGGAGCCGCTATCCACACTCGTTGCTGACAAACGTCATCATGCGCATGCGTAACGATGGTGATATCAGTGGCATCCGTGTCGCTCTATGCAAGGCTGTGCTGGCCCGACAGGGGCGTCTTTCAGCGCATTCGAACTCAACCACTCAGGAGGTGCCCGTGAGTCTCGATCCTCATTCCACCCATCCCGGCTATTTGCTGGGGCGACTGTTTGCTGAGCTGGAGAACGCGCAGGAAAGGGCGATTCCCAATGCAAATGCAACAATCCGAGATCGTTATTACGGTGCAGCTTCGGCGACGCCGGCTAGCGTTTTTCCTGTACTGCTGAGGAATACCCAGAACCACCTGTCGAAGCTGCGTAAGGGTGATGAAAAAGATAAAGCTATTGCTGGTGCGATAGCCCGTAGCATCAGTGAAATCGTAGATGGCTTAAAGGATCAATTTCCTAAAAGTCTTTTGATCGAGGATCAAGGGCGCTTCGCGATTGGCTACTATCATCAGTCACGCGCACGGTTTGCCAATAAAGGAAGTTTCGCTAAAAACGCTGAAGCTGAACAGGGAGAGTCAGAATGAGCGCTATCGCCAACCGTTACGAATTCGTGCTGTTGTTTGACGTCACTAACGGCAATCCCAATGGTGATCCGGATGCCGGCAACCTGCCGAGGCTCGATCCGGAGACCAACCAGGGCTTGGTCACCGATGTCTGCCTCAAGCGCAAGATCCGCAACTACGTCGCCCTGGAAAAGGAGGATGACGCTGGCTACGCCATCTATATGCAGGAGAAGTCGGTGCTCAACAACCAGCACAAGAAAGCCTATGATGCGCTCGATATCAAGCCCGAGGCCAAGAAGCTGCCGAAGGACCAGGCCAAGGCGCGCGAGCTGACCGCCTGGATGTGCCAGAACTTCTTCGATGTGCGCACCTTCGGCGCGGTAATGACCACCGAGGTCAACTCAGGCCAGGTACGTGGCCCGGTGCAGATGGCCTTTTCCAGTTCGATTGACCCCGTCGTGCCCATGGAGGTATCGATCACTCGCATGGCGGTCACCAACGAAAAAGACCTCGAAAAAGAGCGCACCATGGGCCGCAAGCACATCATTCCCTATGGCCTCTATCGTGCGCATGGTTACATATCGGCCAAGCTTGCAGAGCGTACTGGCTTCTCGGAAGACGATCTAGAGCTGTTGTGGCGAGCGCTGATCAATATGTTCGAGCATGATCGCTCCGCGGCTCGGGGTGAGATGTCGGCACGCAAGCTGATCGTCTTCAAACATGACCACCCGATGGGCAATGCCCCGGCGCACCGGCTGTTCGACATTGTGAAAGTCGTGCGTGACGAAGGCGAAGAAAATACTCCGGCTCGCCACTACAGCGACTATCGCGTCTCTATCGATGCCGGGGCCTTGCCGGCCGGGGTCAGCGTTGACGAGAAGCTGTAGGCGAATGGGATGGAGGATGACGTTCGCTTGATCCCGCTCTCGGCACTGCAGCATATGCTGTTCTGTCCACGCCAATGTGCGTTGATCCATCTTGAACAGCAGTGGGCGGAAAACCGTTATACGGCGGAGGGACGTATCCTTCATGAGCGTGCCGACAATCTCGGGCATGAGCGTCGGCGAGGTATTCATACTGCCATGGCGTTGCCGCTGGCCAGTGAGGCACTGGGATTGACCGGGGTTACCGATGTCGTCGAGTTTGATGAGTCCCAGCAACCCACAGTTGTCCGCCCGATCGAATACAAGCGGGGCCGGCCCAAGTCGCATCGTGCCGATGAGGTACAGCTGTGCGCCCAGGCGCTGTGTCTGGAAGAGATGCTGGATGTATCGATCAAGCAGGGCGCGCTCTTCTATGGCAAGACCCGGCGACGCAAAATCGTGTTGTTCGATGACGAGTTACGGGCACTGACCCGGCGTGTGATCGCTGACACGCGCGCCCTGTTCGATAACGACCGTACGCCACCCGCCATTTATGAGGCCAAGCGCTGTGATCACTGCTCGCTGATCGATGCATGTCAACCGCAAGTGATGGGAAAGCAGCGCTCGGCGAGTCGCTGGCTGGCGCGTCAACTGCAATCTTTGGATGAGTGAAACGCATGCGCCGTCAGCTCAACACTTTATATATCACCACCGAAGGTGCCTGGCTCAAGAAGGATGGGGCCAATGTGGTCATGGAGGTCGAGGGCAAGGAGCGGGCGAGGCTACCCATCCATATGCTCGAATCACTGGTGTGCTTCGGCAGGGTGCTGGTATCGCCACCGCTGATGGGCTTCTGTGCCGAACAAGGGGTCACCATTACCCACTTGTCGCCCAACGGTAAGTTCCTCGCGCGTATCGAAGGGCCGGTATCCGGCAATGTGTTGCTGAGACGTGCCCAATACCGTACCAGCGATGACGAAATCGGCAGTGCCGCTATCGTTCGCGGTGTCTTGATTGGCAAGGTGCATAATCAGCGAGCAGTAATCGCCAGGGGGCTGCGCGATTATGGCAGCAAGCTGGCACCGTCCGAAAGAGAAGGGTTGGACAGGGTGCGGGCTCGCTTGGGAAGGATCGCGAGTGACCTGTTGCGTGAACCGACTACGAATGGTTTGCGAGGCTTGGAGGGTGAAGCCGCACAGATTTATTTCAGCGTCTTCGATACTCTGGTCCGTCATGATGGCGAGGCCTTCCGCTTCACCGGTCGCAATCGTCGTCCACCTCGCGACCGTATTAATGCCTTGCTGTCGTTTCTCTATACCCTGCTGACTCACGATTGCCGTTCGGCGTTGGAAAGCGTGGGACTGGACCCTTCGGTGGGCTTCCTGCACCGGGACCGCCCCGGACGGCCCAGCCTGGCACTCGATCTTGCCGAGGAGTTCAGGTCGCTTCTGGGAGACCGACTGGCGCTCTCACTGATCAATCGTCGGCAACTGCGGGAGAAGGACTTTACGGTTGCTGAAAGTGGCGGCGTGGTACTGACCGACGATGCACGCAAGACGGTACTGACTGCCTTTCAGGATCGGAAGCGCGAGGAGCTCAACCATGGCTTTGTCGATGAGAAGTCGCCAATTGGCATGTTGCCATTGCTCCAGGCGAAACTATTGGCGCGCCATCTGCGCGGTGATCTTGATGCTTATCCCCCCTTCTTGTGGAAATGACCTGTCGGTCAGGAGAGCGCGGCGATGATGGTTCTGGTCAGCTACGATGTCAGCACTTCTTCCGACGGTGGCGAGGGTCGGCTGCGCCGAGTCGCCAAGGCCTGCCGTGATGTCGGGCAACGTGTCCAATTCTCTGTGTTCGAGATTGAGGTGGATCCCGACCAATGGGTACGTCTTCGGCAACGGCTAATTGATCTGATCGATGATGAGGTCGACAGCTTGCGCTTCTATTTCCTGGGCCGTAACTGGAAGAGCCGTATCGAGCATATCGGTGCCAAGCCGTCACTCGATATGAATGGCCCCCTCGTTTTCTGATGCTCCTGTAGCTTTGCGAACCCTAAGTGTCGTGGGTTTCGCTAGGTAGTTCGCAGATCTTTAACAATATGATTTATTTGTTCTTTTTCTTTTGTCGGCGGCTGGTTGACTGATTTAGTAGTCAACATTGAGGCGAATCGCTTGGAAGGAGATATTTGAATAGATATTTCAATACGTTATAAAGAAGCAGTCGCAGCCCGCACGGGCTGCGCGGATAGAAACAGTGTCGGTGTCATAGGCTTCATCGACCGACAGGGTCGCAGCCCGCACGGGCTGCGCGGATAGAAACCGCCACGGCGGCCGGGCAATCGCAGAGTCTGTCCAGGTCGCAGCCCGCACGGGCTGCGCGGATAGAAACGTCTAAAGTCCTCCAGTCGGCAGCGTGAAGGACGCGTCGCAGCCCGCACGGGCTGCGCGGATAGAAACCCGCCTCCCATTGGAATGTTAGCGACGACGTGACTGTCGCAGCCCGCACGGGCTGCGCGGATAGAAACAATCCCTTGGCCGAACTGGACATTGGCGGCGAACGTCGCAGCCCGCACGGGCTGCGCGGATAGAAACCTTCCCTCTAGGAGATTGTCAGGGAGACAACCAAGTCGCAGCCCGCACGGGCTGCGCGGATAGAAACGCCAGTCTCAAGCGGCTGCCGGTCATCGAGGAAGGGTCGCAGCCCGCACGGGCTGCGCGGATAGAAACCTGGGCATGTTGCCCAATCGGTTTAACCCGCGTTCCGTCGCAGCCCGCACGGGCTGCGCGGATAGAAACGCTGAGGTAAATCATCAGATCGCCAGTGATCTCGTGTCGCAGCCCGCACGGGCTGCGCGGATAGAAACGACTATGACGCCGACGGCCTGGGCTCAGGCGTACGTCGCAGCCCGCACGGGCTGCGCGGATAGAAACTACTATCGGGGTTAGCAGTCTGGCAGAGCGACTGCGTCGCAGCCCGCACGGGCTGCGCGGATAGAAACTCCATCAGCAGCGCCGTCTCGGTGACGGTGCGGAGTCGCAGCCCGCACGGGCTGCGCGGATAGAAACTACATCGTGAACCGGACGCCCTACGGCAAGTACGGTCGCAGCCCGCACGGGCTGCGCGGATAGAAACCACGCATCACCGCCGGCGTGCCAGCCCAATTGCCAGTCGCAGCCCGCACGGGCTGCGCGGATAGAAACTCCTGCTCGACGCCATACTGTGCGGCGCCATAAGGTCGCAGCCCGCACGGGCTGCGCGGATAGAAACTCCTGCTCGAGCTTGGTGGTGGCATCGCCGAGGTCGTCGCAGCCCGCACGGGCTGCGCGGATAGAAACTCCAGCATGCCGCCCTGTTCAGGATACATGCTGACGTCGCAGCCCGCACGGGCTGCGCGGATAGAAACACCTTCCACTGGCGGGACGACCCGCGGAAGGATCAGGTCGCAGCCCGCACGGGCTGCGCGGATAGAAACAGGTTAGCGGGGGTGGGCTGGAGCTTGAGGCGTTGTCGCAGCCCGCACGGGCTGCGCGGATAGAAACTGGCCCACCTGGGCCGATGCCGTGACCCTGCCCAAGTCGCAGCCCGCACGGGCTGCGCGGATAGAAACACCCAGTGGAAGCTAGGCTGCTGGGTCATGAGGTGGTCGCAGCCCGCACGGGCTGCGCGGATAGAAACCAGCAGCACCGCGCCGGCGGTGTAGCCCTGGTGGCGTCGCAGCCCGCACGGGCTGCGCGGATAGAAACTCCGGGTGAATCAAGATCGGCACGCCATCGTGCGGGTCGCAGCCCGCACGGGCTGCGCGGATAGAAACATGGTCAGCTGGAGTTGCGAGACGTACATGCCGCGTCGCAGCCCGCACGGGCTGCGCGGATAGAAACTCGACCTGGCAGACCGCCTGCAATGGCCTTGTGAGGTCGCAGCCCGCACGGGCTGCGCGGATAGAAACTTCACTACCACCACCAGCGGCAACGATCCCGTAAAGAGTCGCAGCCCGCACGGGCTGCGCGGATAGAAACTTCCCTTGCCAAGATCATCAAAGACATGATCGACAAGTCGCAGCCCGCACGGGCTGCGCGGATAGAAACTGCGGGGCCGGCACCAGCTGGGGGTATGTGATGGGTCGCAGCCCGCACGGGCTGCGCGGATAGAAACGCGGCCGAGCACATCTTGATAGATCGAGCCGATGGTCGCAGCCCGCACGGGCTGCGCGGATAGAAACGCCACGGTCGACGAGGCGCCCTTCGCGGAGCCTAGTCGCAGCCCGCACGGGCTGCGCGGATAGAAACTTCGGGGCGATGACGACGCCGCCCACGTTGACGTCGCAGCCCGCACGGGCTGCGCGGATAGAAACTCCAGTACCTATGGTGCCTCTCATGTGAGTAGTACAGTCGCAGCCCGCACGGGCTGCGCGGATAGAAACACATGAGAAGGCCCGCTCCTGCAGGCACAGGTAGTCGCAGCCCGCACGGGCTGCGCGGATAGAAACATGTTCATTCGATCGCAGACCGCGACATGACTGGTCGCAGCCCGCACGGGCTGCGCGGATAGAAACGCCGTGTGGTAGTCGTAGGACTGCACCATCACGGCGTCGCAGCCCGCACGGGCTGCGCGGATAGAAACCCACCGATGGTTCTCCGGTGACACGCGCCGCTGACGTCGCAGCCCGCACGGGCTGCGCGGATAGAAACGTGAACACCTGGCCGCCGGAAGTGAGCATGTTGGAGTCGCAGCCCGCACGGGCTGCGCGGATAGAAACACGTAGTCCAGTTGTCGAGCGAGGAAGATGCCCTCGTGTCGCAGCCCGCACGGGCTGCGCGGATAGAAACGTCTCGCCCTCGAACACCCTCACGGCCCGGGACAGGTCGCAGCCCGCACGGGCTGCGCGGATAGAAACTCATCGTAGCGGGCGCCGATGGGCACCCGGTCATGTCGCAGCCCGCACGGGCTGCGCGGATAGAAACAAGTACACCACCTACCTGTTCGGCACTGGCGCCATGTCGCAGCCCGCACGGGCTGCGCGGATAGAAACTGTGCCATCGTTGGCCAGCCCGATCCCAGCGACATAGTCGCAGCCCGCACGGGCTGCGCGGATAGAAACTGGTCGCTGTAGCCGTTCCAGCGGTAATGCTCGGTCGCAGCCCGCACGGGCTGCGCGGATAGAAACAACGTCATTTGCATCTGCCGTAAACGGGATATCTCGTCGCAGCCCGCACGGGCTGCGCGGATAGAAACAGCTCGCTGATGGCATCGCGCATGGCGTCCGGGTCGTCGCAGCCCGCACGGGCTGCGCGGATAGAAACTATTATAACCAAGGTGGCTACACCGCCGCCGAGGCAGTCGCAGCCCGCACGGGCTGCGCGGATAGAAACTTCCGTGATGAGCGCGGCGCCATGGGCATCAATCGTCGCAGCCCGCACGGGCTGCGCGGATAGAAACCTCGTGGATCTCGCTCATGCCGCCTCCTTCTCGTGTCGCAGCCCGCACGGGCTGCGCGGATAGAAACTACACGCACGCCGACGACAAGGTGGACGACCTCCAGTCGCAGCCCGCACGGGCTGCGCGGATAGAAACCTGGGCATCGAGGCGATCCGTGGCTGCCTCGTCGCGTCGCAGCCCGCACGGGCTGCGCGGATAGAAACATCACGACTCTGAGGTTGGGGTTAGGGTTACACTTGTCGCAGCCCGCACGGGCTGCGCGGATAGAAACCTCGCCCAGGCTGTTGAAGCCCTGCTGGAAGTTGGGTCGCAGCCCGCACGGGCTGCGCGGATAGAAACCCCAAAGAAACGCCAACACCACCGGCGAGACCTGGTCGCAGCCCGCACGGGCTGCGCGGATAGAAACACACCTCCGCCCGGTCCAGTTGGTCACGTACGCACGTCGCAGCCCGCACGGGCTGCGCGGATAGAAACACGCCGGGCGCGACGTGGGAGACGTTCGAGTTCAGTCGCAGCCCGCACGGGCTGCGCGGATAGAAACTCGTCATACCACTCGGCGTCATTGGCATCCTTGGGTCGCAGCCCGCACGGGCTGCGCGGATAGAAACTCCGAGACCAGGCTCAACGCTATTGGCCGGACGCTCGTCGCAGCCCGCACGGGCTGCGCGGATAGAAACTCCACGACGACCTGGTCATCAAATCGATCCGCTTCGGTCGCAGCCCGCACGGGCTGCGCGGATAGAAACACCGGCGACGCTTACGTCGATACGCTGCAGATCAAGTCGCAGCCCGCACGGGCTGCGCGGATAGAAACAGCGGCATCGATTTCGATGCCTCTGGGCTGATCGAGTCGCAGCCCGCACGGGCTGCGCGGATAGAAACCACCCCATGCGGCGCAACCGATCATTGATCGTCGTCGCAGCCCGCACGGGCTGCGCGGATAGAAACAAAAGCAGCTCGACGCGCACCGTGCCGGCGGTGCGTCGCAGCCCGCACGGGCTGCGCGGATAGAAACACCACGCGGCCGGTGGCCTTACAGCGCTTGGCGATGTCGCAGCCCGCACGGGCTGCGCGGATAGAAACAACCGTAAGCGTGACGAGCTCCAGAAGATCCTCGCGTCGCAGCCCGCACGGGCTGCGCGGATAGAAACGCCTGGATCAGTTGTTGGGCTGCATTTGCCAATCGTCGCAGCCCGCACGGGCTGCGCGGATAGAAACACATGCCCGGATTGCGGGGCCAATGCCTGGGGAAAGGTCGCAGCCCGCACGGGCTGCGCGGATAGAAACTTCAACCTGCACGATACGCCGGTTGGTCGAGACAAGTCGCAGCCCGCACGGGCTGCGCGGATAGAAACGTCCAAAGTGATGCCTATCTCCTCAGCTTCAGCCGAGAGGTCGCAGCCCGCACGGGCTGCGCGGATAGAAACGATCGCTCGCCGCGGACTACCAGATATTGTGGTGGTCGCAGCCCGCACGGGCTGCGCGGATAGAAACACACGGGTAGGCCGCATCCCCTGCACTGCCCCGAGTCGCAGCCCGCACGGGCTGCGCGGATAGAAACGTCCAAAGTGATGCCTATCTCCTCAGCTTCAGCCGAGAGGTCGCAGCCCGCACGGGCTGCGCGGATAGAAACTGAGATCGGCGTCGATACCAAGGACCATGCGCATATGTCGCAGCCCGCACGGGCTGCGCGGATAGAAACGGGTTCGACATCGCGCGGATGGATGACGAGTCCCGTCGCAGCCCGCACGGGCTGCGCGGATAGAAACACCCACAGCGACCACGCATCGCCCAAAGCCAGCTGGTCGCAGCCCGCACGGGCTGCGCGGATAGAAACTCGCGCACACCGGCGGTCATGAACGGCCCCGCGCTGTCGCAGCCCGCACGGGCTGCGCGGATAGAAACAAGGCGCGCGCCCTGGCGATGATCAAGGGCATCAAGTCGCAGCCCGCACGGGCTGCGCGGATAGAAACCGCCTGTATCCGGTAGGATGGACGCACATTCTTGGTCGCAGCCCGCACGGGCTGCGCGGATAGAAACAACGTCAAGGCCGTTTGATGAATCGATGAATAGTGTCGCAGCCCGCACGGGCTGCGCGGATAGAAACTCCTGCACCGCCTGGCGGATCTGCTCGCGGGCCTGTCGCAGCCCGCACGGGCTGCGCGGATAGAAACAAAAAGGTGACAGTCCAGATGGATTGACGCATAGAAAAGTCGCAGCCCGCACGGGCTGCGCGGATAGAAACATTGCTGAAAAGCCCGAGCTAGGTCGAGCGATCGCGTTTCGCTCTATAAGGATTGCGCGGATGAAAGAATATGCAATCATTTGATTTTTATGGAAAAATCAATGCGTGGCGCCATGGTGTGAAAAGATGAAAACACATTTTGCGGCTAGACCGGCCAGCAGTATTAACAGACTGTATTGGCATGCGGTCTAGCCGCACCATGGTGAGTCATTTATCCACACAATGCGGTGGGCCGCGCAGATGAAATGCCTTACTCCATCACCCCCTTCAACCGATCCGGGAAGTTGGTGAACATCCCGTCCACGCCCCAGTCCAGCAGCCGCTGCATCTCTTCGGGGTCGTTGATGGTGTAGGGGTGCACCAGCAGGCCGTTGGCGTGGGCCTGTTCGACGAAGCTGGCGTCGATGACGTCTTCGCCTTCGTAGGTGACGTTGGGGCCGATGCCCACGGCGTAGTCTGCGATGGCCTGGAAGTCGGCGTCGCTGATCTCGGCCGGGTCCGGGGTCACGCCGGTCCACTCGGCCAGGCCGTCGCCGTCCTCTTCGGGGTAGTACCACACCAGCTGCACCAGCGGGATGTCGGCGTTGAGCTCGTGGATCTGCTGCAGGCTGTCCTGGCTGAACGACTGGATGACCACCGAGCCGGATTCGACCAGGCCTTCGGCTTCGAGGGTCTCGACCAGGGCACGCTGCAGCTCGGGGTAGCGCTCGGGCGACTTGGTCTCGATGTAGTAGCGCACGTCGGTGCCGTATCGGTCGATCACCTCGTCGAGGGTCAGCAGCTCGGCGCCGGCGTAGGCGTCGTCGGCGTGCTCGGGGTGGGCCTGGTTGAACCAGGAACCGGCGTCCAGCGCCTTGAGTGCCTCGAGGGTGTGCTCCTTGACCCGGCCTTCGCCGTCGGTGGTGCGGTCCACGGTGTCGTCGTGGATCACCATCAGCTTGCCGTCGGCGCTCATGTGCAGGTCCAGCTCGAGATAGTCGGCGCCCATCTCGCGGGCCTTCTCATAGGCCGGCCAGGTGTGCTCGGGGGCGTGGCCGCTGGCTCCGCGGTGGGCGATGACCTGGAAGTCCTGCAGGTCGGCGAGCTGCTGCTCGAGGGCGTCGGCCTGGGCCGCGAGCGGGGTGGCGAGCCCCAGGGCCAGGGCGGTGGCGAGCGGCAGTCGAAGCGCGATATTCATAAGCGTCCCTTTATTGAATGGTCGTGCAATAACGTAACGTCCCTGTCGCCGGCTGGCAAACGCTCGTTCGAGAGCGCATGGCTGTCAGCGGCGCTTCGACATGCTTACATGGCAGGGTGACAGCACCGAGACCAAGAGGAGACACCCCGTGAGCACGACGACCCCCTATGAACAGGCGCTCGCCGCCCTGGATGCCCTGCATGCGGAAGATCCGCGCCGGGTAGAGGTGGCCGGGGAGACGCTGCCCCTGGAACTATGGCATGCGGGGCGAATGAGCGCCTGGCTGGAGGCGCTCGACGAGGCGCCTGGCGAGCTGGTGCGCCTGGCGGTGCACAACCAGCATCTGCAGCGCTGGCAGGTGCCGCGCGGCGACTATCCGGAGGGCCGGGTGGGCTACCTCACCTGGCGGCGTGACCAGGGCAAACGCGCCGGCGAGACGGCGGCCCGGGCGATGCGCGAGGCTGGCTACGCGGAGGACGACGCCGAGCGGGTGGCGGCGATGATCCGCAAGCAGGGCCTGGGCCGCGACGAGGGCACCCAGGCGGTGGAGGACTGCGCCTGCCTGGTGTTCCTGGAGAACTACTTCGCCGATTTCTCCAAGCAGGTCGACCACGATCATCTGATCCGCATCGTCCAGAAGACCTGGAAGAAGATGTCGCCCCAGGCCCACGAGCTAGCCCTGGGGCTGCCGATGAGCGACGAGGCGCGGCGCCTGGTGGAGGAAGCGCTGGCGGGATGAGCGGAGCGCGCGCCGCCGGCCAGGCGCATGAACGCCGGCCGGCGGTGCAAGGATCAGGCCCGTTGGGGCTCCAGCACCTGGCGATGCAGCGACTGGCCCGATGAGTCCTTGAGGGTCACGGTCAGCGTCTCGCTCTCGCCGTCCAGGTCGACCTGGCCGAAGAACTGATAGCCGTCGGAGGGCGGCAGGTTGGCCTGTCCTTCTGGCGGTGCCTTCTGGAACACCACCTCGGGGCCGAAGGTGGCATCCAGCTCGCCGGGGCCGAAGGTGCCGGCGTGCAGCGGGCCGCTGACGAACTCCCAGAACGGCGCGAAGTCCTTGAAGCTCGCGCGCTCCGGCGAGTAGTGATGGGCCGCCGTGTAGTGCACGTCGGCGGTGAGCCACACCACGTTGTGGATCGCCTCGTCGCGGATCGCCTTGAGCAGCCGGGCGATCTCTTGCTCGCGGCCCAGCGGCTGGCCGCCCTCGTCGTTGGCCACGGCCTCGAAGCGCTCGCCGTCGCGTACCACCAGGCCGATCGGCATGTCGGAGGCGATGACCTTCCAGGTGGCCGTGGAGTCGCGCAGCGCATTCAGCAGCCAGCGCAGCTGCTCGGCGCCGAGCAGGTCGGCGCCGTTGGCCTGGCGGTTGCGGTCGTTGGCGGCGCGGAAGGTGCGCATGTCGAGCATGAACACTTCCAGGCCGGGCCCGTAGGGAAAGCGGCGATGGATGCGCCCGGGTGCCTCCGGGCGCTGGCGCAGCGGCGTGTACTCCAGGAAGGCCCGGCGGCCGCGAGCGGCGAGCAGCGAGGCGTTCTTCTCGGTGTAGCGGTCGTCTTCCAGCAGCTCGCCGGGATACCAGTTGTTGGTGGTCTCGTGGTCGTCCCACTGGGCCAGCATCGGCACCTCGGCGTTGAGGCGGCGCACGTTGGCGTCCAGCAGGTTGTAGGCGTGCTGGCCGCGGAACTCCTGCAGGGTCTCGGCCACCTTCAGCTTCTCCGGCGTCATCCGGTTGCGCCACAGCGTGCCGTCGGCGAGCTCGACACTCTCCTTGAGCGGGCCGTCGGCGTAGACGGTGTCGCCGGAGTGGATGAAGAAGTCGGGGCGCTGGTCGAGCATGGTGGCGTAGGTGGTCATGCCGCCGCGCGCTTCGTCGATGCCCCAGCCCTGGCCGGCGGTGTCGCCGGACCACACGAAGCGCACGTTGCGCCGGATTTGCGGGGGCAGGCGCAGCCGGCCGGTGACCGGTTCGCTGAGCGCGCGATGATCGCCCAGGGCGGCGAAGCGCACGCGGTAGTGGACCTCGTCCATGCCGCCGAGCCCGGTGGCATCCAGCTTGGCGGTGAGGCCGCCGGCCGGCAGCGCCTCGGGGCCAACCAGATGGCGGGCGGCGCGGAACTCGGGGTTGTCGGCGAGCTCGATCATCATCCGCGCCGGACGGTCGACCCGCGACCACAGCATGGCGCGGTCGGCGAGCATGTCGCCGCTCATCACGCCGCCGTCGATGACCGGGCGCCGGCCTTCGGCCAGCACGATGGAGGGGGCGACAAGGCCGGTGCCAAGGGTGGTGGCGCCGGCCAGGCCGAACTTGAGTATGCCGCGTCGCGTCATGCGCATGATGGATTCCTTCCTCTGGGCTTGGGTTGCCCAAGATGATGCTGGCGGGGCATGACGACGGCTTGGCAGCCGTGTGAACCCATGGTGACCGTCGCGTGACGGGGCGATGCCAACTTGACAGTTCGGCCGGTATTGCCGATATTTGCAATTGATAATCGTTATCATCAATTGTGCCTATCGGGAGGGTGACATGGCTTATCACATCCAGGCGGCGTCTCGTGGCGCCACCCCGACCCTGCAGATCTGCGACGTCAGCGCGTGCTCGGTGCGCATGGCCTGGGAGCCGTGCGTGGCATCCGGCGACGAGGATCCGGACCTGGCCGAGCTGCGCCGCGATGAGGCCATCGCCGAGCATCTGCGGAGTTTCCTGCGTACCACCGAGCGCTATCTCAAGGGGGAGTTGGATGAGGCGCCTCGGTTAGGCGCCTGGCGACATCGCTGACGGGTGGCCTGCCGCGCTCAGCCGGCGTCGAGCCGCACCTCCAGGGTGTCCTCGCTCTCGCAGGGCTTGCCGTGGCGCAGTGTGAGGCGCCGGGCGGTGAGGTCCATGACCACTGCGAACAGCGTCTCCATGCGCTCCTCCGCCGGCTGGTCGGGATTGAAGTGGCGGCAGATCGAGAACGGAGCGTTGTCGTGGTCGGAGAGGATCTCGAACAGCCGCGCGGCGTCGATGGTCGCGCCCAGCGGCAGCCGGTCGTGCAGCAGGCGGTCGATGCGCGCCAGCCGCAGCCGGGAATCCGGGCGGGGGAAGTCCTCCACCTGGCAGGTGGCGGTCTCGGCGTAGAGGTGGTTGGTGTGGGTGACCGCGCCGCCGCGTGGCTCCAGCACGCCGGGCAGGCCGGGGTGCACCTCGAAGCCGGTGGCCCGGCCGTCGCCACCGGCGATCAGGAAGTGGGCGGGGGAGCAGACCCGGTCGTGGCTGGCCACGCGGATCGCCTGGTCGACGTCCTCCGCCTCGAGAATCTTGCGCAGCGCCACGTGGATCGGCAGCCCCTCGCCGCAGGTCCGCGAGCGGATGGCGTTGAGGCACACGCCCACGCCGCGCGCGTTCATGCCGATCTTGGCCACCATGCCGGCCTCGCCGATGCTGACCAGCGCCGGGGCGCCCTCGGGGTGCAGCTCCAGGGCCACCACGTTGTGCAGCTGGTCGCTGCGCCAGTCCCAGTTCTGGGCCAGCCACTGGGTGCCGTCACGATTCACCGAGAAGGCGGTGCAGCCGCCGCTGGCCTGGGTCAGCGAGATCTCGCTGCGGCAGTTGAGGGTGAGGATGTCCTCGAGCTCGAGGCCGGCGCCGCGCGCGATGCCGGCCATCTCGTCGAGGATCTCGGGGAAGCCGCGCTCGATCATCGGCAGGAAGCGCTCGGCGGTGCGCCGGGCCTCGGCCCAGCCGATGCCGACGAAGTCGTGGAACAGCCGGTCGTAGACCTCGAGGCTGTGGGTGATCAGGGTGGCGTGGGCGCGGCCATGGGCCTCGCCGAGCTCGCTTCGGGAGCCGGAGAAAACGCTGAGCTGCATGGTGACCTCCGATGCGGGGCATCCTGAGGTCACTTTAGCATGCGCCGAACGGGCGAGGGTGCCCGTTCGGCGCGCCATCAGCTCTTGCGGGGCGCGTTGTAGACCGCTTCGTCCAGCTCGCCTTCGCTCTTGCCGACCAGGGTGGTGACCATCAGGTCGCCGGCCACGTTGACGCTGGTGCGGGCCATGTCGAGGATGCGGTCGATGCCGGCGATCACCGCAATGGCTTCCAGCGGCAGGCCGATCTGGGCCATGACGATGGACAGCATCACCAGCCCCGCGCCCGGCACACCGGCGGTGCCGATCGAGGCCAGGGTGCCGGTGACGATGATCATGCCGTAGTCCATCAGGCTCAGGTCGACGCCGACCAGCTGGGCGATGAATACCGCGACCACGCCCTGATAGATGGCGGTGCCGTCCATGTTGATGGTGGCACCCACCGGCAGCACGAAGCCGGCCACGCCCTCGGAGACGCCGAGGTTGTTCTTGGCGCAGCGCAGCGAGATCGGCAGGGTGCCGGAAGACGACGCTGAGGAGTAGGCCACCACCAGGGCGTCGAGGATGCCCTGCAGGTAGCGCAGCGGGTTCAGGCGGCCGAGCAGGGCCAGCAGGCCGGAGTAGACCAGCACCACGTGCAGGGCGCTTGCCAGGTAGGCCACGCCGATCACCTTGGCCAGCGGCAGCAGCACCTCGAGGCCGTAGCTGCCCGCCACGTGGGCGATCAGCCCGAACACGCCGATCGGCGCGAAGGCCATGACGATGTTGGTCAGCTTGACCATGGCCTCGGCGAAGCTCTCGAAGACCTTCACCACCGGCTCGCCCTTGTCGCCGATCAGGGTCAGCGAGATGCCGAGCCCGATGGCGAACACGATGATCTGCAGGATATTGCCGCTGGCCAGGGCGTCGATGGGGTTCTGGGGCACCAGGCCGACCAGGATCTCGGTCAGGCCCGGCGCTTCCTTGGCCTCGACGCCGGACTCGAAGCTCATGTCCAGGCCCACGCCGGGCTGGAACAGCCAGGAGGCGAGCAGACCGATGGCGATGGCGAAGGCCGTGGTCACCAGGTAGAGCGCGATGGTGCGGGCGCCGATGCGGCCCATCTTCTGCGGGTCGCGCATGGCGGTGATGCCGACCACCAGGGTGGAGAACACCAGCGGCACGATCAGCATCTTGATGGCGTTGATGAAGATGTCACCGAGCGGCTTGAAGAGGCTGGCGTCTTCGCCGAGCAGGGCGCCGGCCAGTACGCCGAGCGCTAGGCCGGCGAGGATCTTCTGCCACAGGGGGATACGCCGCCAGCGGCTCTCGCCGGCGGTGGTGGTGGAATGAGACAAGGGTGACTCCTTTCTGTGATTTCGCCTTTTGGCAGCAATAATCAATGCCGGGCGGCGATTCTACAGAAAGGAGACGCGGGAAACTTCCGAAAATGCGCCTCCTTCGACGGCGCTATAACACCTCGTCCAGGAACGCGAGTAACCCGCTCCAGGACTTCTCGTCGGCCTGCGCCTGGTAGCGGTCGGAGTCGAAGACGGTGAAGGCGTGGGGGGCGCCGGAGTAGATGTCGATCTCGTAGTCGACGCCGGCATCCTCGAGCTGTCGCGACAGCGCCACCACGTCCTCCATGGGGATGGCCTCGTCGGCGCCGCCGTGGGCGACCAGGATCGGCGCGGTGTCCGGCCCGTAGCCCTGGTCCTCGGGCGTGGCCAGGCCACCGTGGAAGGTGGCGTAGCCGTTTACGTTCTCGGCCACGCCGCTGCGGGCCAGTTCGAGCACCACGGCGCCGCCGAAGCAGTAGCCCATCACCACGGTGGGTGTCGCCGCGCCCTGGGCACGGGCCTCGGCCAGGCCGCCCAGAGTCAGCGCGCGCATGCGTTTGCGGTCATCGTAGAGGCGAGCCGTCTCGGCCTTGCGCGCCGCCGTCTCCGCCGGGCGATTGCCGCGGCCGTATAGGTCGACGGCGAAGGCGTCGTAGCCCTGTTCGGCGAGCATCTCGGCGCGCCGGCGCTCGTAGTCGGTGAGGCCATCCCAGTCGTGGATGATCAGCACCGTGCCTCTCGCCTCGTCGGCGGCGGGCGCGAAGTATCCGGTGAAAGGCTCTTCGCCTACCTGGTAGTCGACGTCGCGGCCTTCAGCCTGGGCGGCGCTTGCCACGGCGGCGAGGGTGAGAAACGTCAGCGGTCGCATCATGATGGCCTCTACGGTTGGCGTTCAGGCTCCTCAGTATAGGCGGCCGTCGGGATCAGCGTTGAAGCGCTCGTTCGATCGCTGATGCGCCAGAATTGGCGGTTGCCAATCAAGATGTTGCAGGCCGCTTCCCGGCGGCCAGCGTTGGCAGGCAGGGGTTGTGTTTTGGGCGGGGGCCTTCCAGATTGGAGAGGTGTAATTCGCGCAGCGGATGTTCCGAGCAACCAGAGCGAGACCAACAACCATGAAGAAACGCGTTCTAGCGACGGCGGTGGCTGCGACCACCCTGGCCCTCTCCGGCATGGCCCAGGCCGAGGTCAAGGTCGGCTTTCTCGGCGGTTTCACCGGCGGCATCGAAAGCCTGACCCCGCCGATCTTCGACGGCGCCAACCTGGCGGTGCAGCAGATCAACGAGCAGGGCGGTGTGCTGGACGGCCAGGACATCGTCATGCCCACCGGCGATACCACCTGCTCCGACGCCTCGGCAGCCTCCAACGCGGCCGACCGCATGGTCAACACCGAGCAGGTCACGGCCATCGTCGGTGCCCTGTGTACCGGGGCGACCATCGCCGCGGCCAACAATGCCGCCATTCCCGGCGGCGTGACCATGGTCTCTCCGGCCTCCACGGCCCCGGCGGTCACCGACCTGGACGACAACGACCTGGTGTTCCGCACCGTGCCCTCAGATGCCTTCCAGGGCCAGATGCTGGCCAAGCTGCTGCTTGACAAGGGCATCCAGGAAGTGGCGGTGACCTACGTCAACAACGACTACGGCCAAGGGCTGGCAGATGCCTTCGTGGCGGGCTACGAGAGCGGCGGCGGCAGCGTGCTGGATAACTTGGCCCACGAGGATAACCGCGCCGACTACCGCTCCGAGCTGGGCACTCTGGCCGCCACCGGCGCCCAGACGCTGGTGGTATTGGCCTATGCCGACACCTCCGGCCAGACCGTGCTGCGCCAGGCCTACGAGAGCGGCATGTTCAGCCAGTACGTGGGCGGCGACGGCATGGTCGGCGACAGCCTGGTCGAGGCCATCGGCGCCGACGTGCTCAACGGCATGATCGCCACTCGCCCGGGCAGCCCGGAGCTGCCGGGGACCGCGATGTTCAACCAGCAGGCCCAGGCCGCCGGCATCGACCCCAGTGCGGTGTTCGCCGCCCAGGCCTACGATGCCGCCTTCCTGCTCGGCCTGGCCATCGAGCAGAATGGTAACGCCGAGCGTGAGGGCCTGAGCGAGGCGCTGCGCAGCGTGGCCACCGCCCCTGGCGAGGTGGTCCTGCCCGGCGAATGGGAGAAGGCCAAGGAGCTGATCGCCGCTGGCACCGAGATCAACTACGAAGGCGCTTCCGGCACCCACGAGTTCGACGAGAACGGCGACGTGCCGGGCGTGGTTCAGGAAATGCTGGTCGAGGACGGCACCTTCACCATCCAGGGCTACGTCGACGCCGACGAGGAATAAGCCCCTCGCCTCCAGAAGTGCCAAAGCCCCTGGCGGGTAACCGCCGGGGGCTTTTTGTGTCGGGTGAGGGGCGAGTCCCGCGAAGCCCTTTATGCGTGCTCTTTAGAGCCGGTCCGACGCCTCGGCGATCCGCTGCGCCAGCGGCGGCATTCTCATACTCCTGAGCCGGGGGCGCCTGCGGCGCCTTTCGCGCAGCAAGCTGCGCTCCCACGAAGACCTGCGCGGTGGCGCGGATCCACTGAGGGCGGCTTCGTAGGAGTGCTCTTCAGAGCCGGTCCGACGCCTCGGCGATCCGCTGCGCCAGCGGCGGCATTCTCATACTTCTGAGCCGGGGGCGCCTGCGGCGCCTTTCGCGCAGCGAGCTGCGCTCCCACAGGGGGCCCCGGTGCCGTCGTCGATCAGGGCGTAGGCGCGAGGCAACATGCTGCACCACTCACCAAAAAGCCCCGGACGACGCCGGGGCTGGAAGGGAGCCGCACGAGGTTTCAATCCACGTGCTTGGTCTTCTCGGGCAAGAGCCCCTTGGGTGCGAAGCGCAGCACCAGGGTGATCAGTAGGCCGATCACGAACACCCTGGCCTGCAGCGCGCGGCTGTCCATGCTGGCCGGGGCGTCCCAGCCGAAGGTGCTTTCGCCGAAGTGCACGGCCAGCTCCATCAGGAACAGCGCCAGCGGTTCGGACATCAGCCAGATGATGTAGACCGCCACGGCGCCGAAGATGGTGCCCAGGTTGTTGCCGGGGCCGCCGAGGATGACCATCACCAGCACCAGGAAGGTGTGGTTGAGTGGCAGGTAGCCCTGGGGATCGAACAGGCTGTTGAAGCTCGCCAGCACGGCGCCGCCGATGCCCATCAGGATGCAGCCCAGCACGAAGATTTCCAGGCGGCGCTTGTTGATGTCCTTGCCCATGGCCGCCGAGGAGATCTCGTTGTCGCGGATGGCGCGGATCATCCGCCCCCAGGGAGCGTGATAGGCGCGATGCAGCAGGAAGAAGATCGCCGCGATCATCACCGCCGTCACCGACAGGTACATGGCGCGAGCCAGGGTGAAGCCGACCTCGGCGGGCCCGGGCACCGGCCAGGGGAGCGGCGATACCGTGGCGGTGCCGCGGGTCAGCCAGTCGGAGTTCTTGAGGAACGCCTTGATGATCTCGGCGATGCCGATGGTGGCGATGGCCAGGTAGTCGCTGCGCAGGCCCAGGCAGATATGGCCGATGAAGTAGCCCACGCCGCCGGCCAGCGCGCCGCCGACGATCCAGCCGACCCAGGCGGGCAGGCCCAGGCCGCCGATGAAGCCGGCCTGGGACTCGATCTGGTCGGCGACGCCGCGGAAGGCGCTGATCACCACCAGGTAGAGCACCACGGCCAGCACCACGGTGATGACGGTGCGCAGCTTCTTCGGCACGCCGAGGCGGTCCAGCCGTGAGGCGCCGAACACCACGACCGCGGCGCCGACGATATAGGCCAGCACCACGCCCAGCTCGCCGGGCAGTGAAGAGTCCCAGAAGGCGTCGTTGACCGGGACACTGAAGAACATGGCGCAGAAGCCGCCCAGCGCCACGAAGCCCATGACCCCGGCGTTGAACTGCCCGGCATAGCCCCACTGGATGGTCAGGCCCAGGGCCAGGATGGCGTAGCAGGAGGCCTCGACGAGCATGCGGGTGCTGTAGGCGGACCCCATCATGCCGTAGACGCCCAGCACGGCGGCCAGCAGGACCACGAAGAGAATGACCTCGCGCAGCGGGAAACGGCGCGGTGCGGCGACGGTATCGGTGCGTGTCGTGCTCATCAGATCACCTTGCCCTTGAAGATGCCGGTGGGGCGCCACACCAGGATGGCGACGAGGATGAAGAAGGGCACCACGATCTTGTATTCGGTGCCGACGAAGGCCAGGTTGCCCGCCTGGGCCAGCCACTCCGGCAGGCTGTCGCGGAAGGGCCTGAGCAGGATGCCCCAGTTGAACACCGCCAGCGTCTCGGCGAAGCCGACCACGAAGCCGCCGGCGATGGCGCCGTAGGGATGGCCCACGCCGCCGACGATGGCTGCGGCGAAGATCGGCAGCAGCAGGAAGAAGCTCAGGTCGGGCTTGAAGGTCACGTCCAGCGACAGCAGGGTGCCGGCGATGGCGGCCAGGCCGCCGGCGATCACCCAGGTCACGGCGACGATGGTGTTGGTGTTGATGCCCGAGGCCTGGGCCAGCGCGGGGTTGTCGGACATGGCGCGCATGGCCTTGCCCAGCCGCGAGCGCGACAGGAAGAAGTGCAGCGCCACCACGCTGATCAGCGTCAGCGCGAACAGGTAGATCTGGGGCTCGGTGATCACCACCGGCACTCGCACGCCCTCGATGGGCAGCGGAATGCGGAAGATTTCCTTGCGGTCGTCGACGTAGAGGCTCTCGCCGCCGGTGCCGGCGAACAGCCGGATCAGCCCCTGCAGCATCAGGGTCACGCCCAGCGAGGCGATGACCATGACGATCGGCTTGACGCCGTGGGCGCGCAGCGGCTTGTAGAAGGCGCGGTCGATGCCTACCGCCAGCACCGCGGTCAGCGCCATGGCAAACGGCAGCATGATCAGCGGCGTGGGAATGCCGATGGCTGCGCCGGCCTGCGGGAAGAGGGTAGTCAGCAGCAGCACCATGAAGGCGCCGAAGGTCATCATGTCGCCGTGGGCGAAATGGGCGAAGCGCATGATGCTGAAGATCAGCGTCACGCCCACCGCGCCGATGGCGTAGATCGAGCCGGCCACGCTGCCGGCGATCACCACGTTGTTGATGAAGAAGACGAGTTCGTTCACGGGATCTCTCCGATGTGCCGTCGAGGCGGGCTCAGCCGCCCAGGAAGCTCTTGGCGACCTCCGGGTCGGCCAACAGGGCCGCGCCGGTGTCGGTGAAGCGGTTCTGGCCGGCGGCCAGCACGAAGCCTTTGTCGGCGATGGCCAGCGCCTGCTTGGCGTTCTGCTCGACCATCAGGATGCCGACGCCGGCGGCGTTGACCTCCTTCACTCGTTCGAAGATCTCGTTCATGTACAGCGGAGAGAGCCCGGCGGTGGGTTCGTCGAGCAGCAGTACCTCGGGTTCGGCCATCAGCGCCCGGCCCATGGCGACCATCTGGCGCTGGCCGCCGGAAAGCTCGCCGGCGGGCTGGTGGCGCTTGTCGTAGAGCGGTGGGAAGAACTCGTAGATCCGCGACAGCATGCGTTTGACGTTGCCGGGCTTGAGGTAGGCGCCCATCTGCAGGTTTTCCTTCACCGTCAGGCTCGGGAAGACGTTGTATTCCTGCGGCACGAAGCCCATGCCCTTCTGGACGAGCTTGTTGGGCGGCAGGTTATGGATGGGTTCGCCGCGCAGCAGGATCTCGCCCTGGCTGACATGGAGCAGGCCGAATACGGCCTTGAGCATGGTCGACTTGCCGGCACCGTTGGGGCCGACGATGACGCCGATCTCGTCGGCCTCGATGGACATGTTCACCCCGTTGAGGATGTTCATGCCGCCGTAGCCGCCATGCACGTCGCGTGCGTCGAGTAGTGGCATAGAGGGTTCTCTGCGTTGTCGTTATTGGGCGGGATCCGGCCGCCCCGTCGTTGTTGTGGTGCTCAGGCCGCCGGTGAGCCAAAGTAGGCCTCGATGACCTCGGGATTGTTCTGGATCTCCTCGATGGTGCCTTCGACCATCACGCTGCCCTGGGCGAGCACGATGACCGGGTCGCAGAGCCGCGCGATCATGTCCATGTCGTGCTCGATGACCAGGAAGGTGTAGCCCATCTCGCGGTTGAGGCGTTCGATGTTGCCGACCAGGTCGCCGAGCAGGGTGCGGTTGACCCCGGCGGCGATCTCGTCGAGCAGCACCACCTTGGCGTCGGTCATCATGGTGCGGCCGAGCTCCAGCAGCTTCTTCTGGCCGCCGGAGAGGTTGCCGGCGAGCTCGTTGCGCACGTGATGCAGGCCGACGAAGTCGATCACCTCCAGCGCCCGGCGCCGCACCTCGGCTTCTTCCCGACGCACCTCGCCCGGCTTTAGCCAGGTGGCGAACAGGTTCTCGCCGGCCTGCTTGGGCGGCACCATCATCAGGTTCTCCAGCGCCGTCAGGTTCGAGAACTCGTGGGCGATCTGGAAGGTGCGCAGCAGCCCCTTGTGGAACAGCTGGTCGGCGGGACGGTTGGTGATGTCCTCGCCGTCGAACAGGATCTGTCCGGTGTCCAGGGGTAGGGCGCCGGCGATGATGTTGAACAGCGTCGACTTGCCGGCGCCGTTGGGGCCGATCAGGCCGGTGATCGAGCCCTCCTCGACCTGCAGGGAGCAGTCGTTGATGACCTTGAGGCCACCGAAGGCCTTGTTGACGTGTCGAACGTCGATGATGGCTGACATGTCACACCTGTGATGGATTGTTCATTGTTGTGAGACCGCGCAATGGCTCATGAGGCATGGCGCTCCGCCAGGAAACTGCGACCGGCGGCGAAGGCGCCGACGATCACCACGGCGCCGATGGTGGGGATCCAGTAGCCCTGCACCTGGGGAATGGTGCGCAGGAACACGAAGGCCACGGCGGCCGGGGCCACGAAGCGCACCAGCAGGCGCCATACGCGGAACCAAGTTTCGCCGGTGCGCATCTCCTTGGTCACTTCGCCATGGGTGAGGGCCCAGCCGGCAAACAGCGAGATCAGCAGGCCGCCGAGCGGCATGAAGATATTGGTGAGCAGTTCGAGCAGGCTGAAGGCGCTGCGCCCGAAGAGGGCGTGGAAGATCGAGGCCTGGGCCCAGCGATTGAAGCTGAACACGGTGAGCAGGCCCAGCGCCCAGCTGGCGATGACCATGGCGGAGACCGCCTGGGGGCGGCTGAGATCGAAGCGTTCGACCAGGTAGGCGGCCACCGGCTCGATCAGCGAGATCGCCGAGCTCAGCGCGGCGCCCAGCACCAGGATGAAGAAAATGGCGCCGAGCAGGGCGCCGCCGGGCATCTCGGCGAAGGCCAGCGGCAGGGTGACGAACATCAGCCCGGGGCCCTCGGCGGGATCCAGCCCTGCACCGAACACCAGCGCGAAGATCGCCAGGCCGGCGATCAGCGCCACGGCGGTGTCGACGATGGCGATGGTGAAGGCGGTGCGGGTCAGCGAGGCCTCGCCGGACATGTAGGCGCCATAGGCCATGATGGCACCCATGCCGAGGCTCAGGGTGAAGAACGACTGGCCCATGGCCGCCAGCCAGCCCTCGAGGCTGAGGTTGGCGACGTCGAAGGTGAACAGGAAGTCTGCGGCGACGCTCAGGTCGCCGATCATCGCGGCATAGGCCAGTACCACCATCAGAATCACGAACAATGCCGGCATCAGGATACGCAGGCTGTTCTCGATGCCACGGTGAACGCCGAGCCCGACCACCAGCGCCGAGGCGGCGATGAACAGGGTGTGATAGAGGGTCAGCAGCGCCGGCGAGGCCAGCAGGGTGTCGAATCCCGCGGCCACGGTGGTCGCGTCGGCGCCCTGCAGCGAACCGGTGAGCATACGGCCGGTGTAGTGGATCGCCCAGCCGGCGATCACCGAATAGAAGCTGAGGATGATGAAGGCCGACACGGCGCCCAGCCAGCCGATCGACTCCCAGGCCCGAGAGGTCTTGTGGGTGCGGGTCAGAAAGCGCATGCCCATGATCGGGCTGCGGCGGCTGTTGCGGCCGAGCATGGTTTCGGCGATCAGGATCGGAATGCCGACCGCGAAGATGGTCAAGGCATAGATCAGCAGGAAGGCGCCGCCGCCGTTTTCACCGGCCAGGTAGGGGAAGCGCCACAGGTTGCCGAGCCCCACCGCCGAGCCGACCGCGGCGAGCAGGAAAGTCCCCTTGTGCGTCCAGACGTTGTGCGTGCTCATCGGGTGTCCGCAATTGCGTGTCGGCCTCGTGTCATGACCTTGTGGGTCATTGAAGAGTGGGCCGCGATGTCCTGCGCTGGGATGACCAGCTCTGTGGCCATCAACTTTGCGATAGACCCGGGGCCCTTGACTAGTCGACTTGCGTTTAGGGGCCGTTGGCGGCGCGGATGGTAATCCGCGCCCCGTCTCAGTCCCGCTCGTCTTCGTCCGCCTCGGGATGCCGCGGCTCCATGGCGCGCATGGCGTCGGGCAGCCGCACGGTGTCGCCCAGGGTCACGTCGTCGACGCTATGCTGGCGGCGGCCGTTGTCGGCGGCGATCAGCGCGACCACCTCGCCGATGCTGGTGTCCTCGACTCGGGCCGCGACCTTCACGCGCACGGTGAAGCCGTGGAAGCGCGCGCTGACGATGCTGCCCTCATGGGGCTCCGGATAGTCCTGGGGATGGTCGGCGTAATAGCGTTCCACGCTGGCACTGCCGGGGTCGTCCCATTCAACGTGCTTGTGCATCGAACTCACCTCCATGGAGAAAGATGGAGGCTTCAGCATAGCCTTCGACGGCGGGCGGGGGCTATCAACGCAGCAGGCGCTTGGCCTCGACGCAAAGAGCCCGCCGGTGGGCGGGCTCTTCTGGTATGGCGCGGGCTCGCGCCGGCCTGACAGCCGGCGGTGGCTCCCTGTGCCACGATCAACCCGACATGAAAGCTTGCCGGGTCAATATCACGCGCGCGCTTACTTCTTCTTGGCGCGCTTGCGCTCGTTCTCGGCGAGCAGCTTCTTGCGCAGGCGGATGTGGTTGGGCGTGATTTCCACCAGCTCGTCGTCATCGAGGAACTCGATGGCCTGCTCCAGGGTGAAGCGAACCGGCGGGGTGAGCACCAGGTTCTCGTCGTTGCCCGAGGCGCGCATGTTGTCGAGCTTCTTGGCCTTGGTGGGGTTGACCACCATGTCCTCGGCGCGGCTGTTGATGCCGATCAGCATGCCTTCGTAGACCTCGGTGCCGTGCTCGATGATCAGCTTGCCGCGGTCCTGCAGGGCGAACAGCGCGTAGGCCAGGGCCTTGCCGGAGACCATGGAGACCAGCACGCCGTTGCGGCGCTCGACCGAGGCGTCCGGCTTGAGCGGGCCGTAGTGGTCGAAGCGGCTGGTCAGGATGCCGGTGCCGGAGGTCAGGGTCAGGAACTGGCCGCGGAAGCCGATCAGCCCGCGCGCCGGGATGATGAAGTCGAGGCGTACCCGGCCCTTGCCGTCGGGGTTCATGTTCTTGAGCTCGCCCTTGCGGTAGCCGAGCTCTTCCATGATGGCGCCCTGGTGCTGCTCCTCGCAGTCGATGATGACTTCTTCGTAGGGCTCCTGGGACACGCCGTCGATCTCGCGGATGATGACCTCGGGGCGGCCCACGGCCAGCTCGAAGCCTTCACGACGCATGCTCTCGATCAGCACCGAGAGGTGCAGTTCGCCGCGGCCGGAGACGATGAACTTCTCGGGGCTCTCGCCCTGCTCGACGCGCAGCGCGACGTTGTGGATCAGCTCCTGCTCGAGGCGATCCTTGATGTTGCGGCTGGTGACGAACTTGCCGTCCTTGCCGGCGAACGGCGAGTCGTTGACCTGGAAGGTCATCGACACGGTGGGCTCGTCCACGGTCAGTGCCGGCAGCGCCTCGACGGCGGCCGGGTCGCACAGCGTGTCGGAGATCGCCAGGTCCTCGATGCCGGTGATGCAGATGATGTCGCCGGCGGTGGCTTCTTCGGTCTGAACCCGCTCAAGACCCAGGTGGGTCATCACCTGGCCGATCTTGCCGCGACGGGTGTTGCCTTCCTTGGAGACGACGGTGACCTGCTGGTTCGGCTTGACGTTGCCGCGGGTGATGCGGCCCAGGCCGATGACGCCGACATAGCTGTTGTAGTCCAGCGCCGAGATCTGCATCTGCAACGGGCCATCCAGCTCGACCTTGGGCGGCTCGACGATGTCGACGATGGCCTTGAACATCGGCGACATGTCCTCGGCCAGCTGGTCCGGCTCGGGGCCGGCCACGCCGTTGAGCGCCGAGCAGTAGATGATCGGGAAGTCGAGCTGCTCGTCGCTGGCGCCGAGGTTGTCGAACAGATCGAAGATCTGGTCGATGACCCAGTCCGGGCGCGCGCCCGGGCGGTCGATCTTGTTGACCACCACGATCGGCTTGAGGCCCTGGTCGAAGGCCTTCTGGGTGACGAAGCGGGTCTGCGGCATCGGGCCGTCGACGGCGTCGACCATCAGCAGCACCGAGTCGACCATCGACATCACGCGCTCGACCTCGCCGCCGAAGTCGGCGTGTCCGGGCGTGTCGACGATGTTGATGTGGTAGTCGCGCTCGTCGGGGGCTTGCCAGCGGATCGCCGTGTTCTTGGCCAGGATGGTGATGCCGCGTTCCTTCTCCTGGTCGTTGGAGTCCATGATCCGTTCCTGGCCCTCGGCCTTGCGGTCCAGGGTGCCGGACTGCTGGAGGAGCTTGTCGACCAGGGTGGTCTTGCCGTGGTCGACGTGAGCGATGATGGCAATGTTGCGAAGATTCTCGATCACGACGGGATCCTGCTGGGAAAATTGGGGTGGCATTATAGGGTCAGGACCTTGACGCTACCAGCCTTGTCGGTGGGAAACCGGGGTGTTGGGCACTCCGACCCATGGATTCAAGGACCTGCGGGCGGTGACAGAATGTCGTCGGAAGGTGCGAGGGCGAGTCACTCTGTGCACCTTTATGGTGCGCTTAGCCAGTATTTGCGCCATTTGTGTGCGTTTTTGGTGCCCGTTGCGGCGCGGTGAGAGGGCATGGGGCGAAACGGTGATCTTGCACCTTCATGGCGCGATTTTTTTTCTTCTTTCATCTCAGGTTGTTATGCCATTTTGCATGAAGGTTGGCGCTATTTTGGCACGCTGGCTGCATTATTTGGGGCAGTGCCATGGTCGTGCATGGCGGCGTGGGCATCATGCCTGCGGCATGCTACAACGTCGACTGGACACTACCGCGACCGGCGACAGAGATAAGCGGAATACCCGATAACCAGCCATTACCCTGGAGGACCTCATGTCCGAGAAGACTCTCGCCCTGATCGAAGAACATGACGTGAAGTGGGTCGACCTGCGCTTCACCGACACCAAAGGCAAGGAACAGCACGTCACCATTCCGGCTCGCGACGTCGACGAGGAGTTCTTCGAGAACGGCCAGATGTTCGACGGCTCCTCCATCTCCGGCTGGAAGGGCATCAACGAGTCCGACATGATCCTGCGCCCGGAGGACGGCACCGGCTTCCTCGACCCCTTCACCGAAGACGCCACCCTGATCCTGCGCTGCGACATCATCGAGCCGGCCACCATGCAGGGCTACGAGCGTGACCCGCGCTCCATCGCCAAGCGCGCCGAGGCCTACCTTCAGTCCACCGGCCTGGGCGACACCGCCTTCTTCGGCCCCGAGCCCGAGTTCTTCATCTTCGACGAGGTGCACTGGAAAGCCGATATCGAAGGCGCCATGTACAAGATCACCTCCGAGGAAGGCGCCTGGGCCACCGACCGTCAGGTCGAAGGCGGCAACCTGGCGCACCGTCCGCGCGTCAAGGGCGGCTACTTCCCGGTGCCGCCGGTCGACAGCTTCCACGACATCCGCGGCGCCATGTGCAACACCCTCGAGGCCATCGGCCAGTCCGTCGAGGTGCACCACCACGAAGTCGCCAACGCCGGCCAGAACGAGATCGGCGTCAAGTTCAACACCCTGGTGAAGAAGGCCGACGAGCTTCAGGAAATGAAGTACGTGGTGCACAACGTGGCCCACGCCTACGGCAAGACCGCCACCTTCATGCCCAAGCCGCTGGTCGGTGACAACGGCTCCGGCATGCACGTCCACCAGTCCTTCTGGAAGGACGGCGAGAACCAGTTCGCCGGCGACCAGTACGCGGGCCTGTCCGAAATGGCGCTGTACTACATCGGTGGCATCATCAAGCACGCTCGTGCCCTGAACGCCTTCACCAACGCTTCTACCAACTCTTACAAGCGTCTGGTGCCGGGCTTCGAGGCGCCGGTGATGCTGGCCTACAGCGCCCGCAACCGCTCTGCCTCCATCCGCATCCCGTACACCGCCAGCCCGAAGGGCAAGCGCGTCGAGGCTCGTTTCCCCGACCCGACCGCCAACCCGTACCTGTGCTTCGCGGCGATGCTGATGGCCGGCATCGATGGCATCAAGAACAAGATCCACCCCGGCGATGCCATGGACAAGAACCTCTATGACCTGCCGCCGGAAGAGGGCAAGTCCATCCCGACCGTGGCCGAGAGTCTGGACCAGGCCCTGGCGGCACTGAACGAAGACCGTGCCTTCCTGACCGAGGGTGGCGTGTTCACCGACGAGATGATCGACGCCTACATCGAGCTCAAGGAAGAAGACGTCGAGCGCCTGCGCATGACCACGCATCCGGTCGAGTTCGACATGTACTACAGCTGCTGAGGCCGCGCGGCGCCTGGCGCCGCGCCCTGGCTTGAAAAGGCACGCCCGCGGGCGTGCCTTTTTTCATCTCACCGCGCTCTACTCGCTTCTCGCCGTTCCCCCCTCACCCCATCAGCCAAGCAACATATGCCCGGCGATGCCGAGCGCAAAGCCCAGCACCGCGCCGAGCGGTGGGCCCCAGTGGCGCTCCAGTCGGGCCTGAGGCGCGAGATCCTGGAACACCGAGTAGAGGATGCCGCCGGCGGCGAACAGCATGACCGCGCCCACCGCGGCGGGGTAGTCGGCGAGCCACCAGTAGCCGCTCAGCCCGGCCAGCGGGCCCAGCCAGGCCATGGCGAAGAACAGCGCCAACAGGCGTCGGGCCGAGTAGTGGGTGCTCTCGCGCAGCTCGCGGTAGGCGTTGAAGCCCTCCGGCAGGTTCTGCAGCGCCATCAGCAGGGCCAGCAGCACGCCGCTGCCGCCGCCGTAGGCGAAGGCGGCACCCAGCGCCAGGGCTTCGGGGATGAAGTCGGAGAGCATGGCGGCGAGCTGACTGGCGGAGGCGCCGCTGCGATTCAGGGCGATGTCGAGGCCCATGAAGGCTAGGCCGCCGGCCAGGAACCAGCCCACGGCCGGGCCGAGAGCGAGGGCATCGAAGCTGCGGGGGACCAGCACCAGGGCCACTGCCGAGAGCAGCGCGCCGCCGCCGAAGGCGATGATGCCGTGGCGCAGCTCGGTCTCGAGCCAGTTCGGGCCGATGCGCTCCTCCTGGGCGATCCAGCCGCCCAGCGGCATCGCCATGCCCGCCATCAGGGTCAGGATGACAACCTCGTGCCACGCTTCCATGCCGAATGTTCCTCGCCTCTGGATGTCGGAAGGATATCCTAACGGCATTCATGGTGGACGCGAATGCGGATTCCGCTGCCGCGGCCGCTTGGTTTAGGCTGGTCAGGGGGCGCCATGCCCACCGATAGCGAGGCGACCGCCGCCGATTCCGGGGGAGCTGCATGATGAAGGGACTGATGTGGTTGGTGCTGCTGGGGCTCACGATCGGCCTGCCGGCCGCCGCCCAGACCATCTACCGCACCACCGATGCCCAGGGCAATGTGGTATTCACCGACGATCCGCAGCGTGGCGGCGAAGCGATAGAGCTCGATCCGGTCACCGTGGTGCCGTCTCGGACAGTGCAAGTGGAGAAGCGAGCGCCGGTGGTGCAGGAAGCGCCCCAGCGAGACGCGTCGATGCAACCCTTCATGCCCTACGACGTGTTCGCGATCGCTTCTCCCGAGCAGCAGGCGACCCTGCCGACCGGCGTCGCCGGCAACGTTCAGGTGCGGCTGGACATTCGCCCCGCGCTGCGCGATGACCACCAAGTCCGCCTGTTGCTGGATGGTCGGCTCAGCCAGTCGGCCATGCATACCGACACCTTCCTGCTGTCCAACCTGCATCGCGGCGAGCACGTGGTGCAGGCTGAACTGCTCGATGCCTCGGGTGCGGTGCGCCACCGCACCTCGCCGGTGACCCTCTATGTTCAGCGGGCCAGCGTCAACCTGCCCCGTAACCCCAATAACCCGTCCGATTAGCTGCCCCCTCGCCGGGCGCCTCGGCCGCTGTGCCCGGACGGTACCTCGAGGCCCTGCCATTCACCGTCGGTGCGTGACGATGGGCGCCACGATGCCTTCGAGCATGCCGAGCGCATAGCAGAGGGCCGTGCCTTCCGCCATGCCGAACGCCTGCGCAGCGATCATCCGCAGGAGAGCGTGCGCCGGAAGCGGGAAGACGGTTCGCCGTACGAATTCCCGCGGGAGCATGGCAAGGCACGAACGCACCCCCGCGAGGCGCCCTACGAGCGGTGAGCGCTGCCTGACAGTGCGTGCACCAGGGTGGTGCACTAAAGTGGTGCATGTTCCCCATGGCGAATCGCCGTGGGGCGCCGTGATGAGGCCCTCCCCAAAGTGGCGTGCTTATTGCAATGATCTTTTGCATAGAGCTTTGCACTGACCTCTTCGCCATGGTCTGGAGGGTGACCGCTCACTTCGTTGCCGGGAATGCACCAATGTATCAACGCCTCATGGAACACCTCACCACCGCCGTGCTGCTGCTGGACGGCCAGCTGCGGCTGCGCTGGATGAATCCGGCGGCGGAGGCCCTGCTGGCGCTGAGCCGGGCGCGGGTGACCGGCCTGGCGTTGCCGGGGCTGGTCGATGCCGAGGAGGACATCGGCGGTCTGCTGGCCAAGGCGCGCGACGAGTTCCATCCGTTCACCCAGCGCGAGGCCCGGCTGACCCTGCCGACCGGCGAGGTCCAGACCGTGGACTACACCGTCACCCCGCTGTCGCCGGACGAACTGCTGCTGGAGGTGGAGCCCCGCGACCGGCTGCTACGCATCTCCCGAGAGGAGGCGCTGCAGACTCGCCAGGAGACCATCAAGGTGCTGGCCCGTGGGCTCGCCCATGAGGTCAAGAATCCGCTGGGAGGCATCCGGGGCGCCGCCCAGTTGCTGGAGCGGGACCTGGAAGACCCCCAGCTCACCGAGTTCACTCGGATCATCGTCGAGGAGGTCGACCGACTGCGCGACCTGGTGGATTCCATGCTCGGCCCCAATCGGGTCAGCCGTCATGAGCCGCTCAACGTCCACAGGGTACTGGAGCGAGTACGCGCGCTGGTGGCCGTGGAGCATCCCGAGGTGGCGATCACCCGCGACTACGACCCCAGCCTGCCCGATTTGATCGGCGACGAGTCCCAGCTGATCCAGGCCATCCTCAACGTGGCGCGCAATGCCGTGGAGGCGATGACCGAGGCCGGCATCGAGGGGCCGACCCTGGTGCTGCGTACCCGAGCACGTCGCCAGTTCACCCTGGGGGCCGAGCGTCACCGCCTGGTCTGCGAGGTGAGCATCCTCGACAACGGGCCCGGCATCCCCGACGCGCTCAAGGAGACGCTGTTCTATCCCATGGTGTCCGGCCGTGCCGAGGGCAGCGGCCTGGGGCTGTCCATCGCCCAGTCGATCCTTCATCAGCATCAAGGGCTGATCGAGTGCGACTCCTGGCCGGGCAAGACCGAATTCCGATTGCTGATACCGCTGGAGACATCCCATGACTGAAGCCGCACGCGTCATGGTCGTCGATGACGATCGTGCCATTCGCTGGGTGCTGGAGCGCGCCCTGGCACAGCCCGATCTGGCGGTCGAGTGCGTCGACCGGGCCGACCGGGTGCTGGAGCGGCTGCTCGAGAGCCCGCCCGACGTGCTGGTGACCGATATTCGCATGCCGGGGATCGACGGCCTGGACCTGATGGCCCGGGTTCGCGAGACGCATCCGGAGCTTCCGGTGATCGTGATGACCGCCCACTCGGACCTCGACAGCGCGGTGGCCTCTTATCAGGGCGGGGCCTTCGAGTACCTGCCCAAGCCGTTCGACGTCGATGAGGCGCTGGCGCTGGTGCGCCGGGCCGTGGCCCATGCCCGCGAGCGCCAGCGCCCGGTTCACGCACCCGAGGGGCTGGATGCGGAGATTATCGGCGAGGCGCCGGCCATGCAGGAGGTGTTCCGCGCCATCGGTCGGCTGTCGCAGTCGCACATCACGGTGCTGATCAACGGCGAGTCCGGCACCGGCAAGGAGCGGGTCGCCCAGGCCTTGCATCAGCACAGCCCGCGCGCCGGTCATCCGTTCATCGCCCTGAACATGGCGGCGATTCCCCGCGACCTGATCGAATCCGAGCTGTTCGGCCACGAGAAGGGGGCTTTCACCGGCGCGACCGCCCAGCGCCAGGGGCGCTTCGAGCAGGCCGACGGTGGCACCCTGTTCCTTGACGAGATCGGCGACATGCCCGCCGAGACCCAGACCCGGCTGCTGCGGGTACTGGCCGACGGCGAGTTCTACCGGGTGGGCGGCCACACCTCGGTGAAGGTGGACGTGCGGATCATCGCCGCCACGCACCAGAACCTGGAGGGGCTGGTCGATGAGGGACGCTTCCGCGAGGACCTGTTCCACCGTCTCAACGTCATTCGCGTCCACTTGCCGAAGCTCGCCGACCGGCGCGAGGACATCCCGCGCCTGGCCCGACACTTCCTGGCCGAGGCCGCCAAGGAACTGTCCACCGACGCCAAGGTGCTGACCGAGGAGGCCGAGGCGCACCTGACGCGGCTGGCCTGGCCGGGTAACGTCCGCCAACTGGAAAATACCTGCCGCTGGCTGACGGTGATGGCTTCGGGCCGTGAGGTGCTGGTCGAGGACCTGCCGCCGGAACTGCGTGATGGCGACGAGGGCGGCGCCGCCGGCGACTGGCGGCTGGCCTTCCGCGACTGGGCCGACCGGGCGCTCGCCGCCGGCCATACCCACCTGCTGGAAGAAGCCGTGCCGGACTTCGAGAAGATCCTCATCGAGACCGCACTCAAGCACACCGGCGGACGCAAGGGCGAAGCCGCCGAGCTCTTGGGTTGGGGGCGCAATACGCTGACCCGCAAGCTCAAGACGCTGCTGCCGGAGATGGCGGAGGACTGAGCGACGGGCTACGAACGAGGGAGCGAGAAGCGAAGCGCAAGGTGCTGACGATCTTCGTAGGAGCGCAATTTATTGCGCGAAGGGCGCCGCAGGCGCCTGGCGGTATCCGCCGAGGGGGATGCTGTCGCCGCCGCTGACGCGGCGGGTCGCGCAGCGAGCTGCGCTCCCACCATGGTCTTCATGCCAAGGTGCGAAGATCCCAAATCAAGGCTCTTCGCAGATCAGCGTGAAGCCACTGCCCAGCCCACCATGGCCTTCACGCCAAGGTGCGAAGAGTCCAAATAAAGAGGGGCGCCGACCGAGTCGGCGCCCCTCTCTTATATTGGCTTTAGCTCAATGGTAACGCTACGCCCCGCTCAGCCGCGGGCGAGCGGCTGGGTGCGCTTCTCGAGCCAGGCCAGGGCATCGCCCTCGAGTTTGGGCGCGAGCCGGCTGCGGACTTCGGCGTGGTAGGCGTCGAGCCAGTCGGCCTCGGCGGCATCGAGCAGGGCGACGTCGATGGGGCGGGTGTCGATGGGGCACAGGGTCAGCGTCTCGAAGCGCAGGAAGTCGCCGAACTCGCTGGCCTCGGCGGGGCGGTTGGCGGCCAGGTTCTCGATGCGGATGCCCCACTGGCCCGGGCGATACACGCCGGGCTCGATGGAGGTGATCATCCCCGGCTGCATGGCGGTGTGCGGCGCTGCCGGCGCGTACCAGGCGATCACCTGCGGGCCCTCGTGGACGTTGAGGAAGTAGCCCACGCCGTGGCCGGTGCCGTGGCCGTAGTCGCGGCCGCTGGCCCACAGCGGGGCGCGGGCGATGGCGTCCAGGTGCGGCGAGGGGATGCCCAGCGGGAACTGGGCCCGGGAGAGGGCGATGGTGCCCTTGAGCACGCGGGTGTAGTCCTCGCGGTGGGCGTCGGTGATTTCGCCTACCGGCACCACCCGGGTGATGTCGGTGGTGCCGCCGTGGTACTGGCCGCCGGAGTCGATCAGCAGCAGGCCGTCGCCCGCTATAGTGGCGTGGGCCTCCGGCGTGGCGTGGTAGTGGGGCAGCGCACCGTTGGCGTTATAGGCGGCGATGGTGCCGAAGCTGCGGCTGACGAAGCCGGGGCGACGGGCGCGGGCGGCGGTGAGTTCCTCGTCCACGGTCAGCTCGGTGACGGTTTCGCCGCGTTCGAGCGCCGCCTCGAGCCAGGCGAAGAACTCGCACAGGGCCGCGCCGTCTTCCTCCATGGCCACGCGGACGTGTTCCAGGTCGGCGTCGCTCTTGCGGCCCTTGGCCAGGGTGCTGGGCTGGTAGGCCTCGGCCAGGTGCGCGCCTTCGGGCAGCGCCTGGCGGGTGCCCAGGGTCAGCTTGGCCGGGTCGATCAGCACGCAGGCATCGGCCGGAAGCGCATTGAGTTGGCGATGCCAGTCGGCGTAGTCCGCCACGGCGATGCCGTCCTCGGCCAGCGCCGCCGTCAGGGCATCGTCGAGCTTGCCCGGGGCGACGAACAGCGTGGCGGCGTCGCGGCCCACCAGCAGGTGGGCGAGGAACACCGGATTGAACTCGACGTCGGCGCCGCGCAGCTGGGTCAGCCAGGCGATGTCGTCCAGGGTCGAGATCGGGTGCCAGTCGGCGCCGTGCTCGGCCATGGCGGCACGAACCCGGGCCAGCCGCTCGCCGCGGCTCTCGTCGAGGTAGGCCGCCGGGTGGGCGTAGAGCGGCGCCTCGGGCAGCGACGGGCGCTCGGGCCAGATGGCATCGAGCAGGTCCAGGTCGCCGCGCAGGTGAATGCCCGCCGGTGTCAGTAGCTCCTCGAGGCGGCGCGCATTGGCCAGCGACACCACGTCGGCGTCGAAGCCGAGCGTAGCGCCCTCATCGAGCCGCTCGGCCAGCCAGCGCATCGGCGCATCGGCCTGGCCGGGCATGAGCTTCATCAGTTCGATGCCGCTGCCGGCCAGCTGTTCCTCGGCCTGGACCCAGTAGCGGCTGTCGACCCATACCCCGGCGGCCTCCTGGGTGATGACCAGGGTGCCCACCGAACCGTCGAAGCCCGACAGCCAGGCGCGTCCGGCCCAGTGTTCGGGCAGGTACTCGGAGTTGTGCGGGTCCGAGGAGGGCAGCCACCAGGCATCGATGGCGTGTTCGCGCATGGCCTCGCGCAGGGCTTGGAGGCGTTGGCTTGCGGTGTCGGCACTGGATGCGGTCATGCTCAGGCTCCCGTCTGGTAGGTGGCGTCGGCGTTCGCGCGATGGGCGGCGGCCGGGTCGATAATGCGATGGTGTCCGAGCATGCGCTTGAACACCGGGACGAGCAACAGCAGCACCGCGGCGAAGATCACCAGGGCGATGGCCGAGCGGCCGAACAGTTCCGGCATCTGCTGGACTTCCTCGGGATTGACGTGGCCGCCGATCAGCCCCGCGACCAGATTGCCGAGTGCCGAGCCGGTGAACCACAGGCCCATCAGCTGGCCCTGGGTGCGCCGCGGCGACAGGCCGGACATGGTGGATAGCCCCACCGGCGACAGGCACAGCTCGCCAAGGGTCAGCAGCAGCATGCTGGCGATGATCCACAGCGGCGAGACCAGCCCCGTGCCGCTGAGCACGCGCTGGGCGGCCAGCACCATCAGGCCGAAGCCGCAGGCGGCAAGCAGCAGGCCGAACACGAACTTCATCGGGCTGCCGGGCTCCAGGCGGCGTTTCCCCAGGGCTGGCCATAGCCAACCGAACAGCGGCCCGAGCAGGACGATGAAGATGGGATTCAGGGACTGGAACCAGACGGTGGGAATCTCCCAGCCGAACAGCCCGCGGTCGGTGTAATTCTCGGCAAACAGGTTATAGGAGGTGGGCTGCTGCTCGAAGGCCGCCCAGAAGAAGGCGGCGGCGACGATCAGCACGAAGCACACGGTGACCCGGGCGCGCTCGTCGCCGTTCAGGCCGCTGAACAGCATCAGGTAGGCGTAGAAGCCCAGTGCCACCACGATCAGCGCCGTGGTCATGCCCTCGGCGAGGGCACGGGCGTCGATGTGGATGACGCCGGTGGTGGCCAGCACCACCAGGCCAGCGAGCAGGGCCATGAAGCCGGTAACCCAGGCGCCCACGTGCCGGCGGCGCTGGGCCGGGGCGTCCCAGCTGGCGGCGCGACCGCGCTCGATGTCGGCGCGCTGCATGGCCGGCACCGCCCACAGGCGGAAGATCAACAGCGCGACCAGCATGCCGAGCCCGCCGATGCCGAAGCCCCAGTGCCAGCCCCAGGTCTCCATCAGCATGCCGCTCATCAACGGAGCCAGCAGGGCGCCGAGGTTGATGCCCATGTAGAAGATGGCGAAGCCGCCGTCGCGGCGCACGTCACCCTCGTCGTAGAGGCTGCCTACCATCACCGAGATGCAGGTCTTGAACAGCCCCGAGCCGAGCACGATCAGGATCAGGCCGACGAAGAAGGCTGGCGCCCCGAGCAGCGCCGAAAGTGCGATGCTCAGGTGGCCAAGCGCGATCAGCACCGAGCCGTACCACACTGCGCGGCGCTGGCCGAGCCAGTTGTCGGCCAGCCAGCCGCCGGGCAGGGCGGCGAGATAGATGGCACCGGCGTATAGGCCGACGATGGCGGCGGCGGTCTTCTCGTCGAAGCCAAGGCCGCCGTCGATCAGCGAGGCGGCGATGAACAGCACCAGCATCGGGCGGATGCCGTAGTAGGAGAAGCGTTCCCACATCTCGGTGAAGAACAGCGGCCCGAGGGGGCGAGGATGGCCGAAGAAGCCGCGATCCCGTCGGGACGCGGAGGCGTCGGGGGTGGAAGTCATGAAACGTCTGCCTTGTGAGTAGCTTGTGGCGTTGTTGCCCGCGCCGGGCGAGAGGCAGCAGCTGTCATGCGTCAGATGACATCGCTGGTGATATCGTTATTTGCTGAATTTTTTTCTGTGCGGCGCGATTGCGGCGGACGATTCTATGGTTTTTTGTTAGGCGGCGAAATGCCTGCGCGGCCTCGGCCCAAGAAAATGGCGCGATCCTGTAAGCCAGCCCGCCTCATGATGGGGCCCTTTCATCAACAAAAGGCTAATGTGAGCGCCTCCTGGCGCTGCCTATAGTGACCCGACGTCGCATCGACGTGCCGTATCCCGAAAGGAGGCCGCTGCCATGTCCATTATCGACGGTTCCGAGCGTCAGCCTCGCCGGGTATGCGTGACCGAGGTGGGGCCTCGGGATGGATTGCAGAACGAGCCGGTGGTGCTGACCACCGCCGAGAAACTCGAGCTGATCCACGCCCTGGTAGCGGCGGGCGTCAACGCCTTCGAGATCACGTCGTTCGTCAGCCCCCGGGCCGTGCCGGCGCTGGCCGATGCCGGCGAACTGGTGGCCGCACTGCGTGGCCTCGACGGCGTCCATCTGTCGGCGCTGGTGCCCAATCGGCGTGGCGCCGAGCGGGCGCTGGAAGCCGGCATCGATGCGGTGGTGATGTTCGTCTCGGCCTCGGAAACCCATAACGCCAAGAACGTGAATCGCAGCGTGGACGCTTCCCTGGCGGGGTTCGAGGAGGTGGCGCGGCTGCTGGAGGGCAGCGGGGTCGAACTGCGCGGGGCGATCGCCACTAGCTTCGGCTGCCCCTTCGAGGGAGATCTCGAGGTGGCCGCCGTGGGGCGGATCGCTCGGCGTTTTGCCGACCTCGGCGTTCGCCATGTGTCGCTCGGCGATACCACTGGCATGGCTACGCCGCCGCTGGTCACCGAGCGCATTCGCCATCTGCGCGAGGTGGCCCCCGAGGTCCTGCCCACGCTGCACTTTCACAACACCCGCGGCATCGGGCTGGCCAATGTCATGCAGGGGCTTGCCCTGGGAGTGGATCGCTACGAGAGCTCCATCGGCGGGCTCGGTGGCTGTCCGTTCGCGCCCGGGGCGTCGGGCAACATTGCCAGCGAGGATCTGGTCTATCTGCTGGACGAGATGGGCATCGACTCGGGCATCGACCTCGCGCGGATGATC
This sequence comes from Halomonas sp. B23F22_20, assembly GCF_043496985.1. Classification (NCBI taxonomy): domain Bacteria; kingdom Pseudomonadati; phylum Pseudomonadota; class Gammaproteobacteria; order Oceanospirillales; family Halomonadaceae; genus Halomonas; species Halomonas sp. B23F22_20. Next base: position 52,935 of record NZ_JBIEKH010000019.1, read on the forward strand.
GAGGCGGCGAGGGTCGCCACGCGGCTGATGGGGCGCGATCTGCCGGGCCAGGTGTCCAAGGCCGGAGCGCGACTGACGCTCAGCGACTGTTCCGCCGTACCCACTGCACGAGGATGAGCATGCCGGATTCTGCGTCTCCCACGACGGGTTCCTTGCAGGGAATTCGCGTTATCGATCTGACCCGGGTGATCTCCGGGCCCTTCTGCACCCAGATGCTCGGCGACCACGGGGCCGAGGTGATCAAGGTCGAGCCTCCCGGGCGCGGCGATATCGTGCGCTCCCAGGGCAACATGGTGAACGGCTTCAGCTGGTACTTCGCCCAGTTCAATCGCAACAAGCGCTCCCTGACCCTCGACCTGCGCCAGGAGGAGGGTAAGGCGATTCTGAACCGGCTGCTGGAGGATGCCGACGTGCTGGTGGAGAACTTCCGCCCCGGCGTCATGGCCAGGATGGGACTCGACGATGCCACCCTGCGCGAACGTTTTCCGCACCTGGTGGTGGGGCGCATCAACGGCTTCGGCTCCAGCGGCCCGTATCGCGACCGCCCGGCCTACGACTTCATCGCCCAGGCGATGAGCGGCTTCATGGGCGTGAACGGTCGGGAGGGAGGCGAACCGATGCGTGCCGCGCCGCCGATCAGCGACATGGTCGCCAGCCAGAACCTGGCCTTCGGCATCAGTGCGGCGCTGGTGCGCCGCGAGCGTACCGGCCAGGGCGAGATCGTCGAGACCGCCCTGACCAACGGCCTGATCGGCATGATGGGGTATCTGGCGGCGGAGTACTTCGCCACCGGCGAGGTGCCCAAGCGCACCGGCAACGACCATCCCATGCTTTATCCCTATGGCCTGTTCCAGGCCAGTGATGGCGAGGTGGCCATCGCGCCGAGCAACGACATCATGGTCGAGCGCTTCCTCGGCGCTCTGGACATGCTGTCGCTGCTGGAGGACGAACGCTTCCTGGACAACCGGCGGCGCATGGACAACCGCGAGGCGCTGCGCGAGATCCTCAACCGGGCGATCGAGACGCGCAGCGTGGATGAGTGGATCGCGCACTTCAACGCCGCCGGCGTGCCCTGCGGCCGCGTTCACGACCTGCGCGAGACCTTCGAGGATCCCCAGGTCCTGGCCCAGCAAATGGCCCTGGAGCTCGATCAGGGGGCCGACGGCAAGGTACCGACCACCGGCTTCCCGGTGAAGATGCAGGAAGCCCCCGCGTCGATACATCATCCCGTGCCCCGGTTGGGCGAGCACACCGAGGCGATCCTCGCCGAGCTGGGCCTGGCCGATGCCGAACGCGATACGCTGCGGGCAAAAGGCATCATCTGAGCCCCTTTTCGGGGGGCACGAACGACAACAACAAGGAGCGACGACATGCCGATCAATACCACGAAGATCATCCCGCGCCTGGGTGTTTCCGCCCTGCTGGGCATGGGTCTGGCGGTCAGCCTGCCCGCGCAGGCACTGCCTATCGACGAGTGCATCGCCCCGGCCGATCCCGGCGGTGGATGGGACTTCACCTGCCGTTCGGTGGGCAAGCTGCTGCATGACCTGGAGCTGGTTGACGGCAACGTCCAGGTGACCAACATGCCGGGTGGCGTGGGCGCCGTGGCATTCTCCAACGTGGCCGGCAAGCGCGCCGACGACAGCAACCTGATGGTGGCCACCAGCACCGTGGGCATGACCCAGATCGCTCAGGGGCGCTATCCGGGCGATGCCGACACCATGCGCTGGCTGGGAATGCTCGGCACCGACGTGGGCGTGATCCTGGTCGATGACGACAGCCCCTACCAGACCCTCGATCAGCTGCTCGAGACCATCGTCGAGGATCCCACCTCGGTGGTGATGTCCGGCTCCAGCGGCGCCGGCGGCTGGGACCATATCCGCGCGCTGATGCTGGCCAAGGCCGCGGGGCTGCCGGGCGATCGCATCGGCGCGCTGCGCTGGGTGCAGTTCGACGGCGGCGGTCCGGCCGTGACCCAGATGATGGGCGGTCACGTGGATGCGGTTTCCACCGACCTGGGTGAGATCGCCGGCTTCATCGAATCCGGCGACGTGCGGGCCCTGGCGGTGCTCTCCGAGGAGCCGCTGCCCGAGCCCTTCGACGAACTGCCGACGGCCGTCTCGCAGGGCTATGACGTGACCGGCTACAACTGGCGCGGCTTCTATACCGGCGGCGAGGTGTCGGACGACGATTACGCCGCCATGGTCGACACCCTGCATACCCTCTACCAGAGCGACGAGTGGAAGGAGGTGGCGGCGCAGAACGGCCTGGTGCCGCTGTGGCGCGGCGGCGACGAGTTCAGTGACTTCGTGCGCGAGTCGATCGATAGCGTCGAGGCCATTTCCCGGGAGATCGGGGTCATCCAGTGAGCGATGACGTCTCGGGGAGTCATGCCGCCCTCGGCGATCGGATCGCTGGGGCGGTGCTGGCGCTGTTGGCACTGGGCGCCTGGTGGCATTCCCATACCTTCGTCACCGGCTTCCTGCAGCCGGTGGGGCCGGGGGTCTTCCCTCGGCTGGTCAGCGTGCCGCTGGGCGTTCTGGCGCTGTATCTGATCGCCCGCCCCGGCATCAATCAACGCTGGCCGGGGCATGCCGCGCTGGTTCGCCAGCTCGGCATGCTGCTGTTGCTGGGCTGCTACGGTGCCGTGCTCGAGCCGCTGGGCTTCGTGCCCGCGACCCTGGTCGCCACCGTGCTGCTGATGCGCCTGTTCGGGGCCCGCTGGCGCCAGGCCCTGCCTTACGGCGTGCTGCTGGGTCTGGCGCTCTTTGTGCTGTTCGAGTTTGCCCTGGGCATGCCCTTGCCCGACATTCCCGGTTGGAGTGTGTAGCGTTCCGCCATGGAAATATTCGATTCCCTCATGCACGGGTTTGCCGTGGCGCTGCAGCCCGAGCATCTGCTGTTGGCGCTGATCGGCTGTACCGTCGGTACCCTGATTGGGGCCTTGCCGGGGCTGGGCCCGGTGAACGGCGTGGCCTTGATGATCCCGCTGGCGTTCAATTTCGGCCTGGCGCCCACCGCGGCGCTGATCCTGCTGGTCAGCGTCTATTACGGCTGCATGTACGGTGGGCGTATCAGCTCCATCGTGCTCAACATCCCCGGCGACGAGCCGGCAATGATGACGACCCTCGACGGCTACCCGATGGCGCGCAGCGGCCGAGGCGGCGAGGCGCTGGGGCTTTCCGCCGTGGCATCCTTCGTCGGGGCGACCATTGCCACCATCGGGCTGACGCTGTTCGCCCCCCTGCTGGTCTCGGTGGCGATCCGCTTTGGCCCCGCCGAGTACTTCGCCCTGTTCATGCTGGCTTTCGCCACGATCGGCGGCGTGACCTCCGGCAGCTTTACCAAGAGCTTCATCGCGGCCTGCCTGGGGCTGCTGCTGGGCACGGTGGGCATCGATCCCGTCAGCAGCGTGGCCCGCTACACCTTCGGCTGGTACGAGCTATATGACGGGATCGACTATCTGGTGGCGCTGATCGGGCTGTTTGCGATCTCCGAGTGCCTGCTGTTTCTGGAGCGCGACCAGCATCAGCGTGTGGCTCCCATGCAGCTCGGTTCGGCCGTGCCGGGCATGCGGCAATCGCTGAACTGCGCCTCGACCATCGGGCGTGGCTCGGTGATCGGTTTCATCGCCGGCGTGCTGCCGGGGGCGGGGGCCTCGCTCGGCAGCTTCCTTTCCTACGTGCTGGAGAAGCGATGGTGGGGAAGCAAGGGACGCTTCGGAAGCGGGGATCCCCGCGGGGTGGCGGCGCCGGAGTCCGGCAACAACGCCGCCGCCGGCGGTGCCTTGATCCCCATGCTGTCGCTGGGCATTCCGGGGAGTGGCACCACCGCGATCCTGCTGGCGCTGCTGCTGTCGATGAACATCACGCCGGGGCCTCTGCTCTTCGAACAGCAGCCGGATATGGTCTGGGGGCTGGTGGCGGCCCTGTTCATCGGCAATGTCATGCTGCTGGTGCTCAACATCCCGCTGGTGGGGCTGTTCGCCAAGGTGCTGCAGGCTCCGTCGTGGTTCCTGATGCCGATGGTAGTGCTGGTGGCCTTGGTGGGGGTCTATTCGCTCAACAACAGCCCCTTCGATCTCTACATGATGCTGGCCTTCGGCGTGCTCGGGTACGTACTGCGCAAGCTCGAGATTCCGACGGTGCCGGTGGTGCTCGGCCTGCTGCTGGGAGGCCAGATGGAGTTCAATCTGCGACGTGCGATGGCGATCACCGGCGGCGACTGGAGCATCCTGTGGAGCAGCGGCATCTCCATCGGCATCTACCTGTTCGCCATTACCTTGCTGGTCGCCGGCTTGATCTATGCGTTGCTGGTCAAGCAGCGACTGGAGTGAACGAAAAGCGCTGTGGCCGCTTGGGCGAGTCGTCTCCCGGTGCCAGAATGGGATCCTCAAGGAGGAATGCCCATGACGCAGATGACCTGGGAGCGGCTGCTCGATCCGGCCCGGCTCCACGACCGACGCGGGGTGGCCCGCGACGAGGTCGGCCGCAGCCCCTTCCACAAGGATCACGACCGCATCGTCTTCGCCGGCTCCTTCCGCCGCCTGGGGCGCAAGACCCAGGTGCATCCGCTCACCGATAACGATCATATCCACACCCGCTTGACCCATTCGCTGGAAGTGGGCTGCGTGGGCCGCTCGCTGGGCATGAGCGTCGGCGAGGAGCTGCGCCACCGGATGCCGGCCTGGATCACCCCGGCCGACCTGGGCGTGATCGTCCAGGCCGCGTGCCTGGGCCACGATATCGGCAACCCGCCCTTCGGCCATGCCGGCGAGTACGCCATCCGCGACTGGTTCAAGCGTGCCGAGGGCGACGGCAGCGGCCTGCTGGACGAACTCTCCGACGCCGAGCGTGCCGACCTGCTGACCTACGAGGGCAATGCGCAGGGCTTCCGCATCGTCACCCAGATCGAATACAACCAGTTCCGCGGCGGCATGCGCCTGACCGCGGCGACGCTCGGCACCCTGCTCAAGTATCCCTGGACCGTCGAGCACGGCGGGGCCGCCGGCAAGTTCGGCTGCTACCAGAGCGAGGCCCATCTGCTGGCCGAGGTGGCCGAGCGCCTGGGGCTGCTGCCCCAGGGAGAGAATCGCTGGAGCCGGCATCCGCTGGCCTGGCTGGTCGAGGCCGCCGACGACATCTGCTACGCGCTGCTCGACCTGGAGGACGGCCTGGAGATGGGCATCCTCGGTTTCGACGAGGTGGCCGAGGTGCTGACCCAGATCGCCGGCGGCGAGCCGGGCGATTTCCCGTCCATGCAGCGCCAGGGCGTCTCCCAGCGTCGCCGCGTCGCCGCGCTGCGCGGGGCGGCCATGGAGCGGGCAGTGACCGAGGTGGCCTCGGTGTTCGTGCAGCACGAGGGCGAGCTGCTCGGCGGGCGGCTACGCGACGACCTGCTCGAGCTGTGTCATCCAGACCTGGACTGGGGGGTGAAGGCGGCCAAGCAGCTGGCCCGCGAGCGCATCTTCCGCAACGAGCGCAAGGCCAAGCTGGAAATCGGTGCGCATACGACGCTGGGGATCCTGCTGGAGGCCTTTATCGGCGCCGCCCACGAGCTGCATCACACCGGGCGTTCCACTTTCAAGCACCAGCGGGTGCTGGCGCTGATCGGCGAGAACACCCCGCTGCCCTCCTGGTCGCTCTACGACAGCTACCGGCGCATGCTCGACTTCATCGGCGGCATGACCGACCACTACGCCGTGGACCTGGCCCAGGAGATGGGCGGGCGGCTCAAGGGCGACTGAGCCCGACGCTCATGCCGTCAGCTGCAGCGGCGGCTCCCCATCCGGGTCGCGATCATCGTCGCCCAGGCCCAGCACGCGCTGGATGGCCGCGCCGATGCGCTTGCTGCTGTCGGCGATGCCCTGGTTGCCGAACAGCCGGTTGAACTCGAACACGTAGGGATGACCGTCGACCATGGCGATATCGAAGCCGGCGTGGTCGATGCCGAGCCTGCGGGCCAGGTGCAGGGCCAGGTCGACGGCCGCCGCGGGAATGGCCGCATGATCGATGCGCCCGCCCTGGCTGACGTTGGCACGGTAGCCGCCCAGCGGCGTGACGCGCCAGTAGGCGGTGAGCACCTCGCCGCCGACCACCACGATGCGCAGGTCGCGGTCGACGGACAGGCGTGCTTGCGCATACAGCACCGGCTCTTCGGCGACGTGATCGAGCAGCGCCTGGCGCGACTCGATCAGCCGCACGCCCTCGCCCATGGCGCTCTTGATGCGCTTGGCGATGAAGGGGTAGCCGAAGCGCGCCTCGACCTCATCCAGGGCGCTGCGCGAGGTGCCGCGGATCTCGGTGGGCGGCACGTGCTCCGGGCACAGCGCCAGGAAGGCACGGGTCTGCTGGACCTTGTCGTGGCCCAGATGATAGCTGGAAAGGCTCGGGAAGATCCGCGCGCCCAGGCCGTAGACCAGGGCGTTGACCTGCCAGTATTCGGGGAACAGCAGCCAGTCCGCCTGGCGGATCTCCTCCAGGTGGTCGTACATGCGTTCCGGCTTGATATAGCGCACCCCGGGAATGCCGAGAGTGCGAAAAACGTCGAACGTGATGAGTTTCATGGCGATGAAAAGGGCATCTCCTGCGAAGGCGAAGGATTATTGTCCGACGTCACGGTTCTGGCAAGCGTTATCGATATGCGTCGCTTGAGCCTGGAGTCGCCCCGGCGGTTATGCTGAGTAGCCAATGGCATGGAGTGAAGGGAGCGCAATGATCATCGAGCCGATTTCGGCCTGGGCAGTGATGTCTTCGGCGGGCACTACGTCACCCTGCTCAACGTCATCACCGCCCTGCTGGCTCTGGGCGCCTTCCTGTGGGGACGCCGCCAAGGGGGAGGGCACTGTCATTGAGTCGTCTGACGTGGACTAGACGCGCGTGCCGCCGGCCAGGGATAGCGCTGCTGCTGGGACTGCTCTGTGGCTGGCTGGCCCTGGCCTCGCTCTCCCCTGCGGCCCGGGCGGCATCGCCGCTGGACGTCGAAGGCGTCGACCACTACACCCTGGCGCTGACCTGGCATCCCGGCTTCTGCGCCAGCCGTTCTCGTCCCCCCAGGGAGTGCCGCGAGCCGCGCCTGCGGCGAGGCGCCGACGAGCGCTTCGTGCTGCACGGGCTATGGGCCTCGCTGCCGGATGACCTCCGTGAGCAAGGCGTGACGCGCCGCGACTGGTGGCGGAAAGGCTGCTTCCTCGAGACGCCGAGGCCGGATGGCGGCTTCTGCCGGTCGCATGCGCCGTTGGTACTGCCCGAGGCCCTGGGCGAGCGGTTGGATAGGGCCATGCCGGGACGCGCCAGCTGCCTGGATCGCTACCAGTATGCCAAGCACGCGGCCTGCCTGGCGCTGCCCGCCGAGGCGCTGTTCGCCACCTCACTGGGATTGCTCGAGTCGGTCAACGACAGTGCCTTCGGTGACTTCGTGGCACTGCATCGCGGCGGTGAGGTAGGGCGCAACGCACTGATCGGGGCCTTTGAGGCTGCCTTCGGGGAAGATACCGGGCGTGCGCTGCGTCTGGTGTGTCGTGGGCGCGGTAACCGGCTGCTGACCGAGGTGCGTATCGGCATCGATGCCGGCGCCCTCGATCGCTTCCCGGCCGCCGACAGCCTGGTGCGACTCGACCGGGGGCGCTGTGCGTCGCGAGTGAGAATAGCCGGCTTTGACTAAGGCTGCTTTATTGTCGCGCGAAGGGTGGCTAGCATCGGATTGGTTATCTCATGGAGGAGCTGAATGATGTCTCTCGACGTTGTCATGACATTCCTGCCCGCCTGCTTCGCGCTCAATATGGCTTTTGGGCCTAGCAACTTGCTGGCGATGTCCAATGCCGCCCGCCAAGGCATCTGGGCCGCGATCAGTGCTTCACTTGGAAGGGTCTTGGCATTCGTGCCGATGATCGCCATCGCGGGTATCGGTCTGGGAGCGGTTCTGCAGACGTCTGCCTGGCTGTTTCTGGCCATCAAGTGGCTGGGCGCGGCCTATCTTGTTTGGCTGGGCGTCAAACTGCTGCGTGCGCCCGCGCCCGCTGCAGGGGCGGAGGGAGCACCCGCCTTGTCGTGGTGGCGGTTGGTGCGACAGGAGTTTGTGGTCGCCGCGGGCAACCCCAAGGCTATCCTGATCTTCACTGCCTTCTTTCCACAGTTTGTTGAGCCTGAGCACTATGTGACAAGTTTCATCTCGATAGGCGCCATCTTCTTGGTGCTCGAGGTCGTGGCCGTGGCACTTTATGCGGCATTGGGGCTCAGAGTCGGTCGTTGGTGGAGCGGCCGAGTGCTTCCCTGGTTCAACCGTGTCAGCGGTGCCGCCATGGTCGGGTTCGGGGCGATGCTCGCACTCATGAAGCGCCCAGGTCTCGAGAGCTGAGCCAGTCTCATCGCGGTACGCGGCGATGCGAGTGTGGGCCGGCGATCACCGCGAGGCGTGGCGATGCGAGTGTGGGCCGGCGATCACCGCGGGGCGCGGCGATGCGAGTGTGGGCCGGCGATCACCGCGAGGCGTGGCGATGTAGGTCGATGGGGCAGTGATCAGCGCGGGGCGCGGCGATGGATGGCGGCGATCACCGCGTCGTGGGTGGCGTCGTCGAGCGTGGCCAGCCGCTGCTCGGGAAGCCGGTCGGCCAGGGCGTCGCCGCTGACTACCAGCAGGTCGTCGGCGGCCTCGGCGTGTTCGATCTGCCAGCCCGGCAGGGCCAGTACGCCTTTCACCGGCACCGCTCGCCCCAGCTCCTTTTCCAGCCACACGGTCAGCCACCGCACTGAGCGCCGCGTATCGCGCAGCGGGCCGCGTTCGTTCCAGTCGGGGAAGCGCAGCCGTTCGCGCTCCACGGTGACCCGGTTGTCCTCTGCGCCAGAGGGGAGCACCGTCGGGCTGCGCGCCCAGGTCTCGATGACGAAGACCCCGTGGGGGGTGATCGCCACGTGATCAAGGGTGTCGTCGGCGCCGGGCACGTCGTGGAAGACGAAGTAGGGATGCGACTCGGGATGGATCAGACGTTCGAGCTCCTGGCCGACCGCCAGCTCGCAGGCCAGGCCCAGCTTGAGGCGGCGGATGCGCTGGAAGTCGCGGATCAGCCGGAAGCAGAACACCAGCACCAGCAGCGTGGACAGGGCCCCGTAGAGGCTCCACTCCAGCCAGTTCTGCTCGTCGGCGAACAGCATCCGCCCCATGCCGTAGACCAGCGGCACCATGATCACGATGGGCCCCAGGGCGCCGTTGAGGAACAGGCTGGCGAAGGCGCGGTCCAGGCGGTCGCGCAGCGACTGGCCGGGCTCGCGCAGCGGGTGGGCGTCGAAGGGCGAGCTGACGCGGGCGTCGTGCAGGTTGCGCAGGCCCACCACGATCACCGCGGTCGCTGCCAGGGGGAACAGGAAGATGAGGGGAAGCAGGTATTCCAACCAGGCCATCGGGAGTCCTTGCCCGTGGGAGACCCTGCCCATTCTAGACAACCTTGTGCGCTCGGGGCCATGCTCGGTTGGTTGAGTGGTGAGGAATGAAGAGTGCTATGAGCGACATTGATGTGCCCCCGCCTGCTACCGGTCTCGAGACCCTGGTGGACTTCGTGGCGAGCACACCGCGCCTCGCCGTGCTGACCGGGGCCGGGGTCAGCACCGCCAGTGGCATCCCCGACTATCGCGATGACAGCGGCGACTGGAAGCGCTCGCCGCCCATGCAGCATCGCGTGTTCATGGGCAGCCATGCCGCGCGCCAGCGCTACTGGGCACGGGCGCTGATCGGCTTTCGCGCCCTGCAGGAGGCGCGCCCCAACGACGCCCACCGAGCCCTGGCTAGGCTCGAGGCCGCGGGGCGAGTGGCCGGCATCATCACCCAGAACGTCGATGGCCTGCATCGGCGGGCCGGCTCGCGGCGGGTGATCGAGCTGCACGGCCGCGCCGACCTGGTGCGCTGCATGGGCTGCGGGGCGACGCGCATGCGCCACGATCTGCACGCCGAGCTGGCCGAGCGCAATCCCCAATGGCTCGATAGCGGCGCCCGGGCGGGCCCGGACGGCGACGCCGACCTGGAGGCGGACTTCGGCGGCTTCCGGGTGCCGGACTGCACGCGCTGCGGCGACGGCATCTGGAAGCCCGATGTGGTGTTCTTCGGCGATAGCGTGCCGCGGTCGCGGGTGGACGAGGCCTTCGCACTGGTGGCGGAGGCCGATGGCCTGCTGGTGGTGGGCTCGTCGCTGATGGTCTACTCAGGCTTTCGCTTCGCCCGCGAGGCCGCCCGGGCGGGCAAGCCACTGGCCTGCCTCAACCTCGGCCGCACCCGCGCCGACGACCTCTACACGCTCAAGGTGGCGGCCGGCGCCGAAACGGGGCTGACTGCCTTGGTCGAAGGACTGGACGACATGGCGCTGCGTCCCGCCGACCAGGCCTGATCCGGAAAGTCGACGCTCCCGACACGTTTTCGACTCCTGGGAAGCGCTGATTTATGTCGCGAGCGACGAGAGGCTGGCCGCCGCCGGAACGCAGAAACCGGAGTTTACATGTCCGTAAATGAGGATTTTGACCGGGCTCGCGCACGAGTACCGCCGGCGGCCAGGATATCGAGCGCAGCAATAAATCAGTGTTTCCCCACTAGCCGCCGGCCAGCTTGACCTTATAGCCTCGTTTCTCCAGCTCGCCCTTCAGCACCTCGCGCTGGTCGCCCTGGATCTCGATCACGCCGTCCTTGAGGGCGCCGCCGGTGCCGCAGCGCTTCTTGAGCTCCTTGGCCAGGGTCTTGAGCCCGTCGGCCTTGAGCGGCACGCCTTCGACCAGGGTCACACCCTTGCCCTTGCGCCCCTTGGTCTCGCGGCGCAGGCGCACGATGCCGTCCAGGCCCGCCAGGCGTTCTTCCTCGGCGGCCTCGGCGCATCGGCAGTCGGCGATCGGCTGGCGACAGTCGGGGCAGGTGTCGCCGTGTTCGGTGGAGTAGACCAGGCCGCGCAGCTGGTCCTGCAGGGATGCCATGGGGCCTCCTGGGCGATGCGGATGTGGTGCCGATGATAAAGCGGGGAGGCTCAGCGGTCGATCCAGTCGATGAAGATCGCGAACAGCTCGGCCTGGGAGCTCACCGCGAACTTGGCGTAGAGGTTCTTGCGGTGCATGCGCACCGTCTCCGGGGAGATGCCCAGCTCCCGTGCGCTGGACTTGGCCGAGTGGCCGCGCAGCAGCAGCCGGCACACCTGCTGCTCGCGCTCGGTGAGCCGATCGGCGCCGAAGCGTTGGAAGGCGCCACGCAGTCGGTCGGTGAGCGGGTTCGGCGAGGCGTCGGCCGGCGGTGTGTCGGCAGTCTGCCAGTGGCGATGTCCCAGGGCCAGCACCATGGGCGCCAGGGCGCGCAGGGTGTCCAGCTCATGTCGCGTGAAGGGCGCGGCGCTCAGGCCGTGGTAGAGGCAGATGGAGATGCGCTGTCCCGGCGCCAGGTCGAGCAGGAAGTAGCAGTCTTCCACCGAGCCCGCCTCCAGGTAGTAGACCCGGTAGTATTCGCTGCGGAAAAAGTCGTCTGGGGCGATCTCGGCCAGGTGGTGGAAGCCTTCGCCTAGGCCCTGGTCGACGGCCAGGCAGAAGGGGTCGAGCAGGTAGCCGCGGGAGAAGTAGCGGCCGAGGATACGGTCGCGGCCCTCGGGCGGGATGCCGCGCTGATAGAGCAATCTGGGTGCCTGGCGGGCGTCCTCGAGGATCACCAGCGCCGATTCGGTAGGTACAAGGCAGTCGATGGCCGCGATCAGGGCCTCGGTGAAGCCTGGTTGGTGGCACCGGGCATGGGCTTCGGCCAGGGCGCGGTGCCAGCCCTCGAGCGCGGTGAGCGAGAGGTCTGGCGAGGGCGTGTCGGACGTGCGGGGCGATGGCGTCGCGATGGTCGGCCTCCGGGGCAAGGCAGGAGCGCGGGGCGCCCTTACCCCACCCAATTGGGGTATGGGGGCGGCGTCAGGAGGCTGCCTATACTGCCGCCACTCTTTGCCGCCGTCAGGATGCGTATGACCAATATCACCGAATCGAAACGTTTTTCCAATCGCGACCACGCCCGCCTCACCGACGCCGACAAGGCGCACTACATGCATGGCTACCATGTCTTCGACGATCATCGCGAGCAGGGCTCGCTGACCATCGTCGACGGCGAAGGGGCCCATATCCAGGACACTGAAGGTCAGCGGTATCTGGATGCCGTTGGCGGCATGTGGTGCACCAACATCGGCCTGGGCCGCGAGGAGATGGTCGAGGCCATCGCCGACCAGACCCGCCGCCTCGCCTATTCCAACTCTTTCGCCGACATGGCCAACGACCGCGCCATCGAGCTCAGCGAGAAGCTGGCCGAGCTGGCGCCGGGCGACCTGAACCGCGTGTTCCTGACCACCGGCGGCTCCACCGCGGTCGACACCGCCATCCGCCTGGTGCACTTCTACCAGAACTGCCGCGGCAAGCCCGAGAAGAAGCAGGTCATCACCCGCATCAACGCCTACCATGGCTCGACCTACCTGACCATGTCGCTGGGCGGCAAGCAGGCCGACCGCCCGCCGGAGTTCGACTTCCTCTCCGAGGGCATTCACCACCTGAGCTGCCCCTACCCCTATCGGGAGGCGCGGGGCCGCAGCGAGGCCGAGTTCCTCGACGCCCTGGTCGCGGAGTTCGAGGCCAGGATCGCCGAAGTCGGCGCGGAGCGCATCGGCGCCTTCCTGGCCGAGCCGATCATGGGCTCCGGCGGCGTGATCATTCCCCCCGAGGGCTATCACCGCCGCATGTGGGAGGTCTGCCAGCGCCACGACATCCTCTACATCTCCGACGAGGTGGTGACCTCCTTCGGTCGCCTCGGTCACTTCTTCGCCTCCGAGGACGAGTTCGGCGTGGTGCCGGACATCATCACCACCGCCAAGGGCCTGACCTCCGGCTATCAGCCGCTGGGCGCCTGCATCTTCTCCGAGCGGCTGTGGGAGGTGATCGCCGAGCCCGGCACCGGGCGCTGCTTCAGCCACGGCTTCACCTACTCCGGTCACCCGGTGGCCTGCGCCGCGGCGCTGAAGAACATCGAGATCATCGAGCGCGAGGCGTTGCTGCCGCGGGCCCGCGAGGTGGGGCGCTACTTCGAGGAACGCCTGGCCACCCTGGCCGAGCTGCCGATCGTCGGCGAGGTGCGCGCCAAGTGCTTCATGGCCTGCGTGGAGTTCGTCGCCGACAAGGCCACCCGCGAGCTGTTCCCCGAGGAACTCAACATCGGCGAATGGGTCCACCTGCGCGCCGAGCGGCGCGGCCTGCTGGTGCGGCCGATCGTGCACCTCAATGTCATGTCCCCCGCCGTGACCCTGACCCACCAGGAGGTCGACGTCATCGTCGACGTGCTGCGCGACAGCATCCTCGAGACCGTCGAGGACCTGCGCGCCGCCGGGCACTGGTGAGGCCCGCTCGCGCGGCATGACCGCCGCGCGAGTCCCCTCGTCCATCCCCGCTTCGCGACTCGGGCGTTCGGCGCCCGAGTCGCACGTCACGCTGAACTTCCTCCTGGCTGGAGTCTTTCTCATGGAAGTCAACAAGAACAAGGTACTGCGGTGCCGCGACGTCACCCTGTACACCGTCTCGGCGATGCTGTTCATGGACCAGATCGCCCTGGCCGCCTCGCTGGGCTCGACCAGCCTGTTCTGGTGGGCCTACGTGCTGGTGCTGCTGTTCCTGCCCATGGCGATGATGACCTCGGAACTCGGCACCGCCTACCCGAGCAACGGCGGCGTCTATCACTGGGTGCGCACCGCCTTCGGCTTTCGCTGGGGTGCCCGGGTGTCCTGGATGTACTGGGTCAACAACGCCCTGTGGATGCCCTCGGTCTACATCCTGTTCGCCAGCATGCTCAGCGCCTTCTACTTCCCCGACATGAGCCTGTGGCTGCAGATCTTCATCGGCTGCAGCCTGGCGCTGGTGACCTCGCTGTGCACCAGCGCGAGCCTGCGCATCGGCAAGTGGCTGCCCAACATCGGGGCGGTGCTGAAGCTGATCTCGGTGCTGGTGCTGCTGGTAGGCGGCCTGCGCTACGGCTACAACGAGGGCTTCGCCAACCCCTTCACCCTGGACGGCATCGTGCCGTCCTCGCCGGCGGCCATCGCCGCCCTGGGGGTGATGGTATACGGCATCATGGGCACCGAGCTTGCCTGCTGCAGCGCCGCCGAGATGGTCGCGCCGCGTCGCGACATCCCCCGGGCGGTGCTGGCCTCGGGGCTGTTGATCGCCGCCTTCAACGTGCTGGGCACCATCGGGGTACTGGCCGCGGTGCCCACCGACCAGACCGACGTCACCACCATCTTCGCCGAGTCGCTGTTCAACATGTACGGCCACGAGGGCTGGGGCGGCCTGCTGGCTAACCTGGTGGGCGGCTTCGTGCTCTTCACCTTCTTCACCAACATGGTGACCTGGAGCATGGGCACCAATCGCGCCGCGGTGGAGGCCGCCCACGCCGGTGAGTTCCCCCGGGTGTTCGGCATCGTGCATCCGCGCCATGACACGCCGGTGGGCTCGGCGCTGCTGGCCTCCACGGTGAGCATCCTGGTGATGCTGGTCTACGGCCTGGTGGCCGATACCGCCGAGGGCCTGTTCTGGACCCTGCTGTCGATCTTCGCGATGATCTTCATGATGCCCTACGTGCTGATGTGCCTGGCCTTCATCAAGCTGCGGCTGAGCAGCGACGCGCCGCGTCCCTTCCGCTTGCCGCTGGGCAATCGCCTGGCCTGCCTGTGGGCCGCGGTGGTCGGGCTGCACGTGGTCGCCGGCATCGTGCTATTCGTGGTGACCCCCGGCGAGCCGATGGACTGGGATTACGCGGGCAAGATCCTCGCCGGCGTGTTTCTGGCCCTGGCGATCGGCGAGGTCATGATCGGCCTCGGGCGGCGGCAGAAGCGGCGTCGTCGGCCCGTCGCGGAGCCGGCAGTGCCGGGCTGAGGCGACGACACGCCTGCCGCCACGTAAGGGCCCACCCCGCCGGGAGTGGGCCCATGCGTTGATGGGATTCAGTCGAGCGTGGCGGGGGCGAGGCGCCGGGCCAGCTCGGCGACCACCGCCGGCAGCTCGCCGGCGTGGCCGATGGCGATGGCGCCCTCGGGGGTGGTTTCCTCCTCGGGGAAGCGATTCAGGTGGACCACCTGCATGCCGGCATCGAGCCCGGCCGCCACGCCCACCGCGGCGTCGTCGATCACCACGCAGCGCTCGGGCGGATGGCCCATTGCTTCGGCGGCCTTGAGATAGAGCGCCGGGTCGGGTTTCCACACGCCCAGGGTATAGGCGCTGAACAGCCGTTCGCCGAAGTGGGGTGCCAGGCCGGTGCTGTCCATGGCGCAGCGGATCTTGCGCTCGGGGCCGTTGGAGACGACAGCCTTGGGGTAGGCGGCCAGCGCCTCGAGGACTGCCGGCATGCCGTCGATCGCCTGGAGCTCCGCGCGCATGCGCGTCTCCATCTGCCTGCGCATCTCGTCTTCCGCCGACTGGCGCTGATCCTCGTCTAGGTCGCCGTGGCGGGCCTCCAGGGCCTGGACGATGGCCAGGAAGCGTACGCCACGGTACTCGTCCATGTACTGGCGGGCGGTGAACGGCAGGCCGTGGCGCGGCAGCGTCTCCGCCATCACGTCGGCCAGCAGGATCTCGCTGTCGACCAGGGTGCCGTCGGAGTCGAAGAGCAGGCAGAGGGGAGCGGTCATGGTGTCCTCGTTCGAGATGAAGGGGCTCAGGCGCCAGCCGTGGCCGGCTCGTTGACCGGGCTGAGCGGTCGTTCGCCCGACAGTGCCAGGCGGATGTTGTCCACCGCGCGCTGGCTCATGGCGCGGCGGGTCTCGTGGGTCGCCGAGCCGATGTGGGGCAGGGCCACGACGTTGGCCATGTGCGGCAGCGGCGAGTCCGTCGGCAGCGGCTCGCGCTCGAAGACGTCGAGGCCGGCGGCGCGGATCTGCCCGACCTTCAGGGCCTCGATCAGCGCGGCTTCGTCGACCACCTTGCCGCGGGCGATGTTGACGAAGATCGTCGAGGGGCGCATCAGGGCGAACTCGCGCGCACCGATCAGCCGTTCGGTCTCGGCGCTCAGCGGCACCGTCACGCACACGAAGTCGGCCTCGCCGAGCAGGGCGTCGAGCTCGCGGCGCTGGGCGCTCAATTCTTCTTCCAGTGCCGGCTTGGGCGAGGCGTTGGAGTAGAGGATGCGCATGCCGAAGCCCAGCGCGCCGCGGCGGGCGATGGCCGCGCCGATGCGGCCCATGCCGATCATCCCCAGGGTCTTGCCGTGGATGTCGCTGCCGAAATGCGTCTCGCCGAGGGAGGCCTGCCAGTCGCCGCGCCGAACGAAATCGGCCAGCTCCACGGCCCGGCGTGCGGTGGCCATGATCAGCAGGAAACCGGTGTCGGCGGTGGTCTCGGTGAGCACGTCCGGGGTGTTGCACAGCTGGATGCCGCGCCGCGTCAGTTCCTCGACCGGATAGGCGTCGACGCCCACCGAGACGCTGGAGATGGCCTCCAGCTGGGGAGCTGCGTCGAGCAGCGTCGGGGTGATCGGCTGACCGGCACCGACCAGGCCATGGGCCTCGGCCAAGGCAGCGCGGAAGGCCGGATCGTCGAGATCCTCCAGATGGCCGAAGTCGTCGACGTGGAAGTCACGCGTCAACTGGGTCAGCAGGTCTTCTGGGAGACGGCGGTAGACGACGATTCGCTTGGTCATGCAGAGATCCTCATTCCGGAGTGGGGAGACTGGCTTCGAGCTCGGCGAGAAGGGCGCGGGTGGGGAGGCCCTCCATGTCGCCGAGTACCTGCACCGCCAGGGCGCCGATCAGGTTACCGCGCTCGAGTGCTTCACGCGGTGCACGGCCGTCGAGCAGGGCGCTGACCGCACCGACCGCGAAGCCGTCGCCGGCGCCCACCGTATCGACGACCTCGGACACCGCCATCCCTGGCACGGTGAAGCTCGTTTCTCGGCCATCGAGGGTACCACGGTAGTAGCTGCCCTCCGGGCCGAGCTTGATGATGACCGCCTTGGCGCCACGCTCCAGATAGAAGCTGGCGATGTCGTGAGGCGTCTCCAGGCCGGTCAAGCGGCGCCCCTCGGCGAGGCCGGGCAGTACCCAGTCGGCCTTGGCGGCCATGGCGTTGAGGGTGTCGCGCATCTCGCTCTCGCTGGCCCACAGGCTGGGGCGCAGGTTCGGGTCGAAGGAGATGCTGGCACCAGCTTGCCGGGCCCGGTCGAGCATGTGCCAGGACAGTTCGCGGCAGCTCGCCGAGACCGCCGGGGGAATGCCGGTGGCGTGCAGATGGCGGGCGGCGGCGAAATCCACCGCTTCGGCATCGCTCGGCGACAGCCGGCTGGCGGCGCTGCTGCGGCGGAAGTACTCGACGCGGGGATCTGCACCGCCCTCGGCGCGTTCCTTGAACACCAGGCCGGTAGAGGCGGCGGGATCGGTGATCAGGTGGCGGCAGTCCAGTCCCTCGGTCTCCAGGGTGCGGCGGATATAGCGACCGAAGGCATCGTCGCCGACTCGGCTCAGCCAGCCGACCTGGAACCCCAGTCGTGCCAGGCCGATGGCAACGTTGGTGTCGGCGCCGGCAATGCGGCGCTGGAAGCGTTCGATCTCGTCGAGGTCGCCGGGGGCATCGGCGACGAACAACGTCATGGCCTCGCCGAAGGCGAGGATCTCGGGGGCGGGAGAAGGCGTCGACATGGGCAATACCTCGTGTGGTTTGGGAACGTTACCATTCGGGCGCGAGGACGTGTTAACCGGGCACTCCGGTGGTGCCTGGTGGCATCAGCGTCGTGTCGAGCCGCGGGCGATGAGTTCGGGCGTAAAGAGGGTCCGTCGGGACGGTGCGGGCCGTTCGGGGGCGGCCAGGCGCTGGAGGAGGCTGTCGACCGCGGCTCGGCCGATCGCCTCCGTCGGCTGGGCCAGGGTGGTGATGCCCGGCGCGACCAACGCGCACCAGTCGAGCTCGTCGATGCCGATCAGCCCGGTCTCGCCGAGCGTCACGTCCAGTGCCTGCAGCGCCCGGGTCACCGCCAGGGTGACGTTGCCGTTGGCGCACAGCACGGCCTTGGGCGCGTGCGATGGGCGTTCGAGGAAGCCGGCGAGGGCCCGTTCCAGCGCCGGAGCGTCATCCAGCGACAGGCAGCAGGTCTCGCCCTGCAGCCCGTCGGCATCGAGTCGCTCGCGGAAACGGTGCAGGCGCTGCTGGCGCGAACTGGCCTGCGCCGCGGGCTCGCTGACATAGAGCAGCTCGCCATAGCCCCGGGCCCGCAGGTGGTCGATGGCGGCATCAATGGCCTGGTCGTTGTCGAGGCCCACCATGTCGGCCTCGACCTCGTCCAGCTCGCGGTCGAGCAGCACCAGCGGGGTGCTCTGGGCGGCCAGGGCCTCGAGCTCGCTGCCGGGGCTGCCGGCGACGTTGATCACCAGGCCCTCGACGCGGTAGGCGGCGAGCAGCGCCAGGTGGTCGCGCTCCTGAGCCGGGTCGTTGTCGGTGTTGCAGACCATCAGCGAGAAGCCATGCGCCCGGCAGGCCTGCTCCACGCCGTGCATCACCGCCACCGAGAAGGGGTTGCGGATGTCGGCCACCAGCATGCCGATCAGTCGTGAGCGACCGGCCTTGAGGCCGCGGGCCATCTGATTGGGGCGATAGCCCAGTCGCCCGGCGCTGGAGGCGATGCGTCGCTGCATGTCAGGCGACAGCCGGTCGCGCTCGCCGGCGAAGTAGCGTGAGACGCTGGTCTTGGAGACGCCGGCATCGCGGGCGACTTCGAGGATGGTGGCGCGACGGGGAGACTCTGTCATGGGGGGCATCGCTAAGATGGGAACGTTCCCATCGTAGTCCTGGCAATTGCTATGGGCAAGCGGCCCGGCGCTAGACGAAGGTCGTGCAGGGACACGTCGGCTGCGATGGACGCCGGGCCTCAGGCTCGGGAGACGGCGGCGGTGCGGCTCTTCT
This sequence comes from Halomonas sp. B23F22_20, assembly GCF_043496985.1. Classification (NCBI taxonomy): domain Bacteria; kingdom Pseudomonadati; phylum Pseudomonadota; class Gammaproteobacteria; order Oceanospirillales; family Halomonadaceae; genus Halomonas; species Halomonas sp. B23F22_20. Next base: position 71,843 of record NZ_JBIEKH010000019.1, read on the forward strand.
CTAGATTCGATATCACCGTGGGCAGCTGGAACATGCTGGTGATCATGATGGCCCCTTCCGGCGTCTCTTCGGCATCGGGGAAGCGATTGAGATGGATGACCGTCATGCCGGCATTCAGCGCGGCCTGCACGCCGACCAGGGCATCGTCGATGGCCACGCAGTCTTCGGGCGCATAGCCCATCAGCGCGGCGGCATGGCGGTACAGGCAGGGGTCGGGCTTCCAGCATTGCGCCTCGTAGGCGCTGAACAAGTAATCGCCGAACAGGGCTTCGAGGTCGGTGGCAATCAGTGAGGTGCGGATCTTGCTGACCGGGCCGTTGGAGACCACGCCCATCGGGTGGCCGGAGAGGGTGGCCAGGGCCTCGGTGGCGCCGCTGATGGGGGTGAGGTCAGTGGCCAGGCGACGATTGAGGTTGGCGCGCATGTCACGCTCCAGCACCTCGAGGCGGTCGGCGTCGACGGCGCCGTGGCGGCGCTCCAGTTCGGCGACGATGTGGCGAAAGCGGGCGCCACGGAACTCTCCGATATAGTCGCTGGCCCGGAAGGGCAGGCCCACCGCGGTGAGGCTGGTTTCCATCTCCGAGGCCAACAGCGGTTCGCTGTCGACCAGGGTGCCGTCGCAATCGAAGAGCAGGCAGAGTGGGCGTGCCATCACCGGGACCTCGCAGGCGTATCAATCAGCTATGACGTTAGTGTGTCACATCGTCAGACTTCACCTTTAGTTTAAGACCATTTTCGCTATTTTGTGAACAGTGTTCTTCAATTCAACTTTCGGTGCACATTGTGCGCGGCGCCTGGCGGTCAGCGTGAGGTCGCCACCAGCATCGCCGCGCCGGCCAAATAGCAGCCGGCGATGGCCAGGCTCTCGAAGCCGATGCGGCCCGGCCCCAGGCGCTCGCGGTGGATCATGCCGACCAGCAGGATGGCGGTCATCAGCAGCGACAGTGCCACCCACAGCGCCACGCCGTCGGGCATGGCGTGATAGATCGAACCGCCGCGGTAGGCGAGGTCCGAGGCGGCAACGAACAGGGTGTCGAAGGCGTTGCCGCCGATGATGCCGGCCACCGCCAGAGTCAGCGCGCCGCGTCGCACTGCCGCCACCGAGGTGACGAGCTCCGGCAGCGAGGTGACCACCGCGGTCATCAGCACGCCCACCACCGACTGCCCGAGGCCGGTGTCCTCGGCGATCGTCGAGGCGGCCCCTTCCAGCAGCCAGCCGCTGGCGCCGAGCACCAGCGCCAGGCCCGCGAAGCTCAGCCACAGGCGTCGCGCCGAGCGTGACTGGGCGCGCGGGTCCGGCACGTCCGGCGTGGTCTCGCGGGTCTGGGCCGGGCGCCACATGGGGCGGTTCTGGGTACGGTCGGCGAGTCGCAGCCCGAACAGGTAGGCGATCACCAGCAGCGGAGTGACGGGATGCACCTGCCACAGGGTCCACTCCGGGGCGAAGCGGCCCACCAGCACCAGGGCCAGCAGGCACATCAGCAGGCCGCCCTGCATCAGGTTGCCGATGGAGGCGGCGGCGTGCTCCAGATTGGCTCGGCGATGGGTGAGATCGGCGACGGTCAGGAACAGGGTCTGCACGGCGATGCCGCCGAGGGCGTTGCTCATCGCCAGGGTCGGGTGGTCGGCGAGCGCCGCCGAGACCGAGAGCACCAGCCCCGATAGCGAGGTGGCCATGCCCAGCAGCACGGCGCCGGCGATGGCCTCGCCGAGGCCGGTGCGGTCGGCCAGGTCGTCGACGATGTGCGTCAGCTTGGTGCCCGCCACGCCGATCACCAGGCTAGCGCCGAGGAACAGAGCGATGGCGAGGCCGAGGGGCGGGTCGGTCAGCAAGGCACGTCTCCCATTGGGGAACGGGACATTGGCCGGGTGGGGTGGCCCTCTGGCATGTTGACTCCTGTCGTGGGCGCTAGGCTAGGAAGGCGCCGCCGACCCGGAAGGTCTGGGCCGGGCGATCCACGCTACTCCACCGTTTTTGCCAGGAGGCCGTCAAGCCATGAAGACGCGAATATTCTGGTCGATGGTCGGCTATACCGCCGTCCTCGGCGCCAGTCTCTTGACCCGGCACACCGCCCGGGAGGCCTATCGCAAGACGGCCGGCAAGGCCCCGCCGGAGAACCCGGGGCGGCGCGATACCCGCTGGCGCGAGGCGCTGGCCTGGGGCGTGGCGAGCGGCGCAATGGTCGGGGTCGCGCGGGTGGTCGGCCATCGCCTGGGCGACGAGGCGCGCCGTCGCAGCGAGCGCGGCCGGGCCCGCAAGCGCCTGAAGGGCTAGCTCGGCAAGGCCTCAGCCCGCCGACATTTCGCCGCGCAGGGGCGTCGCCAGGACCGTGGCCAGTGCATCGCCTTCGAGCCCCCGGGCGATCAGCACCTGCAATTTGGCCAGCGCCGCCTCTGGCGTGAGGTCGCCGCCGGGGATGACGCCGGCGGCATTCAGCGCCGCCCCGGTGGCGTAGGCACCCTGCTCGACGCACCCCTGGTGGCATTGGGTGACGTTGAGCACGGCGAGGCCGCGCCGAGTGGCTCGAGCGAGGCGGGCGATCAGCGCGCCGTCCAGGCCCGGCGGGTTGCCGACCCCGTAGGTGGTCAGCACCAGGCCGCGCAGCGTGGGCAACGCCAGCACCGCGTCCAGCAGTGCCGTCGACAGGCCGGGGTGCACCGGGAGCAGGGCCACCGCGCCCTCGGTGAAGGTCAGCGGAGTGAAGTCCGGGGTGCCGGTGGGCAAGGCCTCGTGCGTATGGAGTTGCAGGTCGATGCCGGCCTCGCCGAGCCAGGAGGCGTTGGGCGAATCGAAGGCGTCGAAGCCCTGGCTGCGGACCTTGCGGGCCCGGTTGCCGCGCAGCAGGCGATCATGGAAGGCGATGCACACCTCCCGCGGGGCTGCGTCGTTTGCCGCCGCCAGCAGGGCGGTGGCCAGGTTGGACGGCGCGTCGCTGCGCGGCTCGCCCAGCGGGATCTGGGCGCCGGTAAGCACCACCGGCTTGTCGAGGGCGCCGAGCATGAACGACAGCGCCGAGGCGGTATGGGCCAGGGTGTCGGTGCCGTGCAGGATCACGAAGCCGTCGTGGTCGTGCCAGTGCTCGGCCAGGGCGGCGACCAGGCGGTTCCAGTCCGCGGGGGCTAGGTCGGCGCTGTCGATCAACGGTGCCAGTTCGACCACGCGGCACTCAGGCAGGTTGCCGGCGTCGTGGCCGGCCAGGTGGCGGATCAGGCGGTCGGTGAAACCGGGGGCCGGCGCGTAGCCGTCGGGACCCGGTCGCATGCCGATGGTGCCGCCGGTATGCAGGATCAGCAGGCGTCGCATGATGAGACTTCCAGGCAGGGGGAGTGGCCCCGCTCGCGCGGGGCCGGGAGCATTAGTCGCGGGCGGAGGCCGGCGCATTGCCCATCGCCCGATGGGCGCGCTCCAGATCCTCGGGCTCCAGCTCCCAAGCTTGTGGATCCAGCGCCAGGTCCGGATGGTCCTTGGCATTGAAGATCGGCTGTTCGATGCCGCTGCGCCGCTGGCCGTCGAAGTCCTTGAGGATGCGCAGGCCCGGCTTGAACAGCAAGATCAGCGCGACCAGGTTGGCCACCGCCAGCAGGCCCATGGTCACGTCGGCAAAGCCGAACACGGTGCCCAGGTCGGTGGTGGCACCCCAGCAGACCAGCAGTACGATGGCCACGCGGAAGGCATTGAACAGGTTCTGGTTGCGGCGGCTGAAGAAGTTGAGGCTGTTCTCGCCCAGGTAGTAGTTGTAGAGGATGGTGCTGAAGGCGAACAGCAGCAGCGCCAGGCTGACGAAGGTGCGGCCCCACTCGCCCACGTGGTCGGCCAGTGCCGCCTGGGTCAGGGCGATGCCCGCCACCTCGTTGCCGGACGCCGGGTCATAGGCGCCGCTGAGCAGGATCACGAAGGCGGTAGCGGAGCAGATGATCACGGTGTCGATGAACACCGAGAAGGCCTGCACGATGCCCTGGTTGGCCGGGTGCGGCACATAGGCGACGGCGGCGACGTTGGGCGCGCTGCCGAGACCGGCCTCGTTGGAGAACAGGCCGCGCTTGACGCCCATCAGGATGGCGGCGCCGATGCCGCCGCCGATGGCCGGCTCGAGGCCGAAGGCGCTCTTGACGATCAGCGTGATCACCGCAGGAATCTCGGTGACGTTGAGGCCCAGCACCACCAGCGCGATCAGGATGTAGCCGCCGGCCATGAAGGGCACCAGGTACTCCGAGATGCGGGCGATGCGCTTGATGCCGCCGAAGATGATGAGGCCCACCAGCATGGCCAGGCCGAGGCCGCTGTAGAGCACCGGCACGCCGAAGGCATCGCCGAAGGAGGTGGCCACGGCATAGGACTGCAGGGCGGTGAAGGCGAAGCCGAAGGTCGCCAGCAGCAGCACCGAGTAGAGGCCGGCCAGCCAGTTCCAGCGGCGACCGAGGCCGCGGGAAATGTAGTAGGCCGGGCCGCCGCGATAGGTGCCGTCGCCCTCGGCCTGCTTGTAGGTCTGGGCCAGGGTGCACTCGAGGAAGCTGGTGGCCATGCCCATCAAGCCGACCACCCACATCCAGAACACGGCGCCCGGCCCACCTAGGGTGATGGCCACGGCGACGCCGGCGATGTTGCCGCCGCCGACCCGGCCGGCGACCGACAACACCAGCGCCTGGAAGGAGCTCAGGTGGCCGTGCTTGTCGCGCTTGAAGGCCTGGCTGGCGCCGAGGATGCGGAACATGCGGCCGAAGTAGCGGAACTGCACGAAGCGTGAGGCGAGGGTGAAGCCGACGCCGACGGCGATCAGCAGCACGAGCAGGACCTTGCCCCACAGCAGGTCGTTGAGGAAATCCAACATCCGGTTGTCTCCATCTTGGTGTTATTCGAAGTGCGGGGAGATTTAAGCAGGACGCAAGGGCGCTGGGATTTGACGCTCTGGTGCGCCCTGGCGCACTATCCGGCGCACCGAGTGCGCCAGACTGCACCAGCCGAGGGAGAAGGGGACATGCACGACGACTTTGCGGCCAACCTGCGGCTGCTGTGTAGCTACTACCGCTCCATCGCCGAGGTGTGTCGGCGGCTCGACATCAACCGGGCGCAGTTCAACCGCTACCTCAGTGGCCGCTACAAGCCCGCCGACCACACCATGCGTCGGATCTGTGACTTCTTCGGCGTCGAGGTCCACGAGATCCTGTTGCCCCACGAGGACTTCCAGCCGCTGGTGCGGCTGCGCCCCGAGGAGCGGGAAGCGCCGGCGCGGCAGGCGACTTCGCCTGGCATCCCGGCCAGCCTGCTCGACAAGGGGCGCCAGGGCATGTCGCGCTACCTGGGGTGCTACCACGAGTACTACCTGGCGATGTCGCAGCCGGGCCAGGTGCTTTGCACCCTGGTATGCCTGGAACGGCACGGCGACGATATCCTCTACCAGCGCACCGAGCGCATGCCGCCCATTGCCGGAGGTCGGTCCTGCCACAATCGCTATCGTGGGATGGCGCTGTTGTTGACCGATCGCCTATTCCTGGTCGACCACGAATCGCTCAACGGCCACGAGATCACCCAGACCATCCTGTTCCCTAGCTTCAAGAGCCACGTGTCGAGGCTGACCGGCCTCAAGCTGGGGGTGGCGGACAGCAGCGAGCGCATGCCCTGCTGCGTGCGGGTGCTCTACGAGCGCCTCCCCGATACCCTCGGCCCGCGCCAGGCGCTGGCGCGCTGCGGGCTCTACCCCCTGGACGATCCATCGCTGGATCCGCAGATCGTGGCGGCGATCCGCAACGACGTCGCCCCCGGCGAGTGGCAGTTCCGGGCCCGCTATCCCTGAGCCGACGGCTCAGATTCGGCCCAGCAACTGCCACCACAGATAATCCAGCGGCCACAGCAGCACCAGGCTCAGGACGGCCATGATCAGGCACACCCGGGCGCCGGTGCGCAGCGGCAGCCGGGCCGCCAGCAGCCCGACCACCAGCGGCGGCGCTTGGTAGGGCAGCAGGATGGTCGAGAACCCCACCACCTGGGTCATTGTCACCGCTTCCGGCGACCAGCCGGTGATGGCGGCGATCTCGGGTGCCAGCGGCGTCAGCACCGCGGGCACGCCAGGCAGGGTGAGAAAGGTGCCGAGCGTCATGGCCAGTCCGCCGAGCAGGCCGAAGGTGGTGCCATCGCCGGCGCCGTCCAGCGGCAGGGCGGCGAGCAGCACGTGGGCGACTCGCTCGCCTAACCCGCTGTGGTAGGCCAGGGCCCCGAGGCTAACGATGCCGGCGACGTAGAACAGCGACTCCATGTTCAGCGAGGCCAGGGGCTTGGCCGGCATCAGCCCGCTGCCGGGGAACAGGCAGACCAGCGCCGCCGTGAGACCGATCCAGGCCGGCGAGATGCCGTGCCAGGCGTCGCTGACCCACAGCGCCACCGCCAGGACCAACAGCAGGGCCAGGCGGCGGGCCGGGCGAGCCAGGGAGGCGGCGGCCTCGTCCTGACATGGGGGACCCGGAGCGCGATCCGGATAGAGCCGCAGCATCACGCCGATCAGGAGCAGCGCCTTGAGCAGCCCCAGCACCGGGAAGTGCAGCCACAGGTAGGCGCTGTAGGTAGGCGGCGCCCCGAGCACGGCCTCGCTGGCGCCCATCAGCACGTTGTTGGGCACGTTGGCCGGCAGGATGGCGTAGGTGGGCAGGAAGGTGCCCATCATGCCGCCGAGGATCAGCCCGGTGCGGCCCGGGCGGCCCTCCCCGTAGCCGAGGTGATCGGCCAGGGTCGAGAGGATCGGCACCATCAGCACGATGCGCCCCATGCCCGATGGCATGACGAAGGCCATCGCCACGCCCAGCGCTACCACTCCGGCCACCGCGCCGGGGTAGGAGGCCGTGAGCCGGGGGCCGACCCGCCGGGCGATGTCGGTGCCGAGCCCGGTGTGCTGGATCGCCGCCCCGATCACCAGGCCCGAGAACACCAGCCAGGTCGCCGCCGAGGCGAAGCCGGCGAAGATCGTCTCGGTCTCCGCCACGCCGGCCATCGTGCACAGCGTGAAGAACACCAGCGCCGTCAGCCACTGGGGCAGCCAGCCGGTCGCCCACAGGGCGATCGACAGCACGATCACGCTGGCCGCCCGGGTCATCGGCGCGGCCGTAGGCAAGAGCAGCAGGAAGGCGGCCACCGCGAGGATGGCGATCAGGCTGGCGAGATGGTGCAGGGAAGGGCGAGAGGCGGCGGGCATGGCGGCTCCGGGCGAGGGCAGAGCGGCGAGATTAGCAGGCGAACGAGTGACCGCTCAATCCGCGCTCATCCCGGGCGGGCCGGAAGGGCAAAGCAAGGGGGAAGCAAGCAGAGCGACGAGCGTCGCCCGGCACCGGCGACTCAGCGAGCGGTGCGCGCGCAGTTCTCGCGGTAGAGCGGGGCCTCGGCGTCCAGCGTCAGCGTTTCAGAGACGGTCTGGTAGTAGAACGGCTCGGCAGGGCGCGACGCGCGGAGATACTCGCCGCACAGGCCGTAGCCCTTGTTTACTTCGCGCAGGCGGATGAGCTCGATGTCGTCGCGAGTGTCGAGGCGCGCGGCGATGCGCGCGGCGATCTCGTCGTCGCGATTGGCATCGGAGACCATCTGGCCGCCGAAGATCAGGCCGGCGACGAGCAGGATGGCGACCACGGGGATCCACAGGTTGTGCATGGCGGGGCTCGCATGGTGCCCGCCGGCGCGAGGGCCGGCGGGCAGGGCGCTTACTTGACGCGCGGATCCAGTTCGCCGCGCTCGTAGCGCTGGAACATGGCCTCGAGGCCGAGCGGCTTGATCTTGCTGGCCTGGCCGGCGGTGCCGAAGGCCTCGTAGCGGGCCTTGGCAACGTCCTTCATGGCCGCGGTGCTGACCTTGAGGAACTTGCGCGGGTCGAACTCGGCCGGGTTCTCGGCCAGGAAACGACGCACCGCGCCGGTGGCGGCCAGGCGCAGGTCGGTGTCGATGTTGACCTTGCGCACGCCGTGCTTGATGCCCTCGACGATCTCCTCGACCGGCACGCCGTAGGTCTCGGGGATGGCGCCGCCGAACTGGTTGATCACCTCGAGCCATTCCTGGGGCACCGAGGAGGAGCCGTGCATCACCAGGTGGGTCTCGGGGATGCGGGCGTGGATCTCCTTGATGCGCTGGATGGAGAGGGTGTCGCCGGTGGGCGGCTGGGTGAACTTGTAGGCGCCGTGGCTGGTGCCGATGGCGATCGCCAGGGCATCCACGTGGGTGGCCTTGACGAAGTCGGCGGCTTCTTCCGGGTCGGTCAGCAGCTGGTCGTGGTCGAGCTTGCCCTCGGCCCCGACGCCGTCTTCCTCGCCGGCCATGCCGGTTTCCAGGCTACCCAGGCAGCCCAGCTCGCCCTCGACGGAGACGCCACAGGCGTGGGCCATCTCGACGGTGCGACGGGTCACGTCGACGTTGTAGGCGTAGTCGGTCGGGGTCTTGCCGTCGGTGCCCAGCGAGCCGTCCATCATCACCGAGGAGAAACCGAGCTGGATGGAGCGCTGGCACACCGCGGGGCTGGTGCCGTGGTCCTGGTGCATGACCACCGGGATGTGCGGGAACTCCTCGATGGCGGCCAGGATCAGGTGGCGCAGGAAGGGTGCGCCGGCGTACTTGCGGGCGCCGGCGGAGGCCTGGACGATCACCGGGGAGTCGGTCTCGTCGGCGGCTTCCATGATGGCGCGCATCTGCTCGAGGTTGTTGACGTTGAAGGCCGGGACGCCGTAGCCGTGTTCGGCGGCGTGGTCCAGCAGTTGGCGCATGCTGATCAGTGCCATGAAGTCACCTTGTATCGCGTGAAGGGACGCGGCGGGCCGGCGCCGCGTCCTGTCTCGTTGGGTAGGGGTAAGGGTTAGCGGGCTGCCGCTTCCAGGGCCGCCACGGCCGGCAGGGTCTTGCCTTCGACGTATTCGAGGAAGGCGCCGCCACCGGTGGAGATGTAGGAGACCCTGTCGGCGATGCCGTACTTGTCGATGGCGGCCAGGGTGTCGCCGCCGCCGGCGATGGAGAAGGCGTCGCTCTCGGCGATGGCGTAGGACAGCGCCTCGGTGCCGTGGCCGAACTGGTCGATCTCGAACACGCCGACCGGGCCGTTCCACAGGATGGTGCCGGCGGCCTTGAGCTGTTCGCCGAACTTGGCGGCGGTCTCCGGGCCGATATCGAGGATCATCTCGTCATCGTTGACCTGGTCGACCGGCTTGGTCACGGCCTCGGCCGAGTCGGAGAACTCGGTGGCTACCACCACGTCGCTAGGCAGCGGGATCTCGACCTTGGCCATCAGCGCCTTGGCGGCGTCGATCAGGTCGGCCTCGTGCAGCGACTTGCCGACGTTGTAGCCGGCCGCGGCGATGAAGGTGTTGGCGATGCCGCCGCCGACGATGATCCGGTCGCACTTCTCGGACAGCGCGTTGAGCACCTCGAGCTTGGTGGAGACCTTGGAGCCGCCGACGATGGCGGTCATCGGGCGCTTGGGCGTGGCCAGCGCCTTCTCCAGCGCCTCGAGCTCACGGGCCAGCAGCGGGCCGGCGCAGGCTTCGGGAGCGAAGCGGGCCACGCCGTGGGTGGACGCCTGGGCACGGTGAGCGGTGCCGAAGGCGTCCATCACGTAGACGTCGCACAGCGCGGCGTACTGCTTGGCCAGCGCCTCGTCGTCCTTCTTCTCGCCTTGGTTGAAGCGCACGTTCTCGAGCAGCGCGACCTCGCCCTCCTCGAGTGCGAGGTCGCTGCCCAGGTAGTCCTTGACCAGGCCCACACGGCGTTCGAGCAGCCCGCCCAGGTGGTCGGCCACCGGCGCCAGGGAAAATTCCTCGGCCGGCTCGCCCTCGGTGGGCCGCCCCAGATGGCTCATCAGCATGACCCGGGCGCCGGCCTCGAGCGCTGCCTGAATGGTCGGCAGGGCCGCTCGCAGGCGGGCATCGCTGGTCACCTTGCCGTGCTTGACGGGCACGTTCAGGTCCTCGCGGATCAGCACGCGCTTACCGCGGAGGTCGAGGTCGGTCATCTTGCGCACGTTCATGGAAGCAGGTTCCTCGTCTGGGAAAGCCGAAGGGGAGTCAGGCGTCGGAGGGCGGCACCGGGCCCAGTCGGGCGATGCGGCCGGCGACGTCGAGCATGCGGTTGGCGAAGCCCCACTCGTTGTCGAACCAGCACAGCATCTTGATCAGGCGGCCGCCGGCCACCCGTGTCTGGGTGGCGTCCACGATACCGGAGCGCGGATCGTGGTTGAAGTCGACCGAGGCCATGGGCTCCTCGGTATAGCCGAGCAGCCCGGCAAGCCGGGTGGCGCTGGCCTCGCGCAGCAGGGCGTTGACCGCCGATGCGGTGGTGTCGGTGCGCACGCACAGCGACAGGTCCATGGCCGAGACGTTGATGGTCGGCACGCGCACGTGCAGGCACTCGAAGCGCTCGGCCAGGTGCGGCATCAGGCGGTTGATGCCGCGTGCCAGGCCGGTATCCACCGGGACGATGGAGTGCATCGCCGAGCGGGTCAGGCGCAGGTCGGTCTGGTGGTAGGCGTCGATCACCGGCTGGTCGTTCATCGCCGAGTGGATGGTGGTGGTCACGCCGTGCTCGAGGCCCAGGGCCTCGTCGAGCACGGTGAGCACCGGCACCAGGCAGTTGGTGGTGCAGGAGGCCGCGGAGATCACCCGGCAGGACGGGGTCAGGTCGGCGTCGTTGATGCCGGTGACGATGGTGGCATCGACGTCGCTCTCGGCGGGCTGGGAGAACAGCAGGCGACCGGCGCCGGCGGCCAGATGGGCCTCGGCGGTGGCGCGGTCCTTGAAGCTGCCGGAGCACTCCAGCACCAGGTCGACACCGAGTGCCGCCCAGGGCAGGGCGGACGGGTCGCCCTCGGAGAGCACTCGGATCGGGCGGCCATCGATCACCAGGTGGTCGCCGTCGACCTCCACCCGGCCGGGGAAACGGCCGTGGGTGGTGTCGTAGCGGGTCAGGTAGGCGATGGTGTCGAGGCCGGACAGCTCGTTGATGGCTACCACCTCCAGTTCCGGCATGCCGCGTTCGGTCAGCGCGCGCAGCACGCACTGACCGATGCGACCGTAACCGTTGATGGCGATGCGTAGGGCCATGGCGTTGCCTGAGACTCCTGCCGGTGGGCACAAACCGGCGATTCTAGCGTATTTCGACGCCGACGTCGCGGCTGCTCCCGAGGCCTTGAAAAGCGCCCGGCCGCTCCTATCTATCGCTGTAGAGGGCCGGGCGCGGTGCCCGGCCCGAGGGTCATCACGACGATGACAGGAGGTGTTCGAGATGTTCGGAGATCTCAGGCGTTTCGATAGCGAGTGGGCGCCGGGCGGTGACTGGTTCCGGCGAGTGTTCGATGAGATGTGGCCCGGCCTCGAGGCCGCCGACATCCGGTCGGTGCCCCGTGGCAGCTTCCCGCGGATCAACGTGGCGCGCACCGATGAGGCGGTGCGGGTCTACGTGTTCGCGCCAGGGCTTTCTGCCGAGGAACTCGAGATCAGCCTGCAGGACAACGTGCTCACGGTCAGTGGCCGGCGTGATGCCGACGCCGAGCCGGGCGAAGCCGAGGCCGCCGCGCGTCGTACGCTGTTCCGCCGCGAGCGCGCCCGAGGCGATTTCAGTCGCTCCGTAGCACTGCCGGACGGGTTGGACCCGGAGCGTGCCGAGGCCAGCTTCCGCTACGGCATTTGTGAGGTCGTGCTGCCCAAGCGTGAGGAGCTCAAACCGCGGCGCATCACCATCCAGGCGGCATGATACTGGTGTTTCCGGTAGAGGAGGTGAGTGACATGAACGACGTCATCAAGCGTGACACGTCCCACGAGCCGGCCGAGCGGCGCTCGGATGCCGCCCTGCCGGCCGTGGATATCTTCGAGGAAGACAATGCCTTGCACCTGATCGCCGACATGCCCGGGGTGCGGCGCGAGTCGCTGACCGTCGAGGTCAACGACAACGTGCTCAGCCTCGAGGGCGAGATGGCGCTCGAGATGCCCGAGGGGCTGACCTCGATCTATGCCGAGGTGCGTTCGCAGCGCTATGCGCGCCGCTTCACCTTGAGCCACGAGATCGATGTGGACGCCATCCGGGCGAGCATCGACAACGGCGTGGTGCACCTGGTGCTGCCCAAGAAGGAGACCCACCGGCCGCGGCGTATCGACGTCAGAGCGGCCTGATCCCAAGGCGCTGGCGCCCCCTCGCTGGAGGGGGCGCCCTCTTGCCATCGAGCCGTCTCGGCACCCTGCCTAACGGGAGCCGCCGACAAGTCGGATTCGGGATGGCCAAGCGGGAGCTGCTTTCATGGTGCCGGTGGGCTGTCGCCGGCGATCGCTTGCTCTAGGCTAGGGGGGCGGCACCACATATCACAGTCCACCAGCCAGCCATCAAGGAGTAGAGTGGCGATGACCGATATAGCCCAGTTGCTCGGCGACGAGACGGAAAGCCTGCTGACCCACGAGTGCCGGGGCATCCCGGCCGCATCGATCCACCTGCCGGGCCCGGATTTCATCGACCGGGTGATGACCCATGGCGATCGTCCGCCGAACGTGCTGCGCAACATGCAGGCACTGTTCGACAATGGCCGACTGGGCGGCACCGGCTACCTCAGCATCCTGCCGGTGGACCAGGGCATCGAGCATTCCGCGGGCGCCTCCTTCGCGCCCAATCCGATCTACTTCGATCCGGCCAACATCGTCGAGCTGGCCATCGAGGGCGGCTGCAACGCCGTGGCCTCGACGCTCGGCGGCCTGGCCTCGGTGGCGCGGCGCTATGCCCACCGCATTCCCATGCTGCTCAAGCTCAACCACAATGAGACGCTGACCCATCCGGGGGTGTACGACCAGACGCCGTTCGCCCAGGTTGAGCAGGCCTTCGAGATGGGCTGCGTGGCGGTGGGTGCCACCATCTACTTCGGTTCCCCGGAGAGCCGTCGCCAGATCACCGAGATCAGCGAGGCCTTCGAGCGGGCCCACCAGCTGGGCATGGTCACGGTGCTGTGGGCCTACCTGCGCAACCCGGCCTTCAAGCACGAGGGTCGCGACTACCACACCGCCGCGGATCTCACCGGCCAGGCCATCCACCTGGCGGCGACGCTCAAGGCCGACATCGTCAAACAGAAGATGGCCGAGACCAACGCCGGCTATCGCGACATCGGCTTTGGCCACACGCATGGCAAGGTCTACGACGAGCTGACCACCGAGCACCCCATCGACCTGGCTCGCTACCAGGTGGCGAGCTGCTACATGGGCCGCGCCGGGCTGATCAACTCCGGTGGCGCCTCGGGCGGCGAGAGCGACCTGGCCCAGGCGGTGCGCACCGCGGTGATCAACAAGCGCGCTGGGGGCATGGGGCTGATCTCCGGCCGCAAGGCCTTCCAGAAGCCCATGGCCGAGGGGGTCGAGCTGCTCAACGCCATCCAGGACGTCTACCTGGACGACGCCGTGACGATCGCCTGAGCGGGCGGCTCGTCGGATCGGCTCGAGAAGCCGGCGGAGAGATGTGGGAGCGCAACTCGTTGCGCGAGAAGTTGGGGTTCTGGATCTCATCGGGCGCCTAACGGCGCCATCGCGCACTGAAGTGCGCTCCCACGATAAGTGGCAGGCCGCCAAGCATTCCCGCCGGTATGCGAAGAACCAGCAAAAAGGGCACGGCGAATGCCGTGCCCTTTGTCGTGTGCCGAGACGCGGCGATCAGTCGTCAGCGTCGTCCAGCAGCTGCTCGGCCTCGGCCACCAGGTTGTCCACGGTGAAGCCGAAGTGCTCGAACAGGTCGCCGGCCGGGGCGGACTCGCCGAAGGTGCTCATGCCGACGATGCGGCCTTCCAGGCCCACGTACTTGTACCAGACGTCACGATGGCCGGCCTCGACGGCGATGCGGTTGCCGACTTCCGCCGGCAGCACGGCCTGGCGGTAGGCGGCGTCCTGGGCGTCGAAGACATCGGTGGAGGGCATCGACA
>NZ_JBIEKH010000001.1:0-284399 GCF_043496985.1 Halomonas sp. B23F22_20
GCGCGGAGAAGAAGAACCAGGTGGAGTTCTACAACCGCCGCTTCGTGGCCGGCGAGCTGGACAACCAGAGCTTTGCCGAGATCGGTCGGGCGATGGGGGCCGAGGGCATCACCGTGGATCGCCTCGAGGACGTGGGGCCGGCGCTGAAGAAGGCGGTGGACCTGCAGATGAACGAAGGCAAGACCTGCATCCTTGAGATCATGTGCACCCGCGAGCTGGGCGATCCGTTCCGCCGCGATGCCCTGAAGAAGCCGGTGCGGCTGCTGGAGAAGTACCAGGACTACGTGTAACTCGGTCGGCGCCGCTCCCTCGCTGAGCTGACGCCCACTCAAGCCCCGGCCTCACCGGCGACGACACGCCCCGGCCGGGGCTTTTTCATGCCTGCGACATGGATTTCTACAACGACGGTGTCGAGGAGACGACCATGAAGGACTTTCTGATCATCGGTGGCGGCGTCATCGGCATGATGACCGCCTGGCAACTGGCCGAGGCCGGTCATGAGGTGACCCTCGTGGAACGTGGGACCTGCGGCGGCGAGGCCTCCTGGGCCGGGGGCGGCATCGTCTCGCCGCTCTATCCCTGGCGGCATTCGGCCCCCATCTCGCAGCTGGCGAGCTGGTCGGAGGGCCGCTATCCCCACCTGGCGGGGTTCCTGGCCGAGGCGACCGGCATCGACCCGGAATTTCACCGCCAGGGGCTGCTCTACCTCGACCTGGAGGACGCGCCCCAGGCCATGGCCTGGGCAGGACGCGTCGACAAGCCCCTGAGCCGAATTGATGCCTATGCCGTCTATGCCCGGGAACCACGGTTGGCCGAAGGTCTTGAGGGGGGATTGTGGATGCCGACCCTGGGCAGCCTACGCAACCCTCGGCTGGGCCAGGCGCTGCGCGCCATGCTGCAGGCTCTTCCGGGCATCGCCCTGCACGAGCACTGCCCGGTCGAGCGGCTGGTGGCGGAGCGCGGTCGCATCCAGGGCGCCGATACTGCCGCCGGACGCTTCACGGCCGGCCGGGTGATTCTGTGCGGCGGGGCCTGGACGGCCCAGCTCCTGGCACCTCTGGGCATCGCCTTGGCGGTCAGGCCGGTCAAGGGGCAGATGATGGTCTTCAAGACACCGACCTTAACCGGTAGCCGGCAGTGGCTGGAGCGGGTGGTGCTGAGTGGCGGGCGCTATCTGATCCCCCGCGTTGATGGGCGCGTGCTGGTGGGTTCGACCCTGGAAGAGGCCGGCTTCGACAAGACGCCCACCCCCGAGGCCCGCGAGTCGTTGCAGGCCACTGCAGTGTCCATGCTGCCGGCGCTGGCCGAGTGTGAGGTCGAGCGTCACTGGTCGGGGCTGCGACCGGGAGCGCCCGATGGCCTGCCCTTCATCGGCCAGGTCCCCGGCGTGGCGGGCCTGTTCGTCAACGCCGGCCACTATCGCAATGGCCTGGTGTTGGCCCCGGCCGCGACGCGGCTGCTGGTCGACCAGCTGCTGGGGCGCGCGCCGATCCTCGACCCGACGCCGTTTCAGCCGGCTGCGCGCCTCGCCGCTGCGGAGGTGCTGGCCGCGAGTGGCTGAGCCGGGCCGCGAGGCTGGCCCAATATCCCGCCGGCAACTGGCGCTAATGCCGCGCCAGAGGGATCAGTAGGCTCGTTAGCGATGGGGCCGAGAGCCACTGGCCCCGTCCACTGTCTCTCTTCACTTCACAACGACAACGCTCAGGAGACCGAGATGAGCCAACCCGATACTGCCTTCCTCCAGGCCTTCAGCGACGCCCTGAACCGCCATGACATTGATGCCGTCATGGCCATGATGACCGAGGACTGCGTCTTCCATGCCATCGCCGGTCCGGACCTGCAGGGCAAGAGCTTCGTGGGCCAGGCGGAAGTGCGCGAGGGGCTGCAGAACGCCTGGAAGACCGCGCCTGATGCCTGCTGGGTCGACGCCGAGCATCACGTGATCGGCGACAAGGGCTTCACCGAGTCCACCTACAAGGGCACCACCACCGATGGCGTGCGCAGCGAGGCCCGCATGATCGACGCGTTCACCTTCCGCGACGGCAAGATCGCGGTGAAGAACGCCTTCCGTAAGAACCGTCCGCCCGTCAACGCCTGATCTGGCGAGGACCGAACCACGGCATCCGACTGCGAGGAGTCCGATCATGGAGACGATAATGCCCAACGCCGGCAAGGCGATGGGACAGGCGACCCCGCCTGCCCAGCCGTACGATCCGGCCTATGATCCGCTCAAGAGTGCCACGCCGGGGGCGGGACGCGACTATGCGCCTACCTATTGGATCGGCACGGCCGGTGAGCCCCCGGCGGACGACGGCCCGATCACGCAGGATACGGATGCCGATGTCGTCATCATCGGTTCCGGCTTCACCGGCCTGACCGCCGCCATCTTCCTGGCCCAGGAATACGGCATCAAGGCCACGGTGCTGGAGGCCAACCGCAGCAGCTGGGGCTGCTCGACCCGCAACGGCGGGCAGGCCCAGTGTGCCTCGGGGCGCCTCAAGCGCTCCCAGTGGATCCAGCGCTATGGCCTCGACACGGCGCTCAAGCTGCATCGCGAGTGCCTGGATGCCATGGACACTTTCAAGGGACTGATCGAGGACATTGATTGCGACCCACAGCCCGGAGGACACCTCTATGTGGCGCACCGCGACAAGGTGATGCCGGGCCTGGAGAAGGAAGCCAGGCTGCTGAGGGAAACCTTCGACTATGATGCTCGAATCCTCGACGCTGACACCGTCAAGCGCGAATGGATCGGCGATCAGGAGGCGGCTGGGGCAATGCACGAGCCCGAGGGCATCGGCATTCACGCCGGTAAGCTGGCATTCGGCTACCTGAAGAAGGCTCGCGCGTTGGGCGTCAAGGTGCATCCGGCAAGCCCGGTGCAGCGCTTCGAGAGCCGTGGCGGCGTGCATTACCTGACCACCCCGGGAGGCACGGTCAAGGCCCGGGCAGTAGGGATTGCCACCGGTGGCTATACCTCCCAGAGCCTGCATCGAGAGCTCAAGAATCGCCTGCTTCCGATCCTGTCGAACTCGATCGTCACCCGTCCGCTGACCGGCGAGGAGCTCGAGGCCTGCAGCCTGCGCACGCGCCAGGTGATCACCGATACACGGATTCTGCGCCACTACTATCGCCTGCTGCCGGACAACCGCTTGCAGATCGGCAGCCGCAGCGCGATCACCGGCCGTGACGCGCCGCAGAAGAAGTACGAGGCGTTGCTGATTGGCGATATGCATCGCAAGTTCCCGGCGCTGGAGGGCATTCAGGTCGACTACTCCTGGTGGGGATGGGTCGATGTCAGCCACGACATGATGCCGCGCATCCACCAGCCCGATCGCGGGGAGTCGGTCTACTACGCCCTGGGTTACGGCGGCAACGGCGTGATGTACTCCGCCCAGGCCGGCCGACGCCTGGCGCAGTGGATCGCCGGCCACGGTAGGTCGCTGGAGCTACCGATCTTCACCTCCCGACTGCCGTTCCCCAGCGTGCGCGAAACGATTGAGTCGCCTGCCTTCGCCCCCTTTCGTCGCGTCGGCCAGCGTTTCCTGTATCGCTGGTATTACCTCAAGGACGAGGTGCTGTGATCCTGCCCTTGGCCGCCTGAGCGTCGGCCAAGGGCAGGGCATCGAGCCTCGCTAGACAGCGTTTGCGGCGATGAATTCGGCGAAACGTCTTTTCACGGGCGTCATGGGTGAGATACACCAGGCGGCTTGCGTTTCCAGGTACTGGGGGGCGTTGCGGATTGCCAGCGGGGTCACGCCCTTGCGGATGTAATTCCTGGCGCATTCCAGATGAATGGTGACCCCGAAGTTGGCGGCGACGAAGCCGAAGATGCCTTCGCTGTTGAAGGTTTCCTGCGCCACCCGTGGCAGGAAGCCGGCTGACATGCACAGCGCATCCAGGTGTCGCCGAAAATGCTTCCAGCGCTCGATCGAGCCGACGATGAAAGGCTCGTCGGCCAGCTCCTGCAGGTCGATGGCCGTCCTGGCCGCCAGCCGATGCTCATCGCTGACCAGGGCGATGAAGCCATCGCGCTGGATGGTCGTGGTGGCGAGGTCAGCCGCCACATTGGGCCCTGTGACGAAGGCGAAATCGATGCGCTCGTCATGTAGCTGTTCGAGCTGCTCCTGGGTAGAACCGAAGGAGAGGTCGAAGCGGATGTCGGGCTGACGTGCCTTGAACTCCTCGAGGAGTTCGGGCAGATGCCCGGTGATGGCGAAATCCGTGTAGCCGATGCGCAGACGGCCCACCTCGCCGAGTCCCGCCCGCTGTGTCTTGAGTACCGCGGTATCCAGCTGGCCGATGAGGAGCCGGCACTCCTCCAGAAACACCCGCCCCGGTTCGGTGAGTGTGACGTTGCGATTGTCGCGTTCCAGAAGCTGCTCGCCAATGGCGTCTTCCAGCTGCCGGATCGTGCGACTCAGTGCCGGTTGCGCCAGGTTGAGGCGTTCGGCGGCCTGGCGAAAATGCAGCATCTCGGCGACGGCCAGGTAGGCGTGAAGGTGACGCATGTCGATCCGCATAACGATGCCCTGGAAGTATCAATTGTTCGATAATTGATATTATACAAGCCACATTGGCTTGCCTAGCTTGAGCATGTCGAGGGCGGAGCGCGCTGTTTCCTGCTACCCGGCCTCGCGTCACATAACAAGCATAAGGAGAGGGGCGATATGCAAGATACCTTCCATGGCGTGATCGCATTCGCGCTGCTGGCCGGCATGCTGGTGCTCGGCGGTGTGCTGCGCAATCGCGTGCCGCTGTTTCGCAACATGCTGGTGCCGTCGAGCATCATCGGTGGCCTGCTGGGCTTTACCTTGTTGTCATTAGGCTGGATCCCGGGCTACACCCCCGCCGACTTCACGGCCTTGACCTTCCATTTCTTTACTCTGAGCTTCATGTCGCTGTGCCTGACCGGACGTGGCAGGCAGCCCGCGCTCGGGAGTGGCAGCATCGTGCGCGGCGGCATCTGGTTGACCCTGATCTGGACGATAAGCCTTGGCCTCCAAGGGGTGATCGGCTATCTAGTGATTCGCGGCTACGATGCTTTGACCGGTGCCGGTGTCAGCGCCTGGCTGGGGGCTCTGGTAACCCATGGCTTTACCCAGGGGCCCGGGCAGGCGCTGACCTACGGCGGGCTTTGGGAAGACAGCTACGGCATCGAGCATGCCGCCCAGGTGGGGCTGATCTTCGCCTCGCTGGGATTCTTGGTCGCCTTCGCCGTCGGGGTGCCGCTGGCACGGCGCTTCATCGCTAGGGGGTTCAATGCCAATCAGGCCTCCAAGCTCGATGACAACTTCCGGGCCGGCTTCTTCGCTGAACGCGAGCGTCCTGAGATGGGCAGGATGGTGTCGCACCCGGCGAGCCTCGACTCGCTGGCCTATCATCTGGGCCTGCTGGCGGTGGCCTATGTCGTCACCCACTGCTGGTTGCTGTTCATGCAGGGATTGATCGCCGATGCTCAGCCTTGGGGCATCAATCTGGGCGTGCTGTTCAGCCACAACCTGTTCTTCCTGCACGGTCTCGGGGTCTGCGTATTGATGCGGCTGGTCATCGACAAGGCGGGACTATCGTCCTACGTCGACGATGAAAGCCTCAAGCGGATCACCGGCTCGTCGGTGGATTTCATGGTAGTAGGCACGCTGATGAGCATTCAGTTCGCCGTCTTGTATGCGCTGTTGACCCCGATCCTGCTGGTCACCCTGGCCGTTACCCTGGCGACTTTGATCGGCTGCCTTGGGCTCGGGCGCCTGAGCGGCCAGTTGGGTCACGAGCGTGCCTTGACCTCGTTCGGCTGCTGCTGCGGTTCGACCGGTACCGGCCTGCTTCTGCTGCGCATGATGGATGCCGATTTCAGCACCACGGTCCCCAAGGAACTGGCCTTTTTCAATCTGGCGATCATCGTCACCAACTTTCACATCCTGTTCGTTTTCGCCCCGATGGTGCCTTCCCTGGGAGGCTGGGGCTATCTTGGCGTGTTCGGCGGCACGGCACTGGCGTTTCTGGCGATGGTGCCGCTGATGCTGCGGCGGCGTCCGGCAACGGCGGGTGCCGGTAAGTCTCGCGAGGAGGTTGCCCCATGACCATTACCGTTTTCGCCGCCCGGCGCATCCTGACCATGAACCCTTCCCAGCCCGAGGCGACGCATATTGCCGTGCGCGATGGGCGTATCCTGGCGGTTGGGGACCTGGCGGCGATGCAGGCGTTTTCCGACACGCAGTGGGACGAGCGCTTCGCTGACCGTTGCTTAATGCCGGGATTCGTAGAGGGGCACAGTCACGCCCTGGAAGGCTCCATGTGGGAGTACCCCTACCTGGGCTATTTTCCGCGTCGCGATCCCGACGGTCGACGTTGGGCGGGCGCTCAGAGCCTCGCGGCGGTTCAGGCGCTGCTTCGAGAGCAGGCTGGGCTACTGCCGCCGCACCAGCCATTGATCGCTTGGGGCTTCGATCCGGTCTACTTCGAGGGGGCGAGGCTCGATCGCCTTCGGCTGGACGAGGCGGTCAGCGACCGGCCGCTGGTCATCCTGCATGCCAGCCTGCATGTCATGACCGTCAATTCAGCGATGCTGGAGCTGGCGGGTCTCCAGCGCCACGTCGATGTCGAGGGCATCATGGTGGGCGACGATGGAAGCCTGACCGGCGAACTCCAGGAGATGGCCGCCATGCATGTCGTCTTCGAGACTCTGGGCATGAATCTGTTCGAGACGGTCGGGGCACCGGAGACGCTGTGGCGATATGGGCGTGTCGCGCGCAACGCCGGGGTGACCACCATCACCGACCTATACAATCCATTGACCGACGAAGGTATCGCGGCCCTCAAGGCCGTGACCCGCGAAGACGACTATCCGGTTCGCCTGGTGCCGGCCATGGCGGCACTGGCCTGGTCGGTGGAGGAGGGCATCGAGCGCCTACAGGGCTGCCTCGAGCAGGGCAACGACAAGCTGCACTTCGGTCCCGTCAAGCTGATGACCGACGGCTCCATCCAGGGCTATACCGCGCGCCTCAAGTGGCCCCACTACCATGACGGCCACGCCAATGGCATCTGGAACGCGCCGCCGGAGACGCTGCGCGAGATGGTCGAGGCCTATCATCAGGCGGGCCTCCAGCTGCATATCCATACCAACGGCGACGAGGCCGTAGAACTGATGCTGGAGGCGCTGGAGGGCGCGCTGACGTTCTGGCCCAGGTGCGATCATCGCCATACCCTGCAGCACTGCCAGGTGATCGACCACGCTCAGCTGCGCCGGGCCTCGGCGCAGGGGCTTTGCCTCAACATGTTCGCCAACCACCTCTACTACTGGGGCGACATCCATCTCCGGCGCACCCTGGGGCATGAGCGCTGCCAGCGGCTGGAGCCGCTGGCCAGCGCCCGACGGCTGGGCATCCCTACCGCCATTCACAGCGATGCGCCGGTTACGCCGCTGGGGCCGTTGTTCACCGCCTGGTGCGCGGTGATGCGCCAGACGGCCACGGGGCAGACGCTCGGCGAACAGGAGCGGCTCTCGGTGGCCGAGGTCCTGGAGATGATTACCCTTGGCGCGGCCTACACGCTGCGTCTGGACCATCTGGTGGGTAGCCTCGAGATCGGCAAGTTTGCCGACATGGTCGCGCTCGATCGCGATCCTTTGGCCTCTGTTCCGGACGCTCTGAAGGAGATCCGAGTGACGGCAACGGTACTGGGAGGGCGGGTGCATGAGGCCGAGTGAGATGCACAGAGCACCGATGACGGTGATCGGAGGCTTTCTCGGGGCCGGCAAGACGACCTATCTCAACGCGCTGATTCGTGGGGGGATTCCCGAGAACTCCCTGATCGTGATCAACGACTTCGGTGACATCAACATCGATGCCGAGCTGATCGACTATCGAGACGAGCAGATGATCCAGCTCACCAACGGCTGCATCTGTTGCACCCTGGGCGGCACCCTGGCCGAGCGGTTGGCCAAGGCCATGCGCCTCCGGGAAGCGCCTCGGGCCGTGTTCATCGAAACCAGCGGCGTCGCCGATCCCGCGCGCATCGCCGACCTCGCTCGGGTCTCCCACCGCCTGACGCTAGAGGAGGTGGTGTGCCTGGTGGATGGTGGGCGGATCGATCTGAACTGCCGCGATCCGCTGATCGGTGACACGTGGCGTGCCCAGATCCAGGCCGCGACGCGGATTTTGGTCAATCGGCTCTCCGCAGTCCACGATCCGCAAGCTTGTCTGGGCGAGCTCAGGCGGCTGAACGCGGCGGCGAGCATCCACGATATGGGAGGTGGGCAGGCTGGGCCGCCGACCAAGGAGTGCTTGATCGCATCACCGGTCGCGGCAGCCGGGCATCTGTACCACGATGTCGCTTCGCAGCGAGGCTGGCGATCGGCCAGCCTCGCAATGCCGCATGCCGTGGACCCGGATCGCCTCGGCGATATCCTGACCGGCTACGGCGATGTGCTGCTGCGCGCCAAGGGCTTTGTCTTTTGTCTTGGTCGCCAGCAGCGCCAGTTGTTGCAGTTCAGTGGACGGCGTCTTAGCTACTGGCCGGCGCCCGCTCGCAACGGGCGCTGCCAACTGGTATGCATCGGCCGGGCGGGGCCACGCTTCGAGGAACTGGTGGCGACCCTGGCAAGCCTGGGGGATGGGGAAGGCATGGCGGCCGTCTTGTAAAGGGCTGGCTGGAGGTCGGCGTTGCGGCATCGCTGCGCGATGCACTGCCGGGCCGTCATCGCGTCACGGCTTGGGGAATCAGAGCCGCCAACTGCTCGATGCCGGCATCGATGCGTGACTCCGGTATCGCCGAGAAACCCAATCGGAAGTACTCGCGCCGTGGGGCGTCGAAGAAGTGGATATCGCCGCTCTCGATGAGGATACCCTGTGCGGCGGCCAGGCGCTGGAGCTCGCGGGAGTCGAGCCCTTCGGGGCCCTGAACCCAGTAACAGGAGCCGCCGTAGGTGGAGGGCACCGAGGACTGCGGCATGTGGCGGGCCAGGGCCTCGCCCATGCGCTGCCAGCGGCGGTGAAAGGTCTGGTGGATCTGGCGCAGCAGCGCGTCGTGGTAGCCACGATCGAGGAACAGCGCCACCGCGCGCTGGTTGTTAGTCGGCGGGTGGCGCAGCATCAGCCGACGCAGCGCCCGGGCCTCGCGTATCAGCGCCGGCGGCCCGACCATGTAGCCTAGCCGCAGGCCGGGTGCCAGGGTCTTGGAGAGGCTGCCCACGTAGATCACCCTGTTGTGGCGATCCAGACTCTTCAGCGCCGGGGTAGGATTCTCCAGGTAGTTGGTCTCGCTCTCGTAGTCGTCTTCGACGATCAGGAAGTTGTCGATCTCGGCCATGTCCAGCAGCTGGCGGCGTCGTTCCAGCGGCATGGTGACCGTGGTCGGCGCCTGGTGGCTCGGGGTGGCGTAGACCAACTTGCAGTCGGCGATGTCGGCTTCCAGGCGCATGCCCTGGTCGTCCACCGGCAGCAGGCGGATGTCGTCGGTGAAGATGCTGGCGATGTTGTACATGTCGACATAGCCGGGATTCTCCATGCCGAAGCGTCGCCCTTGCTTGAGCAGCAGCATGCAGGTGATCCACAGCGCCTGCTGGGCGCCGACCGTGACCAGGATCTCTTCAGGATCGGCCCACACGCCGCGGCGAGGCAGCAGGCGCTTGTGGATCTGTTCGATCAGCAGCGGATCGTCATCGTTGAGGTGGTCCACCGCCCAGCTGCGGATCGCCGGGACGCTCATGGAGTCGCGGCTGCATTCTCGCCAGTGCTGGGTGGGGAAGAGTTCGGGATCGATCTGGCCGTAAAGGAAGGGATAGTCGTAGCGATGCCAGTCGCTGGGCTTGCTGATGGTGGTCTGTCGAGAGGGATGCATGGTCAGCAGCTCTTCCCAGGGCAGGCGTTCGGCATCGATGTCGTTGAGACGCACCGGCTTCTCGGCACGGCCTTCGAGGATCTCGGGGTTGACGAAGTAACCGCTGCGCTTCTTGGCGATCAGGTAGCCGTCGTCGAGCAACTGCTCGTAGGCCAGCATCACGGTGTTGCGGGCGACATTGAGTTCCTTGGCTAGCTTGCGGCTCGATGGCAGCGCCTTGTCCAGGGGCAGGTGGCCATCAAGGATGACACGCGCGATCTGCTCTCTCAGTTGACGCTGGAGGCTTTCCGGCAGGTCGGGATCGAGATGGAAGAGTAGCTGGCTCATGGAGTTGTTGTCTCGCCGCTTGAAGAAAGAGGGTAGCTGTCGATGGCCAACGATTATGACATAGTCCCAGGCCGCGACGAGTCCGGTAGCTGGACCGATACCTAGGCATTTTTCCTTTCGTCGCCAGAGCGTTATGTCTGGTCCAATCGATTGGGCCCTTCTGGTTCTAGTGGCCCGCTGGGCGAGTGCGTAGAACGTGTTAATCAGGCTGTGGCGAAGTGGGGTGGTGCCAGCAGGTCGGTGGAACCATCGCTGGGCCCTGCCGATCGCCAGGACACGCAGCCGTCCTGTCCCTTCACGACAATAACAAGGCTTGGAGATCACTATGCGTATCCAGAATCTGATCATTCCCATGGCAGTATCCGCCGCAGGCCTGGCCCTAAGTGGCAACGCCATGGCCGACGAGTGGAAGATGGCACTCGGCGATGCCGCCGGCGGCACCCAGTACGAGCTGGGCACCACTTTCGCCGAGCTCATCGAGGAAAAGACCGACGGCGAAGTGACCGTGAAGCTGTTTCCCAATGGTCAACTCGGGAGTGAGCAGGACACGGTCAACAATGCCAGCATGGGACTGCTCGACCTGTCGGTTCTGGCCATCAATAACATCACTCCCTTCTCGCCGACCGTCGGGGTGATGACCCTGCCCTATGTCATCCAGAGTCCCGAGGACGCCCGGACCCTCACCCAGGGCGAGGTCGGTAAGGAGCTTACACAGAACACCATCCGCGATGCCGGGGTACGTATCCTGGGGTGGGCCTATTCCGGCTGTCGTCGCCTGACCAACTCGGCCCGTCCGGTGGCCTCGCCCGCTGATCTGGACGGACTCAACATTCGGGTGCCCAAGAACGAGATCATGATCTCTGCCTACCAGGCCTGGGGCGTCAACCCCAGCCCGCTGGCGTGGTCAGAGACTTTCACTGCCCTGCAGCAGGGCGTCGTCGATGGCCAGGACAACCCCTACATCACCATCGATGCCATGAAGTTCTACGAGGTGCAGGACTACGTCACCGACAGCTGCTACGTGTTCTCCATGGAGCCGCTGATCATCAGCGAAGGCAAGTTCCAGAGCCTCAGCCCCGAGACACAGGAACTGGTACTGGAGGCCGGCCAGGAAGCGACCGAACACAGCTACGACTACCTGATCACGACCGAGGCCGACATCAAGCACCGACTGACCGAAGAGCATGGCATGGAGATCGTTCAGCCGGCCAATGACGAGCAAGAGTGGATCGATCTGGCCACCGGCATCTGGCCCGATTTCTACGACAGCATCGGTGGCAAGGAAAAGCTCGACGAGGTGCTGGCCGCCCTCGGCCGCGAGCCGGTGCCTGCCGAGTAGCCTCCCCGCCATCACGGCATGCAGTGCTCCCCGCCCTGCTTCCCGGAAGACGGGTGGGGAGCCGTCATCGGCAGCCTGATCATCAGGGGGGAATCATCCCATGCTTCGAGCCATCTTCAAGTTCCTCGACAACCTGGAGAGCATCATTTGTCAGTTGCTCCTGGTGTCTTTCGTCATTTTGCTGTTCGCCCAGATCGTGCTCAGGAACCTGTTCAGCTACTCGCTTCCTTGGGGCGATGAGCTGGCGACCTACGCCTTCGTGTGGTTCGCCTACCTGGGGGCGGTCTATGCCACCAAGATGTCGGCGCATAACCGGGTAACCTTCCAGTTCAAGTTTCTGCCGCGCTGGGTGGAGAACTTCTGTGCCGTGCTTACCGACATCATCTGGATCGGCTTCAACGCCGTCTTTATCTACCTGAGTTATGACTTCGTCTTCAATAAGATGAATGTCTTCTGGAAGTCCCAGACCCTGGGAGTTCCGATGAAGTACTTCTATCTAATTTTGCCCATCGCCTTCGTCGCCATGACGCTACGTATCCTCCAGAACAACTATCTGAAGTTCGTCAGGAAGGTCGACCTCGTCGACCCCGACTCCCAAGAGTTCGAGCAAATGAAAAGCGCCAATGACGCGTCGGGCAATGGCCCTCAACCGCGGGAGCAATGACCATGGATCCCACGATTGTCTATGTGCTTTTTGGTTCCTTTTTCCTGCTGCTGGTGGTCGGGGCACCCATTACCGTCTCGCTGGGTGTGGCCGCGCTGGCTACCTACCTGAGCCTGGGTGAGAATCCTATGGCGTTCGTGCAGATCGCCTTCACGTCGGTGGGCTCTTTCCCGCTGATGGCCTTGCCGGCGTTCATCCTGGCCGGTGCGCTGATGGAAGCCGCAGGCATCTCCAAGCGCCTGGTGGATATCGCCGAAGCCTTTGCTGGCCCCATAACCGGCGGCTTGGCCGCAGCGACGGTGTTCGCTTGCATGTTCTTCGGCGCGATCTCGGGATCCGGGCCAGCCACGACGGCAGCAGTGGGCATGCTGATGATCCCGGCCATGGCCAATCGTGGTTACGACAAGGGCTATGGCTCGGCCATCACGGCCTCTTCGGGGGGGCTTGGCGTGGTCATTCCGCCGTCGATACCCATGGTGATCTTCGGCATTTCCGGCATGGGCCTGCAGCCGCCCCCAGAGGCGGTGGCCGAGTACGGTGCCTTCCAGACGCTGTCGATCCCCAAGCTGTTCATCGCCGGTATCATGCCTGGTGTGGTGATCGCTGGCTGCCTGCTGCTGATCAACTTCCTGATCTCACGACATCGCGGCTACCGTGGATTGACCGATCACTGGTCCTTCGACCAGATTCGGCGGACCCTGCGTCGGGGTATCTGGTCGATGCTGGCACCTATCATCATCCTGGGCGGTATCTACAGCGGCCTCTTCACGCCCACCGAATCGGCCATTGTGGCCATCTTCTATACGCTGCTTGTCGGTATCTTCCTGCATCGGGAACTGCAGTGGAAACCGGCGCTGAGAACGCTCGAGACGACCACCTGGATTACCGGCCGAGTGCTGCTGATCCTGTTCACGGCGACCGTCTTCGGGCGCTTGCTGGTGGAACAGCAGGTGCCGGCCTATATCGCCGAGGTCATGCTGGGCGTCACCGACAACATCTACGCCATCTGGGCCATGATCATCTTCTTCCTGCTGTTCGTGGGCATGTTCATGGAGACATTGGCGGCGATCATGATCCTCACGCCGGTACTCTTGCCGATCATGTACATGCTCGGCATGGATCCGGTGCACGTAGGGATCGTGGTGGTCTGTGCCCTGGCTATCGGCTTTCAGACGCCGCCGCTGGGCGAGAATCTGTTCGTCGCCTCGGGGATCGGCGGTTCATCCATCGAGGAGATCTCCCTAAAGGCGCTTCCTTTTGCCGCCGCCTCCATCGTGGCGCTGTTCATCATCGCCTACTTTCCGCAAGTCTCGCTCTGGCTGCCCCGGGTATTGGGTTACTAGCCGGCCAACATCCATTAAGGCCGTGCAGGGGCTGACGTGCCCCCGTCCGGCGAGGAGGCATCATGCATGGTATCCGCCGAATCCTTTGCTGTCTGGGGCTGCGTGGCGATTGCGATCCGGTCCTCGACAGGGCCGTAGGGCTGTCGCTGGCCACCGGTGCCGAGCTGCATGTTCTTCATGCGGTCAAGTCACTCTCCAACGACGTGGTCAACACCCTGAAGGTCAACATCCGTGATCGCGAGGTGCTGGGCGGGCTGATGCAGCAGCGGCTCGACCAGGCCAGCGCAGATCTCGATCGCTGCATCGAGACCTTCTGGCAACAACACCCCGAGCTGCGTGATGCCTATGGCGATCGGCAGCTGTCGCGCAGCGTGTTGGAGGGCTATCCGGCGTCGGTGATCGCGCACTTCGCCAAGCGCACGGGCAGCGACATGATCGTGCTTGCCGCCAACAAGCGCACTTTTACCGCCACCTACGCGGGCAAGGTTACCAAGGGCGTGATCAAGCGGGCGAGGGTGCCTGTGATGGTGGTGCCGGCTCGAATCGACGCCTCCTGAAGCGCTTCTCGGATATCTCCAACGGCGCCATGTCCTGGCGGTAAATATGGCCGCCGGACACGAGGAACGCTCTTCGTTTGGACTGTCTTATCCGGTCCGGTTGGCCTCAAGGCGGGGCGTTAACTGGTCCTAACCTCCCGTTCCTTGCCTATGCACCATGTATCCGTATCACCGGCAATGGGCGCTTTCTCGCCCTGGCGTCCAGGAATGACGTCACCGGTTTCCCTGATGGGATTTCTATTCCAACAATGCCGGGGCGAGAGGCGTCGCAGGAGGTGACGTTCGTCCCAAGGTTTACAAGGTGGCGAGATGACGCATCGAAATACTGACGGTACTACTGACCTGTCGACGGCGGAGCACGATAAGCGCTCATTGCCCGGCCTCCTGGCGCTATTTCAGCGCATCATGCCGGGCTTGATGATCTGCATTACCATCGCCCTTGCGACGACTTTTATCGCCGATCATTACGGCGGACCGACGCTGCTCTATGCACTGTTGTTCGGCATGACCCTGCATTTCCTCTCCGAGGAGGGGCGTTGTCTGGCCGGAGTGGAATTTGCCGCGAAGCGGGTACTGAGACTAGGGGTCGCCCTGCTGGGGGTACGCATTACCATCGAGCAGGTGGCCGAGCTTGGCATCGGGCCGGTATTGACCGTGGTCTGCGGAGTCATGCTGACCATCGCCATGGGGGCCTTGCTGGCGCGACTGCTCGGGCTCGATCGGGACATGGGGCTGCTCACGGGCGGTTCGGTGGCGATCTGCGGGGCCTCGGCGGCGCTGGCGCTGTCGGCGGTGATGCCGCGCCACGCCAATCACGAGCGCAATACCATCATGACCGTGGTTGGCGTTACCACGTTGTCCACCATGGCCATGGTGACCTATCCGCTGATCGTCGGCGTGCTGGGATTGAACGACATCGACGCCGGGATCTTCCTCGGCGGCACCATTCATGATGTGGCACAGGTGGTCGGGGCCGGCTACATGATCTCAGAGGGCACCGGCGACGTGTCGACCTTCGTCAAGCTACTGCGAGTGGCTATGCTGGTGCCGGCGGTGATGGTCTTCATGTTCCTGTTCCGTCGCGATCGCCGTGAAGAGGGCGGCGGCAAGGTGCCGCTGCTGCCGGGCTTCCTGGTCGCCTTCGTCGCTCTGGTGATCGTCAACAGCCTCGGCTGGATACCGCCGATGGTTACCGAAGGTTTTACCGCCATGTCCCGCTGGTGCCTGGTCACGGCGATTGCTGCCCTGGGCATCAAGACCTCCTTCCAGAAGCTGGCCGTGGTGGGCTGGAAGCCGGTGATCCTGATGGTAGCCGAGACCGCCTTCCTGCTTCTGCTGGTGCTGGCCTTTATACACTTCGGCCTGGCGAGCCTGTGAGGATTGGCCTTCGTCTCGACGGCGCGGCACGACTGGTCCCGGAAGGAAGCGGAGACGTCTGACCCATGTTCAATGAGGAGATTCCGGATGGTCGAGCATGATCAGCCGCTACGCATCGCAGGTCACGAGTTCACCTCGCGCCTGCTGGTCGGCACCGGCAAGTATCGCGATGCCGAACAGACGGCGGCGGCACTCGATGCCAGCGGCACGCAGGTGGTGACTTTCGCGGTGCGCCGCACCGACCTGGGGCAGGGCAACGACGAGCCGTCACTGCTGGAGGTGGTGCCGCCGTCGCGCTATACCCTGTTGCCCAATACCGCTGGCTGCTACGACGCCGGGGCCGCCGTACGTACCTGTCGCCTGGCGCGGGAGCTGCTGGATGGTCACCGTCTGGTCAAGCTCGAGGTACTGGGGGATGAGACTACGCTGTATCCCAACGTGGTCGAGACGCTCAAGGCCGCTGAGGCTTTGATCGCCGACGGTTTCGACGTCATGGCTTACACCAGCGACGATCCTATCGTGGCCCGTGAACTCGAGGCCCTGGGTTGCTGCGCCATCATGCCGCTGGGCTCGCTGATCGGTTCGGGTTGCGGGATCCAGAATCCCCACAACATCCGGTTGATCATCGAGCGGGCCTCGGTGCCGGTGCTGATCGATGCCGGGATCGGCACGGCTTCCGAGGCGGCTTTCGCCATGGAGCTGGGCTGCGACGCCGTGCTGATGAACTCGGCCATTGCCCACGCCCGTGACCCGGTGGCCATGGCCCGGGCCATGAAGGCGGCCATCGAGGGCGGTCGGAGGGCCTACCTGGCCGGCCGTATGCCGCGACGTGGCCGAGCCGAGGCCTCGTCTCCCCTGACCGGTCGTATCGGGGGTGAAGTCTAGACGCCTCGCCTCAAGTCCCCTGACTCTGACAATCGCACGCCGCTGTCGCGATTCAAGTGCCCTGGGCCGCCTGAATGGCGGTCAGGGCGATGGTGTAGACGATGTCGTCGACTTCGGCGCCCCGGGAAAGATCGTTCACAGGCTTGGCGAGTCCTTGCAGCATGGGGCCGATGCTGAGCACGTGGGCGCTGCGCTGGACGGCCTTGTAGGTGGTGTTGCCGGTGTCGAGGTCGGGGAACACGAACACCGTGGCACGGCCGGCCACCGGTGAGCCCGGTGCTTTCTGGCGGGCGACGCTTTCGATGGCCGCGGCGTCGTACTGCAGCGGGCCGTCGATGATCAGCTGTGGATCGCGCTGCCGGGCCAG
Source organism: Halomonas sp. B23F22_20 (assembly GCF_043496985.1). Lineage (NCBI taxonomy): Bacteria > Pseudomonadati > Pseudomonadota > Gammaproteobacteria > Oceanospirillales > Halomonadaceae > Halomonas > Halomonas sp. B23F22_20. The sequence continues at coordinate 16,697 of NZ_JBIEKH010000001.1, forward strand.
CCGGGTGGCCTCGCGCACTCGCTCGACATCGGTGCCGTGCCCTGACTCCCCGGTGGAGTAGCTGAGCATGGCCACGCGTGGCTCGATGCCGAACGCGGCGGCGGAGCGGGCGCTCTGCAGGGCGATATCGGCCAGCGTGGCGGCGTCCGGGGTGGTGTTGACGGCGCAGTCGCCGTAGACCACCACCTGCTCGGGCAGCAGCATGAAGAAGACCGAGGAGACGCGTCGATACCCGGGAGCGGTACCGATCAGCTGGAAAGCGGGGCGCAGGGTGTTGGCCGTGGTGTGGGTGGCCCCTGCCACAAGGCCGTCCACTCGGCCCTCGGCGAGCAGCATGGTTCCCAGCACCACGTTGTCGTGAAGCTGAGCTTCGGCAGTCGGCGCATCGAGCCGGCCGCGCCGACGTGCCACCATCGGCTTGACCAGGCGGAGACGTACGCTATCGGGATCGAGGATGCTCAGTGAGTCGGGCAGCGTCAGGCCTTGGCGACGAGCCACTTCGGTGATGGCCTCGCGGCGGCCGAGCAGGATGCAGTCGGCGATGCCTCGTTGCTGGCAGCGGATGGCTGCTTCCAGCACGCGAGGCTCGTCGCCTTCGGGCAGCAAGATGCGGCAGCGTGCCTGCTGGGCAAGGGTGATCAAGCGGTGGCGGAAGGCCGCCGGCGAGAGGTGACGAGGTACGCCGCGGCTCAGGGTATCGCGGAGCCAGTCCAGGTCCAGGTGAGCGGCCACGAAGTGAGCCATGCGTTCGGCTCTAGGCGTGTCGTCGACGGCGATGTCGAGGCTCATCCGATCCAGCCGGCAGGCCGCGGCATGGCTGTCGTCGTCCACTATCAGCAGGGGCAACCCGCCGTCCAGCGCTGGTCGGCAGGCGTCGAAGATCGGGCCTGCGGGGACGTTGCCGTGGGTCAGCAGCAGTCCCGCCAGCGGGATGCCGTTCATGGCCGCCAGCGCCGTGGCCAGCAGAATGTCGTCTCGATCGCCCGGGGCGATGATCAGCTCGCCCGGGCCGAAAGCGGTAAGTGCATGGGCGGCGCGGCGTGCACAGAGGGAGCTGCCCAGGACGCGTCGTTCGGCGGCCTTGCCGAGGTGTAGGGTGCGAGCGCCCAGTTCGCGTGCGACATCCAGGGTGCGTGGGGCACTGAGTGCCGGATGGAAAGGCACGGCGCCGACCAGCGTCGGCAGCCCGGGGGCGAAGTCGGCCAGGCGTCGGCGCCAGGCAGCGAGCCGCTCTCGAGCCTCGTCGGGAGGCGTCTCGATGGTCGTCTTCTCACCGGGGCTGAAAGCCGATTCCGGCAGCCGCATCAGCAAACAGCCCAGCAGGCGGGGCTCTCCTTCATCCTCGATGGCCTGGGCGTGCAGGTCGAGCCTCTCCGCAAGCGCCTGTGCCTCTGTCGGTTGGCCATCGGCGACCAGCAGGATCTCGGCGTCCAGGGCGCGAGCCAGCTCGGCGTTGAGCCGCGGTGCGTAGCCGAGCTTGGGCCCAGGGGCCAGCCCTTCGACCAGGATCAGCGCCGGGGCAGCCCCCGCCCCGGGGGACGCCAGGGCGGCATGGCGTGCGACCGCCTGTTCCATCAGATCATCGAGCCGGTTCTCTCGCAGCAGGCGCTCGAGCTCCGATCGCGACAGCGGCTCGGGGGGCGACAGGCCTTGAAGGGTAGCGAGCAGCGCCGAGGAGCGGTCCAGCCCTTGGTCGCCGGGCAGTGCGTCGTCGCTCGGGCTGTCCTGGCGGAAAGGCTTGAGGAAGGCGGTGCGTACGCCGAGGCTGTCCAGTGCCCGGACGAGCCCCAGGCTGGCGGAGGTCAGGCCTACGCCGGCGTCGGTGGGCACCAGCAGGAGGGTACGGATATCGCTCATGGTTGACGGGTCTCCAGCAGTCGCCGGGTCTCGGCGGCGATCTGCGCCTCCTCGTCGGCGGGAATCACCCACAGTTCGGGGCCGCGCCCGGCATCGATGCGGCCCTCGCGTCCGTTGATGGTGCCGGCGTTGGCCGCGGCATCCAGGCACACGCCGAAATGAGGCAGCTGGGCGATGACCGCGGCGCGCACAGCGGCGGCATGCTCGCCGATGCCGCCGGTGAAGGCGATGCCGTCGAGGCGGGGCAGGGCACAGGACAGCGCGGCCAGGGCCTTGGCCACTCGGTAGCAGAACACCTCGATGGCCAGGCGGGCGCCCTCGTGATGCTCGGCGGCGGCCTGCTCCAGGCGTCGCATGTCGTGGGACAGTCCCGAGAGGCCCAGCAGGCCGCTCTCGTGATAGAGCAGGCGGTCGATGCGCGCCAATGACCAGCCCAGGCGGCGGGCCAGATGCGAATGCAGCCCGGGGTCGACGTCGCCGCTGCGGGTGCCCATCACCAGGCCCTCCAGGGGCGTGAGCCCCATGCTGGTATCGACGCTTTCGCCCTGCCACACGGCGCAGGCCGAGCAGCCGTTGCCCAGGTGGGCGATCAGCCAGCCGCCGTCGCCTGTGCCGCTGAGCCTCACCAGGCGCCGGCTGACATGGGCGTGGTTGCTGCCATGGAAGCCGTAGCGGCGAATGCCGTGTCGGCGATAGAGCGACTCGGGGAGGGCGTAGCGATAGGCGCGCGGCGGCAGGGTGCGGTGAAAGGCGGTGTCGAAGACCGCGACCTGGGGCAGGTCGGGATAGTGGCGGCGGGTCGCCGCAATGCCTGCGAGGTTGGCGGGCAGATGCAGCGGGGCGAGTTCGCGCAGGGCGTCCAGGGCGCGGAGCACGCCATCGTCGATCCGGGTAGCGGCGACGAAGCGCTCGCCGCCATGGACCACGCGATGCCCTACCGCGAGCGGCGCAGCCCCCTCGAGTCGTGTCAGCACGGTGGCCAGGGCCTGCCGATGATCGGCGCCAGGCAGTGCCTCGGCGAAGGCTTCCCCCCGGGTATCGGTACCGACCAGCCGGGCATCGACGCCGCCTAGCCGTTCGACGAGCCCCGACAGGCGCGGGGCATCTGGCTCGGCGGGCACCAGGGCGTACTTGAGCGATGAGGAGCCGCAGTTGATGACCAGGATCGGATCGAGCATCTGATTGACGTTCCCTGCCGTGTGCATGATGTCTCGTGCCGAATCTAGCATCGTCGGCGTGGCGCTGGCTTGCAGCGGTCGGCGATATCATGACGCCGGTCAAGAGGCTGGCCGTGGCAAAGGGATGGGGGGTGTACCAGACTAGGCGATGCGCAGGGGAAACATTGTTTCCCAACAGGAGTATCATCATGAAGACCTTTGTGATTCCCGTCGCCGTGTCATGCCTGATCGCGGCCACCGCCGCCCAGGCCCAGAGTCGCTATCAACAGAGCTTCTACCTTGGCGGAGATGCGCTGTTCTGGGAGCTGGACCCGGATGGCGGCGGCAACTTCGACAGCACCGGCCTGCGGCTGCGGGCCGGCGTGGCCTTCAACGACTACCTGGCCCTGGAAGGGCACCTGGGAACCGGTGGCTCCGACGGCCCGGTAGAGATGGACTACCTGGCCGGCGGCTACGCCAAGGGCATGCTGCCGATCTCCCCGGACTTCACGCTGTACGGCCTGCTCGGGGCGACCGAGGTCGAGTTCGACAGCGAGGACACCGAGAGCGACGTCTCCTATGGCGGGGGCGCCAGCTATGCGCTGATGCCGAACCTCTCGGTGGACGCCGACTACATGCGCTATCTCGACGAATCGAACTACGACTTCAATGCCGTCAGCCTGGGCGCCACCTATCACTTCTGAGCCCGCTCCGGCAGCACCTCCCTCGACGCCCTCGCCCTCCGGCGGGGGCGTCGCGCGTTGGGGCGTCGGGCTGCACCGCAGTAATGCGCTTGCCCCGTCGTGGTGCAGGCCGCCCGTCGCGGGGTCGACGCCGCCGTCACCCGGCGGCCTGACGGCGCCGCTCGCGGGGAAATTGGCATGTTATCTGCAACGTGCCTCGTGACCACGAGAAACACGAGGTGTTGCCATGTCCCGCTCTTCGCCACACGCCGAGACCGCCGGTCCGCGGCTGCTGTTCACCGATCTGGACGGCTCGCTGCTCGACCATCTCAGCTATGACTGGTCGCCGGCCGCCGAGTCGCTGTCCGGGTTACGTCGGGAGGGCGTCCCGGTGATTCCGGTGACCAGCAAGACCCGCAGCGAACTGCTGGCACTGCGCCAGGACCTGAACCTCACCGAGAGCCCCTTCGTGGCCGAGAACGGTGCGGTGGTGGGGCTGCCCGCTGCCTGGTGCCATGCCCGACTGGAGCGCACGCCGGGCCCCGATGGACTGGTGATTCGCACCCTGGGCGTCGATATCGGCTTCATTCGTCAGCGACTCGCGGTGTGGCGTGCACGACTGGGCGTGCATTTCACGCCGATGGGCGAAATGGGGCTCGATGACCTGGTGGCCTTCACCGGCCTTGCCGAGGGCGAGGCGCGCCTGGCCCGAATGCGTGAGGGCAGCGAGCCGCTGATCTGGGAAGACTGCGAGGCGAAGTTGGACGCCTTTCGCCAGGGACTCGCCGGGGATGGCCTGCACCTGGTACGCGGCGGGCGTTTCTGGCACGTCACCGGCGAGTCGGACAAGGGACAGGCGGTGACCTGGTTGACCGAGCGCTATACCGCGTTGCGCGGGGTGCAGCCGCAGACGCTGGCACTAGGCGACGGGCCCAACGATATCGCCATGCTCGAGGCGGTGGACCAGGCGGTGGTGATCCGCGGCTGCCATGGCCTGGAGGTAGCGCCCCGTCAGCCCAAGCTGTACCGCAGTCGCGCCGTCGGACCCGCCGGCTGGGCGGAAGGGGTCGATCACTGGTGGGGGCGAGGCGAGCGCCGGCCGCGGCCGGCGCTGAGCGTGGCCGAGGCGGGGAGGGCCACGGCATGAGCGATTTCCATCAGAACGGCATCATCACCGACTTCCACAACCTCACTCGCCGGCCCCTCGAAGCGCTCGAGGCCGACCTGGTCGGATTCTCGAAGCAGCGCCCGATGAGCCTGATCCTGCCGTCGCTGTTCTCCGAACTGGAGGGGCCGGCGCTGGCGCATATCGTCGACGAGCTGGCCCGAGTGCCCTATCTCTCGGAGGTGGTCATCGGCCTCGATCGGGCCGACCGGGCCCAGTTCGACAAGGCCCGCGCGTTCTTCGCGCGGCTGCCCCAGCGTCATCGCATCCTGTGGAACGATGGCCCGGGGCTACGCGCCCTGGACGCCGAGCTCGAGGAGCAGGGGCTGGCGCCCCAGCAGCCGGGCAAGGGGCGCAATGTCTGGTACTGCGCCGGCTACGTGCAGGCTTCCGGGCGCAGCGAAGTGGTGGCGCTGCACGACTGTGACATCCTGACCTATGATCGCGGCATGCTGGCGCGGCTCTTCTACCCGGTCGCGCATCCCTACTTCAACTACGAGTTCTGCAAGGGGTACTACCCGCGAATCGCTGATGGGCGACTCAACGGTCGGGTCTCGCGGTTGATGGTCACGCCGCTGCTGCGCGCGCTCAAGCAGATGTTCGGGCCGCTGCCCTACCTCGATTACCTGGACTGCTTCCGCTACCCGCTGTCCGGTGAGTTCGCCATGCGCAGCGAGGTGCTCGACGGCATCCGCATCCCCGCCGATTGGGGACTGGAGATCGGCGTGCTCTCGGAGGTGCATCGCCACTACTCCACCCGGCGGCTATGCCAGGTGGATCTCGCCGATGCCTACGATCACAAGCATCAGCCAGTCTCAGAAGAGGACGCCTCCGGCGGGCTCAACCGCATGAGCCTGGATATCGCCAAGGCGCTCTATCGCAAGCTGGCGACCCAGGGCGTGACCTTCAGTGCCGAAGGGTTTCGCACCCTCAAGGCCACCTACTATCGCATGGCGCTGGACCTGATCGAGGCCTACGATCACGACGCGCGGATGAATGGCCTGAGCCTGGATCGCCACAGCGAGGAACGGGCCGTGGAGCTGTTCGCCACCAACCTGCTCGAGGCCGGCAGCGTGTTCCTCGACAACCCCGGTGAACGCCCCTTCATTCCCAGCTGGAACCGGGTCAGGGCGGCGATCCCCGACCTGCTGCCGCGCATGGCCGAGGTGGTCGAGGCCGACAATGCCCCGGGCTGAGCCCGGGGGGCTCGGAGCTGGAAGAGCCGGGCTTCGCCCGGAGCGGGAAGATCGTCCGCTTCGCGGCCGTAAGCGGGAAGCTGGAAGAAAAACCTCGACCCGATGATGGCGGGGGCATGCTGCCTTCCAGCTTCCAGCTTCCAGCTTCCAGCTTCCAGCTTGCGGCTTGCGGCCGATTCACCAGCCGCTGTTTATCAACCAAAGAGCCCCGTAGGGCGGCAGGGTGTCCTCCGCCCGCCATGTTTCGCCGCCCAATCGATCCCGCCAGTCGCCCTCGTTCAGCGCTTCCAGGCCCAGCGGCTGTGGGCGGTCGGTGACGTTGTGGATCGCCAGCAGCCGGCGCCCGTCGGCGAGTGGACCGCGTTCCACGACCAGCAGCGTGGCGGGCGTCTCGATCACCCGTTGGGGCACGTCGGGGTGAAAGCAGGGCTCGTCGCGTCGCACCTCGAGCAGCCGCGTCAGGGCCGTGAAGGCCTGATGGGTCGAGGTATGGGGGCTGTCGAGCAGCCGCTCCAGGGCGCCGCGGTCCCAGCGGTGGCGGTTGATCGAGCGTAGCCGGCCGCTGCGTTCCATGCCTTCTAGGTCGTTGAGGGTGCCGGTCAGCGCATGCAGGTAGAGGGCGGGGATGCCTTGCAGGCCGAGCATCAGCTGCTGGCTGCACAGGAACCGCGGTACCTGCCAGGGGTCGGCTCCCCGACGCGTGCCCTTCATGGCGTCGAACCAGGTGATGTTGATCTCGTAGGGCGAGTCCTCGCCGTCGTCCCGGGTGCGCATGCTGACGAAACCGCCGAAGCGATGCATCAACTCGAGCAGTGCCTCGACCTCGTGATGGGGCAGCCAGCCCTCCAGCGGGCGCACGCCGATGCCGTCGTGGCTAGCGGTGAAGTTGAGGAAGCTGCAGCCCGGCGGCAGCGCGGGCAGGCTTTTCAGCCAGGCCGCCAGGGTGGCTGCCTCGCCGCTGGTGAAGGTGTGCAGCAGCAGCGGCGGCAGCGGGAACTGATAGACCAGATGGGCTTCGTCGGGCGGCGTGTCAGGGGCTTGCTGCTGGTGGCGATCCTGATGTTCGAGACTCTGATCTTCAAGATCCTGATCTTTAAGACCCTGATTTTCAATACCAAAGTAGCTGATGTTCTCGCGGTGCGGAACGTTGGTCTCGGTGAGTATCAGGGTGCCCGGGGCGACGTGATCGACGATGGCGCGCAAGAGCCGGACTACCTCGTGGGTCTGGGGGAGGTGGATGCAGGAAGTACCGACCTCCTTCCACAGGTAGGCGATGGCATCGAGACGCACCACGCGCGCGCCTTGGCACAGGTAGAACAGCAGGATGCCGACGAACTCCAGCAGCACGTCGGGGTTGGCGAAGTTCAGATCGATCTGGTCTTCGGAGAAGGTCGCCCAGAGACGGCGGGGCCCGCGACGGGTGGGCACCTTGACCAGCAGCGGCGAACTGCGAGGGCGTACCACCGCCGAGAGATCGCTGTCGGGATCCATCTCGATGAAGTAGTCGCGCCCCGGCAGGTTGCCGCCGAGGTAGTCGGCGAACCACAGCGACTCCCGGGAAACGTGGTTGAGCACCAGGTCGACCGTCAGGTCGAGGCGCTCGGCCAATCGGCGTACCTGGGGCCAGTCGCCCAGTTGAGGGTCGACCTCGCGATAGTGAACGACCGAGAAGCCGTCGTCGCTGCTCCAGGGAAAGAAGGGCAGCAGGTGCAGGCCGCTGAAGGTCTTGGCAAGCCTGTCGACGAAGAAGTCGTCGAGCACCTGGAGCGGCGCTCGGTCGCCGTCGAGCAGGCTGTCGCCGTAGGCGATCAGCCACTGGTCGCGCTCGCTCCAAAGCGGCCGGGCGGCGGGCGTTTCCCCATTCGAGGGCGTCGTGGGGGCCTGATGCTCCAGCAGGGTGAGCAGTCGGCGCAGCACCTCGTCGGCCCGTGGGCCGTAGAGGTGCTGCAGGTGACGGTGAGCCCGCTCGCGGAAGGCGTCGGCGGCCAGCGGCGTCGAGAGGGAAGGAGTCGGCATGGGCGATCGCCTCGCGATGGGGGGTTACCAGTACATGCAGGCCGCGTGCCATATCGCGGCCGTCGACGGCATCGTCGCGCCAGATACCGCGAGCATCATGCGAGGAGTCGCGGGCAAGATCGATGTCTTTGCTTGAGTCTATAGCTACTAAAGGGATTACGCTGCGACCAACATCGAGATTCCGAAACTGCCCAGGAGGCTGATATGGCGTGTGACGCCGCGGGAAAACAGAGTCGTCGCCACCATTGGCGTGTCGAAGGCATGGACTGCCCGAGCTGCGCCGGCAAGATTCGCGGTGCCCTGGAGCGCCTATCGGGCGTGGCCGACGTGCGGGTATCGGTCATGCAGGGGGCGCTGGCGCTGGAGCTGGAGGTGGACAAGACCGCCCCCGAGACCGTTGAGGCGCTGGTCGAGCGCCTGGGCTACGGCATCGCGCGTAGCTCCTCGCCGGACGAACCCACCGCCGACGCGACCGACGACTGCTGCTCGGCCAGCCGGGCAAAGGCCGCCGGCGAGGGCGATGTGGAAGTGCCCGATACGCCAGCGGGGACTGGCGGGCCCCGGACCTGGTCCGTGGCCGGCATGGATTGCCCGAGCTGCGCGTCGACCATCCGCGGCGCATTGGAACGGCTCCCCGGCGTAGAGAATATCCGCGTGTCGGTAATGAACGAGACGCTCACCCTGTCGTTGGACGAGGCCCGAACCGCACCCGAGACGATCACCGCCACGGTGCGCCGGTTGGGTTATGAGGCCTCGCTGGACGACGCCGAGGAGACGAGCGCCGGTGACACGCCCCGACGCCGCTGGTATGCCACCGCCAAGGGGCGACTGGTGCTGGCGACTAGCGTGGCCTTGGCTGTCGCCATGCTGCTGCGCGTGACCGTCGGCGAGGCGGTGGCCCACTGGGCCTTCCTTGCGGCCTGCCTGATCGGCCTGGGGCCGATCGCCAGGCGGGCGGTCACCGCGGCGCGGGTCGGCATGCCGTTCACCATCGAGATGCTGATGACGCTTGCCGCCGGGGGCGCGCTGATCATCGGCGCCGCCGGGGAGGCGGCCATGGTGGTGCTGTTGTTCTCGATCGGCGAGATCCTCGAAGGGGTGGCGGCCGACCGGGCTCGTTCAGGCATTCGTGCGCTGGCCGATCTGGTGCCGCGGGAAGCGCTGCTCGAGGTCGCCCCCGGAGAAACCCGCGCGGTGGACGCCGCAAGGCTCGCGGTCGGTCAGGTGGCGGTGGTGCGCCCCGGGGATCGGATTCCTGCCGATGGCCTCATCCTCGAGGGTCGCTCGGCGATCGACGAGTCGCCGGTGACCGGCGAATCGGTGCCCCGCGCCAAGGGCGAGGGAGATGAGGTCTTCGCCGGCTCGATCAATCACGAGGCGGTGCTGCGGCTGCGCGTGACCCGGCCGCCGGAGGACAACACCATCGCCCGTATCATCCGGCTGGTGGAGGAGGCCCAGGAGGCACGCGCGCCCACCGAGCGCTTCATTGATCGCTTCAGCCGCGTCTACATGCCGGCGGTGGTGGGGTTGGCGGTACTGGTCGCGGTGGTACCGCCGCTGGCGTTGGGTGGCGCCTGGGGCGAGTGGACCTATCGGGCGCTGGCGCTGCTGCTGATCGGCTGCCCCTGCGCGCTGGTGATCTCGGTGCCGGCGTCGATCGCCTCGTCGCTGTCCACCGGGGCGCGGCGCGGGCTGCTGCTCAAGGGCGGTGCGGTGATCGAGGCCGCCGCCCGCACCGAGGTGGTCGGCTTCGACAAGACCGGCACCCTGACCGAGGGCCGGCCTCGGGTGACCGACGTGGTGGCCGCCGGCGAGGTGCATGATGCCGAGGCCGTGATCGGCCTGGCGGCGAGCCTCGAGCAGGGGGCGAGCCACCCCCTGGCGCTGGCGGTGCTCGAGCATGCGCGGTCGATCGGCGTCGCGCCTTCGCCGGTCGGCGAGGCCCGGGCCCTTCCCGGGCTGGGCGTCGAGGCCCGGCGTGACGGACGGAACGCCTTCCTCGGCGCGCCGCGTCACGTGGCCCAACGCTGGTCGATGCCCGAGTCGCTGGCCGCGAGCGTCGAGGCGCTGGAAGCCGAGGGCAAGACGGTGATCGTGGCGGTCGAGGAGGGCGTTGTGCTGGGGGCGATCGCCATGCGCGACGAGCCTCGGGGCGACACCGCCAACGGCGTGGCCGCGCTGTCGGCGCTCGGCGTGCGCGCGGTGATGCTCACCGGCGACAACGATCGCACGGCGGCGGCCATCGCCGGGGCCATCGGGATCGAGCGTCGTGCCGAGCTGATGCCGGAAGGCAAGGTCGAGGCGATTCGCGAACTCGCCGGGGGCGAGCGAGTGATGATGATCGGCGACGGCATCAACGATGCCCCGGCACTCGCCAGCGCGCATGTCGGCGTGGCCATGGGCTCGGGCACCGACGTGGCGCTGGAGACCGCCGACGGGGCCCTGCTGCGCAATCGGGTGGGCGACGTGGCGGCGATGATCCGACTGGCTCGGGCGACCATGGCCAATATCCGCCAGAACATCGCCATCGCCCTGGGCCTGAAGGCGCTGTTCCTGGTCACCACCGTGCTGGGGATCACCGGGCTGTGGCTGGCGATCCTGGCCGATACCGGGGCGACCGTGCTGGTCACGCTCAATGCCCTGCGGCTACTCGGCTTCGCGCCCGGCGGTCGAGACTCGCAGGAGGAACCGGCGGTCGGTGCCGCCTCGACAACCTGAAGCTGAAGGCGTCTCGACGAAAAAACGCCGCGTCGGCTGATTGCCGGCGCGGCGTTATGCGTCAGAGGCGTGAGGTCAGACCTCCTTGTACAGCTCGGCGCCCTGGTCGCGGAACTTCTCGGCCTGCTCTTCCATGCCGCGTTCCACCGCCGCGCGGTCGCCCTCGAGGCCGTTTTCCGCGGCGTAGTCGCGCACCTCCTGGCTGATCTTCATCGAGCAGAACTTGGGCCCGCACATGGAGCAAAAATGGGCGACCTTGGCGGAGTCCTTGGGCAGGGTCTCGTCGTGGTACTCGCGGGCGGTGTCCGGATCGAGCCCGAGGTTGAACTGGTCCTCCCAGCGGAACTCGAAGCGTGCCTTGGACAGGGCGTTGTCGCGACGCTGGGCGGCCGGGTGGCCCTTGGCGAGGTCGGCGGCGTGGGCGGCGATCTTGTAGGTGATGATGCCGGTCTTGACGTCGTCCTTGTTGGGCAGGCCCAGGTGCTCCTTGGGCGTGACGTAGCAGAGCATGGCGCAGCCGTACCAGCCGATCATCGCCGCGCCGATGCCGGAGGTAATGTGGTCGTAGCCCGGTGCGATGTCGGTGGTCAGCGGCCCCAGAGTGTAGAAGGGTGCCTCGTCGCACTCGGCAAGCTGCTTGTCCATGTTCTCCTTGATCAGGTGCATGGGCACGTGGCCGGGGCCCTCGATCATCACCTGGACGTCGTGCTTCCAGGCGATGCGGGTCAGCTCGCCGAGGGTCTCGAGCTCGGCGAACTGGGCCTCGTCGTTGGCGTCGGCCACCGAGCCCGGGCGCAGGCCGTCGCCCAGCGAGAAGGCCACGTCGTAGCGCTTGCAGATCTCGCAGATCTCCTCGAAGTGCTCGTAGAGGAAGCTCTCGCGGTGGTGGTAGAGGCACCACTTGGCCATGATCGAGCCGCCGCGGGAGACGATGCCGGTGGTGCGCCTGGCGGTCAGCGGCACGTAGCGCAGCAACACGCCGGCATGGATGGTGAAGTAGTCGACGCCCTGCTCGGCCTGTTCGATCAGGGTGTCGCGGAACACTTCCCAGGTCAGGTCCTCGGCCACGCCGTTGACCTTCTCCAGCGCCTGATAGATGGGCACGGTGCCGATCGGCACCGGGGCGTTGCGGATGATCCACTCGCGGGTCTCGTGGATGTTGGCCCCGGTGGAAAGATCCATGATGGTGTCCGAGCCCCAGCGGATGCCCCAGGTCATCTTGTCGACCTCGTCCTCGATGGAGGAGGTCACCGCCGAGTTGCCCAGGTTGCCGTTGATCTTCACCAGGAAGTTGCGCCCGATGATCATCGGCTCGGACTCCGGGTGGTTGATGTTGCAGGGGATGATGGCACGGCCGGCGGCGACCTCGTCGCGCACGAACTCCGGGGTGATTTCTTCGGGCAGGCGGGCGCCGAAGCTCTCGCCCGGGTGCTGGTGGCCGAGGATGCGCTCGACTTCCTCGGTCCCGAGGGCTTGCCTGCGTTGATTCTCGCGGATGGCGATGAACTCCATCTCGGGGGTGATGATGCCCTGGCGCGCATAGTGCAGCTGGGTGACGTTCCGGCCTTCCTTGGCGCGCCGCGGCGTGCGCGTCAGGTCGAAACGCAGCGGGGCGAGCATCGGATCGTTGGCCCGGCGGCGGCCGTACTCGGAGGTCGGGCCGTCGAGGAACTCGGTGTCGTCGCGGGCCTCTATCCAGCCTCGGCGCAGTTCCGGCAGGCCGCGGCGCAGGTCGATGTCGGCCTCGGGGTCGGTGTAGGGGCCTGAGGTGTCATAGACCAGCAGCGGCGGGTTCTGCTCATCCGGGCCCACGCCTGAGGTGCGGGTCGGCGAGAGGCTGATCTCGCGGAAGGGCACGCGAATATCGGGGCGCGAGCCCTCGACATAGATCTTGCGCGAGCCCGGCAGGGCCTGGACGGCGGCGGCGTCGACGCGGGCGCTCTCGGCGAGGAAATGATCGGTCTTTGCCATCGGTCGGTCTCCCTTTGCTTGGGTAGTGTTATCAGGGAGGACAGCTGGGGAGGACATTGGCCGCAGGCACCGAGCCCGGCGGCGTGTCGCTTGATCCCTACGCTGGTCCTAGCCAGTTCAGGTTCAACGGGACCCATGCTCGAGTGCTGCATGATCTCAGCCGTCTTCAACGGCACCCCGTCAAGCGTGGTGGTGCCCGCCGCGATGGCGGGCCGTGTCATCATCTTTTATCTGGTGCATGTGGCCCGGGGCTGATCCGGCGACAGGTCTACGAGGGGGCGCTGTGAATACCTCCCTGTACGCTACCGACGCCCTGCTGCGCTCTCGCGTCCTGCTCCGCTTGCAGGGCCGGTGCTGGCCATCCTTGGCCAGCCCGTTCGGAGCAGTGCTCCTCACCCCTGGCGTAGGACCCCCTCTACGACCCGTCCCCGGCGCCCCTGATTCAGCCGGCAGGTATCTCTCAGTCCGCGCGATCCAGCCCCATCTGCCAGAAATCGATCTCCAGCCGGGTCGCGTCGCGGAACAGCCGTGCCAGTTGCTCGAAGCGCGCCGGCGTCACCTCGGCAAGCCTCGCGTCCAGCCAGGCGATCTCGGCGCGCATGGCGGCCTGGAACTCCTCGCTCTGGTACATGGCGATCCAGGGCTCATAGGGGTTGGCGTCGCCGCGCACGGTGAACGGCTGGGCCTGAAGCCAGTTCGCGATCTCGCCATAGCCGACCAGGCAGGGCGCGAGCGCCACCCGCAGGTCGAGCAGGTCGCCGCGGCTGCCGGCATCGAGCACGTAGCGGGTGTAGGCCAGGGTGGCACGGGCTTCGGGCAGGGCTGCCAGGTCGTCTTCGGTGATGCCCCAGTCGCGGCAGAAGCCGCGGTGCAGGTCCAGTTCGACGTCGAGAATGGTCTTCAGGCCGTCGAAGGCCTGGTTCAATTCGGTCAGGTCGCGGCTCTTGTAGGCGGCCAGGGCGTAGGCACGGGCGAAGTGGATCAGGAACAGGTAGTCCTGCTGCAGGTAGTGGCGGAAGGCGTCGCCCTCGAGTGTACCGGCGCCGAGGGTGCGCACGAAGTCATGCTCGATATAGGCGCGCCAGTCGTCCTGGCAGGCGGCGGTGAGATCTCTGAAGCGGTAGCCCATCTTGCCTCCGTTGCGATCGGGATCCGGAGGGTGGGCACAGGGGAATAGGGAGGCAGGGCCGGCGAGAACATCGAGGAGGTGCCGGTCCCTCCGCCTGATTCCCTACGCCGGTTCACGTGCGGCCGTGCCGCACCCACCCGGATCAGGTTCCACGGGACCAGCGCTTGGGCTCTCGGACTCTTGCGAGTTCCTTCTCAGTGAGCCTGCGCCATCTCAGCCGGTTCCACCGGCACCCCGTCAAGCGAGTCGAGCCAGTCTAGCAGGTTGGTCGCGGACGAACACCCCCGGGTCATTCCCCGAGGGTGGGCCGCCTCTCGGTGACCGGCGGCCGGGCCCAGTCCCGGGTGAAGGATTGGGTCGGCATGTCGCAGGGCCGCTCGTTCGGTGTTGGCGAGGGCTCGAGGCCGTCCTCGACCACCGGCGGCGGAGTCTCGTCGCGCAGCACCGGCGGCGGTGCCGTCTCGCTGGGTACCAGCAGCAGGCCGCGTCGGCGTAGCCCGCGGCCTAGGGACAGGCTGCTGCTCCATCGCACTAGCGGGGCGGCCAGCATCAGGCCGAGCCATACCGGGGTCAGCCACCAGAAGAAGGTCGGTGTGTACCACCAGGTAATGCCGGCCCACAGGGCGCCGGCCAGGGTGCCCGGCCAGGTATGGCGCAGGGCCTCGCGCCAGGGCAGGGCGCGCCCCTCGCGGGACTGGGGATCCCAGGCCACGGTGCGGCCGCCGAGCACCTCGATCACGAAGCGGCTGTGAAAGACCATCATCAGCGGCGCGATCAACATCGCGAACAGGGCCTCCAGCACGGCGCTGGCCACCAGTCGGGCGCGTCCGCCGTGCTGGGCCGGGTTGCGTCGCAGGGCCAGGCAGACGCCCAATACCTTGGGCATCAGCAGCATCGCCAGGGTACCGCCGAGCAGCGGCATGATCAGGTTGGGCGGGGCGATCGGCCAGTCGGGGAACAGCTGGGCATTGGAGGTGAAGAAGTTGGGTTCGATCAGCGCGCGCATCAGGGCGTCGATGGTGCTGACCACCAGGATCGCCAGCCAGATCAGCGACGACAGGTAGGCCAGGGCGCCGCACAGGAAGTGCACGCGGCTGAGCATGTGCAGGCCGCGCCCTCCCAGCAGGCGCAGGTGCTGCAGGTTGCCCTGGACCCAGCGGCGGTCGCGCTTGGCATAGTCGAGCAGATGGCTCGGCATCTCCTCGAAGCTGCCGCCGAGGTCGGTACGCATGCGCACCTCCCAGCCGGCACGTCGCAGCAGGGCTGCCTCGACGAAGTCGTGGCTGAGGATGTCACCGCCCAGCGGGGGGCGGCCGGGCAGCTCGGGCAGGCCCGCATGCCGGGTGAAGGCCTCGACGCGCAGGATAGCGTTGTGACCGAAGTAGTTGGCGGCGTCGGACTGCCAGAAGCTCAGCCCGGTCGCCAGCATCGGCGAGTAGACCGCCGCCGCGAACTGGTTGGCGCGGCCGAACAGGCTGTCCTGACGGATCGGGATCGGTACCGTCTGCAGCAGGCCGAGCCGTGGGTTGGCCTCCATCTCCGTGATCAGTTCCTGCACGGTACTGCCGCTCATCACGCTGTCGGCATCCAGCACCAGCATGAAGTCGTAGTGGCGCCCCCAACGTCGACAGAAATCGCCGAGATTGCCGGCCTTGCGCCCGGCGTTGCTGTCGCGATGCCGGTAGTGGAGCCGGCAGTGATCGGCCAGCCGCTGCTGCAGGGTCGCCAGGACGGCTTTTTCGCGGGCCACGATGGCGGCATCGGTACTGTCGCTGAGCACGAAGACCTCGATGTGGCGATCGGGGGTGATCGGCGGCAGGTCACGGCAGGTCGCCTCGAGGCCGGCGGCGACCCGCTCGACGTCCTCGTTGTGGATCGGCATGACCAGGGCGGTACGCGAGTGGGCATCGTCGGGGCGTCGTGGCGACGATGCCCGAGCCAGGCTCAGCGGGTCGCGGCCGGCGAGCGTCAGCGTGAAGCCGATCACGCCGCTCCAGAAGGCGATGACGATCCAGCCGAAGGTGACGCCGAACAGCGCCAGGATGGCGAGTTCCAGGGGCGTCAGGCCACCGACGTGGAGGATGCGGAACATCGTCCACATGCCCAGCCCGGTGGTGGCGGCGACCAGCAGGGCGAAGCCCCATCGGCGAGTGCGACGCCAGGGGACATGGGCCATACCGGCCACGGAATCAGCGGCGCTCATCGGGGTACCAGACATAGTTCCAGGTTTCGGTCAGCGGTTCGCCATGCAGCGTCAGGGCCAGGCGCATGTCGGCCGGGGCGTCGTCTTGCGGGGCAAGGCGGAAGTCGGCGCGCCAGGTGTCGCCATCGGGCAGGCGCTGGACGCGCGGCTCGAGGATCTCGCCGCTGGAGGTGGTCAGCCGCGCCTCTACCGGCTGGTCGACATCGAGCCCCTGGAGGCTGGGGCCCTGGAAGTCGACGATGAAATGGCGCCGGCTGGCCGGAGGCGGGTCGCTCTGCCCAGGAATCGCCCCCCATCCCTGCCGGGTGCGGATCACGTGGGCCAGGCGCTGGTCGGGCGGAGTGGCGCCGAAGGTGCGCAAGCGATAGCGGAAGGTGCGCGATTCACCTGCCGCCAGGGGCTGCTCGGGGATCCAGTAGGCGGTGATGTTGTCGTTGGCCTCGCTGTCGGAGGGGATCTCGACCAGCTCGACGTGTCCCTTGCCCCAATCATCCAGGGGCGTGACCCACTCGCTGGGGCGTTGCTCGTAGCGGGCCTCGGCGTCCAGGTAACCGTCGAAATGGCGCGGTCGTTGAACCAGCCCGAAGCCCTGCGGCGAGGCGTCCTGAAAACTCGACAGGTGTAGCTTCTCGGGATTGCTCAGCGGGCGCCAGACACGCTCGCCGCTGCCGGTGTGAAGCGCCAGGCCGCTGGAGTCGTGGACCCGCAGCCGGTAGTCGTCCGCCGGGTAGCCGGCGATGCCACCATGCATGAACATGCTGGTCAGCGGGGCGATGCCCAGCTTGGCAATGTCCTCGCGGGCGAACAGTCGCGCCTCGGTATCGACCACGGTCTGGCTCCCCGGGGCGATGTCGAAGCGATAGGCGCCGGTGACGGAGGGGCTGTCGAGCAGGGCGTAGACGGTCATGCGAGTGTCGTCGGGGCCGGGTTCGACCAGCCAGAACTCCCGGAAGGCCGGGAATTCCTCGCCGCGGGGCTCGGCGGTGTCGATGGCCAGGCCGCGGCTCGAGAGCCCGTAGCCCTGTCCTCGGCCGACCATCCGGAAGTAGGACGCGCCGAGGAACACCATGAACTCGTCGTGATAGTCGCCGCTGTTCAGTGGGTAGTGGAGCCGGAAACCGGCATGGCCCAGGTCATCGAGGTCCAGCTCGGCCAGGCCGGCAGCATCGCCCTCGTAGCGGAAGCGAGACGGATCGAAGGGCAGGTGGCGTACCTCGCCGCTCGGCTCCACCAGGTTGAGCTCGACCGGATGGTCGTAGAGGAAGCCAGGGTGGAACAGCTGCACCTGGAACAGCCCCTCGGTGTCTTGCCACAGGGCCCGTTCGGGGCGGAACCGGATCTGGCGATAGGCGTCGTAGTCGAGCTCGGCCAGCGCAGACGGCAATTCGCCGGCGGGAGCTTCGTAGGGGGACTCGGCCAGGCGCTCGGCCCGGTCGGTGACCGTCTTGAACAGCGCTTCCTCGGTCTCGGGCGCCGCGTTGGCTTCCATGGCCAGTGCCGCGCCCAGCGAGAATGCCAGGAAGCGGATCAGCGATGTCATATAGTGACTCTCCTCGGGATCCCGCCGGCGTTCCCTGCGCAAGCCGGTCCTCGGGGGTCATGTCGTCGTATCGTTATCGTTTTCTCAGGATCGCTATCCATGAAAGGGTAGCGTTTGTCCGGGGTTGGTCAGCGCTTGGCAGGGATGGTTCCCTGCATGGCGTCGATCATCAGTAGAGTCGGTGGCGCTTCCAGTCCGGGCTGCCCTCGGCTTGCTGGGGCGTCTTGCGGTAGCGCTTGTATTCCCACTGGTACTGGGGTGGATCCAGGGCGATGGCGGCCTCCACGCAGGCGTTTACTCCGGCCGCCGAGGTGGTCTCGTCGGCGGAGTAGACGCGCTCGTCGGCGGCCAGGAAGTGCAGCGCGAAGCCGCGGCCGGGCAGGCGTCGTGCCACGCCGGTGACGACCCGGGCCTCGGTGCGGGCCACCAGCTTGGGCAGCAGGGTGGCGGTGTAGGCTTGTCGACCGAAGAAGGGCGCGAAGACGCCGCTGCCCCAGCTCGGGGTCTGATCCGGCAGGATGCCCACCGTCTCGCCGCGCTTGAGGGCCTTGAGCAAAGCGGCCACGCCGCGCGGGTTGGTGGGCACCAGGCTGGCCCCGCGACGTTCGCGGCCCCGGCGGATGATCGGGTCCAGGGCGGCGAGCTTGGGCGGCTCGTACATGGCGGTGAAGGGGAAATTCCCGGATAGCCAGAAGTTGAGCACCTCCCAGTTGCCGAAGTGGGGGGCCAGGACAATGACGCCGCGCCCCTCGGCGCGGGCCTCATCGAGCAGCTCGCGGCCGTGGACCTCGAGAATGCTGGCCTCAACCGTCTCGGGCTTGCCCATCCAGGCCAGGCCCAGCTCCAGCATGGTGGCACTGGAGTGGACCAGACTACGGCGGGCCAGACGGCGGCGTTCGGCTGGAGAATGGTCGGGATAGGCCTGGGCCAGGTTGATGCGGGTTACCCGGCGCTCCCGCCGGCTGCCGACCTGGACCAGCGGGCCGACCAGGCGTGACAGTCGCCACAGCCCGGCCGGCCGCCAGTGGGCGAGCGTTCGCCACAGGCCGGCGATCAGCCGGGCCTGGAGACGACCGTCGCTGTCTTGCTTCTTCGTCATCGGTTAGATCAGCCAGGTGTCCACGTTACCCGGGGCGCGCTTTTCCTGTAGGCCCTTGAAGCCCTTGACGCAGCGGATGATCAGCCATATCGCCAGGGCGATCAGCAGCGGGAAGCCGATCACGATCAGCGTCAGCAGGGCGGCCACGGTGCCGTAGAGCAGGCCGATCCAGAAGGTGCGAATCTGATAGCGATAGTGCTCGTCCAGCCAGGCCGGCCCCTTGCCACGGTAGACATAGGCGATCACCACGCCGACCAGGGAGGTGAAACCGACCACGAAGCTGGCCAGGTACAGGGCGTAGATGACCATGGCCATGGTGGTATCAGGGGCGCGGGGAGACTCGGCGACCTCGCGGTCGTGGTCCAGGGGGGCGTTCTCGTTCATGGGTCGTCCTTGAGAGTGAATGTGGGGGCCATGATACCGGTCGTATGCCGGGATGCCATCATCGCAGGGGACGACTGATTTCCAGCAGGTTCCCGTCTGGGTCGCGCAGGTACAGCGACTCGAGCTCACCGGTGGCGCCCTGGCGGCTCACCGGGCCCAGTTCGACCTCCACCGAGAGCGCCTCCAGATGACGCTGGACCTCGTCGAGGGGGAGCTGGCTGCGCAGGCACAGGTCCAGGCTGCCAGGCGTGGGAGTGGCCGCTCGAGGCTGGATGTCGGTGGCGGTCCAGTGCAGGCGCAGGGCCATGTCGCCGAGCATCAGGTCCACGCGCTCCCGGTCGCGATAGCGGGCGTCCAGCCCCAGTACCCGGGTGTAGAAATCCACGGCGCGGGAAATATCGGTCACGGTGATGACCAGATGATCCAGACCTGACAGCATGCATGCCTCCTGAGAAGTGTGTCCTGCCACAGAGAATACGATGATGCAGACCTGTCCGCTATGCGCATCCGTCGAGCACCTGCCCTTCCATCGCGATGCGCGGCGCGACTATCGCCGCTGCCGGCAATGCGAGCTGGTGTTCGTGCCGGCTCACCAGCGCCTCGGGCCGGAAGAGGAGAAGGCGGTCTATGACCGGCACCAGAATTCGCCCGACGATCTCGGCTACCGCCGTTTCCTGTCGCGACTGTTCGACCCGCTGCTCGCCAAACTGGCGCCGGGCGACCGGGGGCTCGATTTCGGGGCCGGCCCGGGACCGACGCTGTCGGTAATGTTCGAGGAGGCCGGGCATCCCATGGCGATCTTCGATCCGTTCTACGCGCCGGATGCCTCGGTACTGGCGTATCGCTACGATTTCGTCACCGCCACGGAGGTGGTCGAGCACCTTTTTGCTCCCGGCCAGGAATTGGAGCGCCTGGTGGGGTTGCTGGCGCCGGGCGGTTGGCTGGGGTTGATGACCAAGCGGGTGAGCTCGGTCGAGGCCTTCGCCGGTTGGCACTATATCCTTGATCCGACCCACGTGTGCTTCTTCAGCGAAGGGACATTCCACTGGTTCGCCGAACGCTGGCAACTGAGGGTGGAATTTCCGGCCGACGACGTCGTATTGCTGCAGCGTTCAGAAACATGAAGGTTTCGATAACATGCGGTTATCGTAGGGGAAAAGACGCGAAAAGGCGCCGATTGGGGATTGGCGCGATCCTGCCCGGGGGGTATATTCGCCCCTCGAAAACCTGTTGTCGTTGACCGTTCTCCGGATCGGGTCGACGCTGAATTCAACAGTCTTCAGAACCTGCCACGGCCGTGCGCGGCGTGGGTTCCCTACACGCCATTCGCTCGAGACGTTCGCTCATGTCACGGCAGCTACTGCTCATGGCCCTGGCGCCCCTGCTGGGCCTTTTCATCCTCGGTATCGGCAATGGTTTCCTGGCGACGCTGATCACCCTGCGCCTGGACGCTGCCGGCGAGTCGCCGGTGGTGATCGGCTGGGTCTCCTCGGCCTATTTCATCGGCCTGGCGCTGGGGGCCATGCTCAACGATCGGCTGCTGCTGGCCATCGGCCATATCCGCGCCTACGGCAGCTTTGCCTCCTTGGTGGCGGCTACCGTGCTGTTGCAGGGCCTGTTCTTCGATCCCGCGGCGTGGTTCGTGCTGCGCCTGATCGGTGGCTGGGCCACGGTCGGGGTGTTCCTGGTCATCGAAAGCTGGCTGCTGACCGCCGGAGATGCCACGGTGCGCGGGCGCCTGCTGGCGCTGTACATGATCTCGCTGTATGCCGCCGGGGTTCTCGGCCAGTTGCTGCTCGGCGTCGTCGATGCCATGGGGCCCACCGCGCCGTTCATGACGATCGGCATGCTGGCGTCGCTGTCGGTCTTGCCCATGGCGATGATTCCCAAGGTCTCGCCGTTGATGGACAAGGCCGAACCGCTGTCGCCGCTGCGCCTGATCACCCTGACCCCCACCGGGGTAATGGGCAGCTTTGGTTCGGGGCTGGCGGTGGCCGCGGTCTATACCCTGCTGCCGCTGTATCTGCAGCGGAACGGCTTCGGTGTGGTACAGGTCGGCCAGTTGATGGCGGTCATGGTGCTCGGTGCCATGCTGTTGCAGTACCCGGTGGGGCGCTGGTCGGATCGCCACGATCGACAGATGGTGCTGATCGGCATCGGCGGCTTCTGCGCCCTGATCTCGGCCGGCATCCTCTTCCTGTCGCTGCCACCCTGGGGGCTGGCCGGGCTGTTGTTCCTGCTCGGCGGCGGCGTTTTCTCCCTCTACCCGGTATCGGTGGGGCATGCTGCCGACCGGGCCCCGGCCGGCGCCCTGGTACGCATGAGCCAGGGTCTGCTGCTGATCAACGCCATCGGCTCTACCCTCAGTCCGCCGGTGATCTCGCCGGTGATGACGGTGCTCGGCGATACCGGACTGTTCTGGTCGCTGGGGGCGCTGGGCCTGATCCTCGTGGGGTTCTTCTCCTGGCGGCGCAGCGTTCGCCCGGCGCCGGTGCCGGTGGCGCCGTTCTCGCCCTCCACGCCGCTCAGCGCTGCCGGTGCCGAACTGTCGGTCACCGACGAGTGGATGCAGGGCGCCCTGGAGCACGAGCACGTCGAAGACCTCTCCGCTGCGGTGCCGGATGTGGCAGTGGCCGAGCCCCTGGTCGGCCCGCCGCCGCCCGACGAGCCGCACATCGTCTATTACGATGGTCCCACTCCGGCCGACGTCGAGGAGGAGGGAACGGAAGTCGCTCGGCCGAGCCAAGGATGACGTTCCTGCATCGTCATCAGCGGGACGTATACCCGACCTACGGATAATGGTCGGCGAAAAGTAGTGAATCTACTATCGCCGGTATCATTTTTCCCAGGGTGATCCCATGACGCCATTCATGCCGCCGCTTCGCGATGTTCGCTTTGTGCTCGAGGAGCTCCTCGAGCACGCTTCGCTGTCCCTGCCCGGTTTCGAGGAGCTCGAGCCCGAGCTGGTCGAGGCCGTGCTCGATGAGGCCGCTCGGCTGGCCGGCGAGGTCTGGGCGCCACTCAATGCCAGCGGGGACCGCCAGGGGTGTCATCGTCGAGAGGATGGCGGGGTCGAGGTGCCGGAGGGCTTCGCCGAGGCCTATCGGGCCTATGCCGAAGGCGGTTGGAACGGCATCGGCGTTGCCGAGCACCAGGGCGGTCAGGGCCTGCCGGAAGTGGTGGCCAGCGCCGTCCAGGAGATGCTGCATGGCGCCAACATGGCGCTCGGGCTGTGCCCCATGCTCACCGCCGGCGCCATCGAGGCGCTTGCACGACACGGCAGCGATGCCCAGCAGGCGCGCTATCTTCCTCCGCTGGTGGAGGGGCGCTGGACAGGCACCATGAACCTCACCGAGCCCCAGGCCGGCTCAGATCTCTCCCAGGTGCGGACCCTGGCGGTGCCTTGCCCCGACCAAGAGGCCGATCACTATCGACTTCGCGGGCAGAAGATCTTCATCACCTGGGGGGAGCACGAGGCCGCCGAGAATATCCTTCACCTGGTGTTGGCGCGCACCCCGGACGCCCCCGAGGGTAACCGGGGCATCTCGCTGTTCCTGGTCCCCAAGTTCCTGGTCAACGATGACGGTTCCCTGGGCGAGCGCAATGACGTGGTCTGCTCCGGGCTCGAACACAAGCTCGGCATCCATGGCTCGCCCACCTGCGCACTGAGCTTCGGCGAGCGGGATGGCGCCATCGGCTACCTGGTCGGCGAGGAGGGGCGTGGCCTCAATCACATGTTCACCATGATGAACGAGGCGCGCCACAAGGTTGGCATCCAGGGCATCGGGGTGGCCGAACGGGCCTGCCAGTTGGCCCGTGCCTACGCCCTGGAGCGGGTGCAGGGGCGTCGGAGCGGCGCGCCCTGCGCGATTGCCGAGCACCTGGACGTCAAGCGCATGCTGCTCTCCATGCGAGCCCGTACCGATGCGCTGCGGGCGCTGGCGCTGAGCTGTGCGGCGCAGATGGACCTTGCGCGCCACGCGGCCGACGATGCCGAACGGCAAGCGGCCCAGGCCCGGGTCGAGCTGCTGATCCCGGTGGTCAAGGCCTTCTCCACCGATCAGGCGGTGGAGATCGCCTCGCTGGGCGTGCAGGTCCACGGTGGCATGGGCTACATCGAGGAGACCGGCGCCGCCCAGCTGCTGCGCGATGCGCGCATCGCCCCCATCTACGAGGGCACCAACGGCATCCAGGCCCTCGACCTGGCGGGGCGCAAGCTGGCTCGGGACGGCGGTGCCGCCATGACCGCGCTGGTCGACGAGATGGAGGGTACCGCCGAGGCCCTGGCCGCCAGTGCCTCGCTGCGCCCGCTGGGCGAGAGCCTCGCCGCCGGCATCGAGGACCTGCGTACCGCCATGAGCCTGGTGCTGGCGCAGGGGGCGGACTCCGAGCGCGGCGCGGACGCCGTCCAAGCCTATGCCACCCCCTTCCTGGCGCTCACCGGTCACGTGCTGTGCGCCTGGCAGCTGGGCCGCTCCGCGCTCCGCGCCGAGGCTGCCCTGGCGGCCGGCAGCGAGGACGGCGATTTCTATCGCGTCAAGCTGGCCGCCGCCGATCACGGGCTGCGTCACTGGCTGCCGCTGGGCCGTGCCCAGCTGGCGTCGATCGAGGCCGGTATGACGAGCCTCGCTGCGCTGGATCCCGCGACTCTCTGATCGCTTGACGCCGTCCCGCCGAGGGCTCGACCGGCGGGCGCCGGCGGTGCATGCTGCACCGGGTGCCCGCGGGCACGTCATCCACTCGAGAGGAGGAGAGGCAGCGATGAGTCAACAACCGATCGGCGTCGTGGGCGCCGGCACCATGGGCCAGGGCATCGCCCAGGTGCTGGCGACCAGCGGGTTTCGGGTGCGCCTGTATGACGTGGCCGAGGCCGCCCTGGAGCGGGCCCGCAGCGCCATCGACGCGGGGCTGGTCAAGCTCGTGAACAAGGACCGGATGAGCGAGACCGGCCGCGAAGAGGCCATGGTGCGGCTGCTCACTACTGTCGACCTGGAGACCCTGGCCGACTGCGCGGTGATCATCGAGGCCGCCCCCGAGCAGCCCGAGCTCAAGGAACAGCTGTTCCGCGACCTCAGCCGGCTCAGCGACGACGCCATCCTGGCCTCCAACACCTCCTCGCTGTCGCTGACCCGGCTGGCCGCGGTCAGCGCGCGGCCCGAGCGGGTGGTGGGCATGCACTTCTTCAACCCGGTGCCGGTCTTGAAGCTGGTCGAGGTGATTCGCGCCGAGCAGACCAGCGACGCCACCGTGGCGCGCATCGAGGCCCTGGCCGAAGCGCTGGGCAAGACCGCGGTGCGGGTGGGTGATTCTCCCGGCTTCGCCGTCAATCGTCTGCTGGTGCCGATGATCAACGAGGCGGCCTTCCTGGTGCAGGAAGGCGCGGCCACTCCGGAGGCGGTGGACCAGGCCATGCAGCTCGGCGCCGCCCACCCCATGGGGCCTCTTCAGCTTGCCGACCTGATCGGCCTGGACGTCTGCCTGGCGATCATGGAGGTCCTCCAGGAGGGCTTCGGCGATCCCAAGTACCGGCCCTGCCCGCTGCTCAGGCGCATGGTCGAGGCCGGCTATCTGGGGCGCAAGTCCGGGCGCGGTTTTCACGTCTATTCGTGACCTCTACCAAAGCCGCGATTGCCGCCCAACCAAGCGTTCGCTAGGGTGAGGGCGGATCGTCCCTTTCGTTATCACGAGGAGTCATCATGAGCGAGCAGCCGATCGAGGTGCAGGACAACGCCGGCATCGTGCGCCTGACCGTCAACCGTCCCAAGGCGCTCAACGCCCTCAACAGCGAGGTCATCGCCGCCCTGGCGACGACGCTCGACGAGCTCGAGGCCCGCAATGACCTGCGCGCGGTGCTGATCACCGGGGCCGGCGAGAAGGCCTTCGTGGCCGGTGCCGATATCACCGAGATGCGCGACAAGAGTGCGCCCCAGGCTCGCGATTTCGCCGGCCAAGCGCTCGCCACCCTCAAGCGGCTGGAGGCCCTGCCGGTGCCGGTGGTGGCGCTGGTCAACGGCTTCTGCCTGGGCGGTGGCTGCGAGCTGGCGCTGGCCTGCGACTGGGCGGTGGCCAGCGACAATGCCGTGTTCGGCCAGCCCGAGGTGTTGCTCGGGGTGATTCCCGGGTTCGGCGGCACCCAGCGCCTGCCTCGCCGGGTTGGTCCGGCCATGGCCCTTGACCTGGTGACCACCGGACGCAAGATCGATGCCAAGGAGGCGCTGCGCATCGGCCTGGTCAACCGGGTGATGCCCCAGGCCGAGCTCGAGGACTATGCCGCCGAGCTGGCCAAGCAGCTCGGCGGCAACGGCCCGCAGGCGGTGCGCGGCGCCAAGCAGGCGGTCCACGACGGCATGGACCAGGACCTGGACAGCGCGTTGGCCCTGGAGACCAGCCTGTTCGCGCTGTGCTTCGCCGGCGAGGAACAGCGCGAAGGCATGAGCGCCTTCGTCGAGAAGCGCAAGCCGAACTTCTGAGCGGCGCTCATCCTGGCGTTGAAAACGACGGCCGTGGCGGCGACGCCACGGTCGTCTTTCATGTTGCCTCATCGAGACGGTGGCGCAGCCTGGCCACCAGTGAGCGCATCTGCGACACGTGGCTGCCGTGCCAGTACAGCTGGCCGCAGGCCTCGCACTGCAGGAAGTCGTCCACATAGCGGCGCGTCAGCGGTTCCAGCCGATGGATCACCGTGTCCTTGGCGACGACCTCGAGTCGGCCGTTGCAGCGCGTACAGCGAGTGAAGGGCGCCAGCTCGTCGCGTCGCACGAAGGCCTGCACCACCTCCACCAGCTGTTCGAAGGGGGCGTCGGCGCGCACGAAGCGTCCCAGGCCAACTCGTCGGCGCTTGAGCAGGTTGCGGTCGCGGGTCAGCAGGATGCGTGCCTCGGTCTCGGCCCATTCGGCGAGCTCGGCATCGTCGGCGCGATGGCGGTAGCGACAGTCGAGGCCCAGCAGGCGCAGGTAGCGGGCCAGTCGGCCCAGGTGGACGTCGAGTACGAAGCGAGGCGGCTGTGGCAGGGGCGGTCTCAGGTGATGCGACGCGGCCCCCGGCGGTGCGACGTTGGCGGGGTAGACGTTCACCGTCTCTCCGGCGGCGAGAGGATGGTCGAAGCCCACCGGGGCGCCATTGACGAGGATGGCGTCGACCTCCGGATGAGGCACGCCGAGGGCCTCGATCACGTCCTTGATGGCGGCGCGGCGGTCGACCCGGTAGGTCAGCGTGCGGCCGCGCCGCTCGCGGGGCAGGAAGTCGTCGAGCTCGCCGTGGAAGCGCAGGCGGGCGGTGTCCATGGGTCTCCCGTGGATCGGGGCAACATCGGCTTCAGTCTAGGCGCTCGTTGCGTCGCCGGGCCAGGCGTGCCGGCCACCCCAGGCGTAGCATGCCGGTGGCGATGGCGGTGCCGGCCAGGGTAATCGCCATGCCGGCCAGGACCTGCAGGCTCAGCGTCTCGTCGAGCAGCAGATAGCCCCATAGCAGGGCGCTGACCGGCACCAGGAAGGTGACCGTGGAAGTGGCGGTGGCTCCGGCGCTGGCAATCAGCCCGAAGTAGAGCAAAAACGCCAGGGTGGTGCTGAACACCGCCAGCGCCAGGCCGTTGGCCCAGCCCAGGCCGCTGATCGGGGCCTGGGGCCACAGCCACAGGCCCGGCAGCAGCAGGATCAGCCCGGACATGGCGCAGCTGCCGGCGGCCAGCACGCGCACTGGCAGGTGGGACAGGTACGTCTTGGAGTAGTTGGTGGCGATGCCGTAGCAGAAGGTGGCACCGAGCACCGCGAGGATGAACCAGCCGTCGCCGCCGAGGGCGAAGTCCAGACGATCCGCCGAGAGCACATAGACCCCGAGGAAGGCCAGCGCCAGCAGCGAAAACGGCAGCACGTGGTTGACCAGCCCCAGCAGCATCAGCTTGCCGGCGTTGTCCCGCACCAGGCGCAGGTAGCGGGCGCCGAGCAGCAGCGGCACCATCAGCAGCGCGCCCACGCCCATGCGCACCAGGATCAGCGGCACCGGGCCGAATTCGGGCACCGCCACACGCATGAAGATGAACGACATCCCCCACAGCGAGGAAAGCAGGATCAGGCGAAGGGTGTCGGCCGGGCTCATGGCGGTGTCCTGGTGGCGAGTGGTTAAAGGGCGGGTAACCATGAGCAGGGTAATCGCCTGGGCAACGGCGGGAAAGGGCATGAAAGTTCATGTCTCTCCATCCTTCACGGACTGAGAGGGAGAGGGCATGTGCAGGAGGCTTGATCCAGCGCAATCTCGTCCGGGCCAGGCTGTGCTGTGATGAGATTTTTCCCGCGAGGAGAGCCGCCATGCCTGCCATGATGAAAGCCGCCATCTTCGTCGAGCCCGGCCGCATCGAGCTCGACGACAAGCCGATTCCCGACATCGGCCCCGACGATGCCCTGATCCGGGTGACCACCACCACCATCTGCGGCACCGACGTGCACATCCTCAAGGGCGAGTATCCCGTGGAGCGGGGCCTGACCGTGGGCCACGAGCCGGTGGGGGTGATCGAGAAGCTCGGCGCCAACGTCAAGGGCTATGCCGAAGGCCAGCGGGTGATCGCCGGCGCCATCTGCCCGAGCTTCACCTCCTACGCCTGCCAGGACGGCTGCAGCGCCCAGGACGGTGGCCACCACGGGCACGGCTACAAGCCGATGGGCGGATGGCGCTTCGGCAATACCATCGACGGCGCCCAAGCTGAGTACCTGCGCGTGCCCGACGCCCAAGCCAACCTCAGCCCGGTGCCGGATGGGCTCAGCGACGAGCAGGTGCTGATGTGTCCGGACATCATGTCCACCGGCTTCGCCGGAGCGGAGTCGGCCAACATCCGCATCGGCGACAGCGTGGCGGTGTTCGCCCAAGGCCCGATCGGGCTGTGCGCCACCGCCGGGGCGCGGCTGCGGGGCGCCGGGCTGATCATTGCCGTGGACGGCGTCGACGAGCGGCTGGCCATGGCCCGCCGGCTCGGCGCCGACGTGGTGCTGGACTACCGCAAGGTGGATGTGGTCGACGAGATCCGTCGCCTCACCGGTGGGCGTGGTGTGGATGCGGCCATCGAGGCGCTGGGCCTGCAGGCCACCTTCGAGAACGCCCTGCGGGTGATCAAGCCGGGCGGTACCCTGTCGAGTCTCGGCGTCTATTCCGAGGACCTGACCCTGCCGCTGGACGCGTTCAGCGCCGGCCTCGGCGACAACCGCATCGTCACCTCGCTGTGTCCGGGCGGCAAGGAGCGCATGCGCCGGCTGATGGGCATCATCGAGAGTGGCCGGCTGGACCTTGGTCCGCTGGTCACCCACCGCTACGCCCTCGATGACATTGTCGATGCCTACGACCTTTTCTCCCACCAGCGCGACGGGGTGCTCAAGGTTGCCGTGCAGGCCGGCTGAGCGACGAGCGCTGGGTCAATCGTTGATCGCCCTGCTTGTTGCGGGCCGCGATCAGGGGCGTAGGCTGAAGAAAACCGCCCGGGAGTCGCATCGGGGAGGCGAACGTGACGATACGTGAATCGACGGAGCAGGACGAGCCCGCTCTGC
Organism: Halomonas sp. B23F22_20; assembly: GCF_043496985.1. NCBI lineage: Bacteria > Pseudomonadati > Pseudomonadota > Gammaproteobacteria > Oceanospirillales > Halomonadaceae > Halomonas > Halomonas sp. B23F22_20. The sequence goes on from NZ_JBIEKH010000001.1 coordinate 45,346, forward strand.
TCTCCCTCCACGAGGCGGCCTTCGGCTCGTCGGAAGGGCCCGAGATCGGCCGACTGGTGACGGCCCTGCTGCATGACGATACGGCTCGGCCACTGTTGTCTCTGGTCGCCGAACGGCAGGGCAAGCCGGTGGGTCATGCCATCTTCAGCGCGGTATCGATCGAAGGCCACCCTGGGGCGAGCGTGCGCATCCTCGCGCCTCTGGCGGTGGCGCCCGGGCTGCAGCGGCGAGGGACCGGCGGCGCCTTGATCACCGAAGGCTTCGCGCGGCTGGCCGCTGCCGGGGTCGACTGCGTGCTGGTGCTGGGCGATCCCCGTTACTATGCCAGGGCCGGCTTCCGGGCGGATCATGCCATTACGGCTCCCCATCCGCTGGAGCATCCCGAGGCCTGGATGGCCAACGAGCTTGCATCCGGCGTGCTCGAGCGTCTGGCGGGTAGGGCGAGGTGCGCGGCCTCTCTCGAGGCACCGGAATACTGGTAATGTCCCAACAGTTCCACACGGAGGTGACCATGAAGACCATTGGCGTGCTCGGCGGCATGAGCTGGGAATCCACCCAGAGCTATTACCGGGCCCTCAACGAGGGCGTGAAGCGCGAGCTGGGCGGCTTTCATTCGGCGAAGGTAGCGCTTTACAGCGTCGACTTCGCCGAGATCGAGGCGCTGCAGCAGCAAGATCGCTGGGACGTGGCGGGCGAGCGGCTCGCCGAGGCGGCCCGACGGGTGCAGGCGGCGGGGGCGGACTTGCTGCTGATCGCCACCAACACCATGCACAAGGTGGCGCCTCAGGTCGAAGCGGCCATCGAGATCCCGCTGCTGCACATCGCCGATGCCACCGCCGAGCGGCTGCGCCAGGACGGCATTCGCCGCGTGGGACTGCTGGGTACGCGCTTCACCATGGAACAGGCTTTCTACAAGGATCGGCTCACCGAGCGCTTCGGCATCGAGGTGCTGGTGCCGGAGGCCGAACAGCGCGAGCGGTTGCATCGTGTGATCTTCGACGAGCTGTGCCAGGGGTGCATCGAGCCGGCCTCGAAGGCGGCGTTTCTCGAGATCATCGCGGACCTGCACGCACGAGGTGCCGAGGCGGTGATCCTCGGCTGCACCGAGATCGCGCTGCTGGTTGGCCAGGCCGATACCCCGGTGCCGCTCTACGACACCACGGCCCTGCACGCCGATGCTGCGGTGGTCGCCGCGCTGGCAGCGGACACCCGGGAAAAAGCGTAGCCGGCTTGGTAGAGTAAAACCTTCCACCAATGCCAGGGAGGCAGGGATGCGCATCACTCAGCTCAACATCTATCCGGTCAAGTCACTGCGCGGCATCACTGTCGAGCAGGCCACGCTCACCGAGCGAGGCCTGGCCTTCGATCGCCATTGGATGGTCGTGGACGCCCGTGGCCGCTTCGTCACCCAGCGCGAGCGTCCCGCCATGGCTCGGGTGACGGTGCGCCTCGAGACCAATCGCCTGGTGCTGGAGCATCCCGAGGCCGCGCCCCTGGCCGTGCCGCTGGAGCGTCACGGCCAGGGGCGCCTCGAGGTCAGCATCTGGAAGGACACCTGCGAGGCGCTGGATGAAGGCATCGAGGCGGCCGACTGGCTGACCTCCGTGCTGGGCGGCGCCGATGACGGCGGGCTGCGCCTGGTGCGTTTCCCCGAGGAGCGACGCCGCGAGGTGGAGGCCGATTACCTGAGAGGCGAGACGGCGCATACCGCTTTCCCCGACGGTTATCCGCTGCTGGTGACGCATCAGGCCTCGCTCGAGCGGTTGAACGAACGCCTTGCCGCCAAGGGGCTCGATCCCGTGCCGATGGGGCGTTTCCGGCCCAACGTGGTCGTCGAGGGAGAAGCGCCTTTCGCTGAAGTCGACTGGGATGCGCTGACCTTCGAGTCGGGCATCCTCCTCGGGCTGCGCAAGCCCTGCAAGCGCTGCAAGATCATCACCCAGGATCCGCTTACCGGTGAGGCGCCGGTACCCAAGGAGCCGCTGAAGACGCTGGTCGAGATGGACACCCAGCCGGGCTGGAAGGGCGCTTTCTTCGGACAGAATGCCATCCCGCTCGAGGGCGTCGGCCTGACGCTGCGCGTCGGCCAAGCGCTGACGGCGGCGGTCCGGGGCTGAGGCGTGGCGCTGTCGCTGAGCCCGGCGCTGGAGTCCGACCGTGACTGGGCCGCCGCCCTGGTGCGGGCCAACATGTGCGAGGACTATGAACGCCATGGCCTTGGCTGGAATCCGGATGCCTTCGACGCTGACTGGACCGCCGGCGAGAACCATTTGCTGTGGTGTGAAGGCGCCTGCGTGGGCTATCTGCGCCTTTATCTCGGCGAGGGCGTCGGCTATCTCCAGGATCTGCAGGTCGTGGCCGGCCGGCGTGGAGCCGGCCTCGGCGCCCGGGCGCTCGAGGCCGCCAAGGCCCGGGCCCGCGAGCGTCGCCTCGAGGCACTGCGGCTCAAGGTCTTCGCCGACAGCGCGGCCGTGCGGTTCTATCGCCGCCACGGCTTCGTCACGCTGTTGTACGCGCCGCCGCTGATCGGCATGGAATGTCGCCTGGCCGCGGCCGGGTGAACCCACCCGGGCCTCCAATGAAGAAGGCCCTTGCCCATAAGGAAATGACATGATCGTGATCTATGGCATTCGCCATCGACTGGACCCCATCAAGGCTCGCCTCTCGGCGGTGATCCACGAGTGCATGATGTCGGTGCTCGGCATGCCCGAGGACAAGCGGGCCCATCGCTTCATGCCCATGGACGCCGAGGACTTCTATTTCCCCGGCGGGCGCAGCGACGCCTATACCGTGATCGAGATCAACATGATGGCGGGGCGCGCGGCCGAGACCCAGCGGGCCCTGATCAAGGCCCTGTTCGCGCGCATCGAGGCCCGGCTCGGCATCGCGCCGGTGGATGTGGAGATCATCCTCAAGGAGCAGCCGCCGCACTGCTGGGGCTTCCGCGGCATGACCGGCGATGAGGCCAGGGATCTCACCTACCGCGTGCGCGTCTAGCCCGGATCGCGCGTCGGTAGCTCCTCTGCCGTCAGCGCGAGGAAGTGCGCCGGTGGAGCATCGCACTCAGCCAACTGAGCGCCGCCCCAACGCGCCAGGGCCTGCATGGCAGGCAGCAGCGCCGCACCCCTGGGCGTGAGGTGATACTCGTGGCGTTTCGATCCCGCTCGGGAGGGGACGCGCACGATGATGCCGTGCTCCGCCAGCCGGCGCAGGCGGCTGGCCAGGATGTTGGTGGGGATTCGCTCGGCACAGTGGCTGAAGTCGCCATAGCGATGCTTGCCCTTGATGATCTCGCGGAGGATCACCAGGCTCCAGCGATCGCCGACGAGTTCCAGGGTGCGGGCCAGGGGACAGGCCGCCGGAGTGGATGAAGATTCGCTCATGGTACCCAGCATATCCTCACATGCCTGAGGCTTGCAATATGCAAGTAACTCCTCTAGCTTGCTTGCAAATTGCAAGCAAGTGGAGCGGCGTGCCCATGCTCGGCCCTACCCCAGGATCCTTCTCGTGGAGCGAGACCACGCAAGGCGTACTGAGTGCCAGAGACAAGGCGCATCTGGTCTACCAGCTGGTGCGCAGCCAACTGCATGAACGATTGAGTCGCCTGGCCTGGCGGCTCGACCGCTCGCGTATTCGCAGGCGAGGCGTGGAACTCGCGCGACTGAGGCCGCCCCACAGCGCCTTCTGTCGACGGGTCGAGGACCGAGTGGCGGCGGAATATAGCCCTGCGCTGCTGGCGCACTGCTACCGCACCTGGTGGATGGGCGCGCTGGTGGGGGAGATGCTGGGGCTCGAGGCGGATGCCGAGACGCTCTATGTGGCTTGCTTGATGCACGACGTCGGCCTGACGGATGGACACGCCGGTTGCATCACGAGCACGGCCTTCCAGGTCACCGGGGCCCGGGAAGCACGGCGGCTGGCGCTCGATGCGCAGTGGCGCGATGCCGATGCGATCCGTCTCTACGAGGCGATCAGCTATCACCTGAATCCGTGGCTTGATGCCGGTCGTCATACCCCGGAGGCCCTGCTGGTCAAGTACGGGGCACACATGGACGTGGCCGGCGCCCATCGCCATTTGCTGCCCGCGAAGACCCTCGCGGAGATTCACCGACGGCACCCGCGCGACGGCTTCCGGCAGGAGATCACCCGTTCCATCGAGTCGCTGCCCCACCGAACCGGCAGTCATGCGGAGGTGCTGCGGCGGATGGGTTTCGCTCGGCTGGCCGAGCGCAACCCCCTGGATCGGCATCATGGTGCCGGAGCGGTCGGGGGGCCGACGAGGCCCTAGTCGGGTACCGATGGTTGCCCGATGCGGTGAAGGCGCCGGTGCAGGGCGTGCACTCGCTCGTCGAGTCCCGATGCGGGGCCCTCCACGGTGAGGCCCGGGACTACCTGCTGAATCGGTAGCGTGGCTACCGGCGGTGGCGGAATGCCCAGTTCGCTCAGCCATTCCCCCAGTTGAGCACTGGAGCTGGCGTAGACGATGCGACCGAGCCCTACCCAGCCGTGGGCGGCGGCACACATCGGGCAGTGTTCCCCGGAGGTGTAGACGGTGGCCGCGGCTCGTTGCGCCGGACTCAGGTGCTCCGCTGCCCAGCGGGCGATGGCGAATTCGGGGTGGCGGGTGGCATCGCCGCCGGCGATGCGGTTACGGTCCTCGAACAGCACCTCGCCGTCGGCTGAGACCAGCAGCGAGCCGAACGGCTCGTCGCCGGCCACTAGGGCCTCCTCGGCAAGGGTCAGGCAATGCTCGAGATGCTTGCGGTCCGCGTCCTGGATCATGATCGTCGCTCCTCGCTGCGCTGGCTCTCTCAAGGAGTGTAATCCCTGGCGGGCGCCGTGGCAGGAGCTGGGGGATATCCGCGAGGCAAGTCGGCCGCGTGCCTCGGGCCGGGTCGTCGCCGCGGCCCGGTAGGTCGAGGGGGCAGGGCACCGGGGATGCCCCCTGTCCAGTGTGTTTCGTTGGATAACGATGAGAGTGGAAGCCAACGATGCGTCCGACTATGTTGCCTGCCAGCCACTCGGCGCTTTCAAGGAGATAAGGAGTCGGACATGGACTTGGCAACTCTCATCGGCCTCGCCGGGGCCATCATTCTGGTGGGTACGGCGGTCGCCCTCGGCGCGTCGCCGGTGATCTTCTTCAACCCGTTATCCCTGCTGATCGTCTTCGGCGGCACCCTGTGCGTGGTAATGGCCAAGTTCAGCCTTGCACAGCTCAAGCAGGCCCTCCGAGCCACCAGCCGCGCCTTCAAGTTTCAGTTGCCGGACACGACCGCCAGCATCGACGAGCTGGTCGCCCTCGCCAAGACGGCGCGCCAGAAGGGGCTGTTGGCGTTGGAGGGGGAGCAGGCGTCGAGCCCCTTCCTGCAGCAGGGGTTACAGATGCTGGCCGATGGCTTCGATGACCAGACGCTGCGCGAGCTGCTCCAGAAGGAGCGGCTGCTGACCCTGGAGCGCAACCAGTTCGGTGCCAATCTCTTCTCGGCGATGGCCGAAGTGGCGCCGGCGATGGGCATGATCGGTACCCTGGTGGGGCTGGTGCAGATGCTCGCCAACATGAGCGATCCGAGCTCGATCGGGCCGGCCATGGCGGTCGCCCTGCTGACGACCCTCTATGGCGCCATGCTGGCCACCATGGTGGCCAATCCCATCGCCGCCAAGCTCTCGCTGCGCACGTCGCAGGAGGCGCGCATGCAGGCGCTGTGGATCGACGCGCTGATCGCTATCAAGCGGGAGACGAATCCTCGCGTCATCGAGCAGATGCTGAGCCTCTATCTGCCCCCGGAGCAGCGGGGCCGAGAGGAGGGTGGCGAGCTTTCGGCGGAGGCGACCGATCATGGATGAGATCACGCAGCCGAAGCGCTCTGGGGTGGCGAGTTGGATGGTGACCTACGCCGACCTGATGTCGCTGCTGATGTGCTTCTTCGTGTTGCTGCTGTCGTTTGCCGAGATCGATGCCGAGCGCTTCGAGCGACTGGCCGGGGAACTGGCCAGGGCCTTCGGCGTGCAGCGCGAGGTGCCGGCGGAGCAGATACCCATGGGGACCAGTCCGGCCTTCGATCGTTTCGCGCCGGGGCGTCCCCAGCCGACGCCCCTGGAGCAGGTGCGCCAGAGCACCAGCGAGGAGCGCCCGCGGCATGACACCTTCCGGGGCACCCTGGAGACGACGCAGGATCAGCGAATGAGGGCCGTCTCGCGGGAAGTCGCGGTACTGTTGGAAGACGCGGTGGCGAAGGGCCAGGTGCGCGTTGAGGCCGACGAGCAGCGCATCGTGATGCGCATCCAGGAGCAGAGCACCTTCCGCTCCGGGGAGGCCCGTGTGCTTGCCCCGTTCGCCGAACTGCTGGGACAGATATCGGAGGTGCTGGTCGATGTGCCCGGGCGGCTGGAGGTGGACGGTCATACCGACGACGTGCCGATCGGTGACAGTCGCTATGCCAGCAACTGGGACCTGTCGGCGGCTCGCGCCGCCTCAGTGGCCAACGTGCTGATGGACAACCCGCGCATGGACCCGCAGCGTCTGGTGGTGCGGGGGTTCGCCGACACGCGTCCGCTGGTCGAGGAGCCGACGGCCCAGGCGCGGGCGCGCAATCGGCGGGTCGAGATCACCATCGATCTCGGCGTCTCGCGGCGCGCCATGGGAGCCATCCCTTTCAGGGATCTGTCCGACTCCTGATGCTTCGCGGTCATGGCCCAGGCAGTGGCGGCACAAGCCCCAGCGCCGTGACCAGGCGCACCAGCTCGGCCAGGTTGGAGGCACCCAGCGCCTTCATGGCCCGCAGCCGGTAGATCTCCACGGTCTTGGCGCTGATCTCCAGCCGGGCGGCTATCTCGCGGCTGGTCAGGCCCTCGGCGACGTGGATCAGGATCGCCTGCTCCTTGGGGCGCAGACCCGCGAAGCGCTCGCGCAATGCCGACAGGCATGCGCGCTCGCGCTGCCGCCGGCGGGACGTGGCCGCGGCACGCTGCACCAGGTCGATGAGCTGCTGCTGGTTGAAGGGTTTCTCGACGAAGTCGAAGGCTCCGGCCTTCAGCGCGCTCACGGCCATGGGGACGTCGCCGTGGCCGGTCATGAAGATCAATGAGGTAACGTCACCGCGCTCGACCAGGCGCTGCTGCACCTGAAGGCCCGAGAGCCCGGGCATGCGCACATCGAGCAGGATGACATCGTGATGCTCGGGGGCGGCGGCGAGGAAGCTTTCGCCGTCGGGGTAGGCCACGGGGGCCAGGCCCACGGACTCGAATAGCCAGGTCAAGGAGTCGCGCAGGGCCGCGTTGTCGTCGACGACGGCGATGCAGGGAGATGAGGGGAACTCGGTCACGCAGGGCTCCGGCGGCGGGCGATGAAGGGCGCCTCGGGCGCAGGAGCAGTGTACCTCTCGTCGGCCTCGTCGGTCATGTCGCGGGCCAAGGAGCTGCTAATCTGGAAAGGCGTGTCTGGAAAGGCGTGGCGGCGGCTCTCGATGGGGAGGAAGTGCGCGATGACGTCGGGAACGGGCATGGGGCCTCGGGACGACGCCCCATCGGATGAGGCGATGCGAACGGAAGCCCTCGATTCGATTGCCTTGCAGCTGGATCGAGCCTTCCACGCCAGCCTGGCGAAACTGACGGCCGGTATCTCGCCGGCGGGGCTGGCCAGCACCCAGGCAGAGTGGCTGATGCACCTGGCGCTGTCGCCGGGCAAGCAGATCGAGCTCGTCGACAAGGCCGGGCGCAAGGCCTGGCGATTGGGGCATTACCTGCAGCGGCTGGCGCTGGACCCCAGTGTCGAGCCATGCATTGAGCCGATGCCGCAGGATCGACGCTTTCGTGCCCCTGCCTGGCGACTTTGGCCGTACAGCCTCTACTACCAGGCTTTTCTCCTGAATCAGCAGTGGTGGCATATCGCCACCACCGACGTGACCGGCTTGCCGATCGAGCGTGAGCGAGTCGTGAACTTTGTGGTGCGCCAGTGGCTGGATCGCTGGTCACCCTCCAACCTGCCCTGGCTCAATCCAGAAGTCGCTTCGCTGACCCTGGCTACCGGCGGACAGAACCTGGTTCAGGGGTGGCGTAACCTGCTGGAGGACGGACAGCGGGCGATGGCCGGCCGCCCGCCGGTGGGCGCCGAGGCCTACCGTGTGGGCCACGAGCTGGCCACCACGCCTGGCAAGGTCGTCTATCGCAACCGGCTGATCGAGCTGATCCAGTACGCGCCGGCTACCGAGCGTGTCTACGCCGAGCCGGTGTTGATCGTGCCGGCCTGGATCATGAAGTACTACATCCTCGACCTGCATGCCGATGCCTCGCTGGTCGAGTATCTGGTTGGCCAGGGCCATACGGTGTTCATGATCTCCTGGCGCAACCCGGATTCCGACGACCGCGAGCTGGGCATGGACGACTATCGGCGGCTGGGTCCGATGGCGGCGCTGGACGCGATCGTCGAGATCACCGGCAGCGACCGGGTTCACGGCGTGGGCTATTGTCTGGGCGGGACCCTGATGTTGATCGTAGCGGCTGCCATGGCACGCGATGCCGACCCGCGTCTGGCCAGCCTGACCACGCTTGCCACCCAGGTGGACTTCACCGAAGCCGGCGAGCTGATGCTGTTCATTGGCGAGAGCCAGATCTCCTACCTGGAGAGCATGATGTGGGATCGCGGGTATCTGGACGGCTACCAGATGGCCGGCGCCTTCCAGATCCTGCGCTCCAACGATCTGATCTGGTCGCGGGTGGTGAACAGTTACCTGCTTGGCCAGCGCCAGCCGATGAATGCCCTGATGGCCTGGAACGCCGATTTGACGCGTATGCCGTACCGGATGCACTCCGAGTATCTGCGCCGGCTGTTCCTTGATAACGATCTGGCCAACGGCCGTTACAGCGTGGAGGGGCGGCCGGTGGCGATCAGCGATATCCGGGTTCCGCTGTTCAGCGTGGCCACCGATGAGGATCACGTGGCGCCCTGGCGCTCGGTGTACAAGATTCACCTGCTCGCCGATGCCGACGAGATCACCTTCGTGCTGACCAACGGCGGCCACAACGCAGGCATCATCAGCGAGCCGGGCCATCCCGGACGCTATTATCAGTGCTGCACCCGGCGCGGCAGCGACCGCTACCTCGACCCGGAAACCTGGCGCGGGACGGCGCCAACCGAGAAGGGCTCCTGGTGGCCGGCCTGGCAAGCCTGGCTGGTGGCGCACTCTTCCGGTCGCGTGACGCCGCCGTCGCTAGGCAGTGAACGCCACCCGCCGCTGGAGGATGCCCCAGGGGGCTTCGTGCTGATGTCCTGACGGGCGAGTCAGTCGGGGTCGGCGAGGCGCAGGGTGCCCTGAAACAGGGTGCCATCGTCGCCTGTCCGCGCGAGAACCAGCCCCCCGCCCATGGCTTCCATCAGCGAGCGGGCGATGGCGAGCCCCATGCCCAGGCCATCCTCACGGGTGGTATGGAAGGGCGTGAACAATCGCTCGCGGGCCGCCACGCTCACCCCGGCGCCTTGGTCGTGCACCCGGAAGATCAGCTCCCGTTGGCCTTGCCGCCGAGCCGAGATCGTCACCCGTTCGGCCCCGAGACATTCTCGGCTGGCGTCCAGGGCGTTACGCAGCAGGTTGACCAGCACCTGTTCCAGGGCCAGCGGATCGCCGTGCACCCGAGGCAGGTCGTCCGGTAGGTCGAGCGTCAGGCGCACGCCGGCCTGGCGGAACTGCCAGTCGCACAGCCGGACGGCGCCGTCGACGGCGGTCGCGAAGGCCAACGGGGTGCAGCGGGTCTCTCCGCGGCGCACGAAGGTGCGGATCAGGCGCAGCCGTTCGGCGAGATCGCCGACCTGTTCGTGAATCCGGGTCAGTGGCAGTGCCAGGTCGCGGGCGGGAGCGTCCGGGGCGGCCTCGAGCCGCATCAGCGCGCCGCTGGCGTAGGTGTCAATGGTTGCCAGCGGCTGGTTGAGCTCGTGGGCGATGGTGGAGGCCAGCTCGCCGGTGGCCGCCAGGCGGTTGGCGTGGGCGATCTGTTCCTGGTGGCGGCGCGCCTGGGCCTCGGCCTGGCGACGCAGGGTCACATCCCGGGAGACGCACAGGATGTCCAGCAGCTCGCCGCTGACGGGATCGCGACGCGTGCGGCTGGTGGTCTCTATCCACACGTAGTGGCCATCCCGGGCGCGGAAGCGGTAGCAGAGCCTGTAGAAGCCATCGCGATGGTAGACCCGAGGCGACTTGGCGAGCAGATCGGCCAGGTCGTCGGGGTGGAAGAGGTCATAGGCCGAGACGCCGATCAGCGATTCGGGGGCGTATCCGATCAGCTCGCGGGCGGCCGGAGAGGCGTAGAGGAAGGTGCCGTCCCGGGCGTGCCGTGAGATCAGATCGGTGGTGTGCTCGGTCAGCCAGCGATAGTGATTGCGCTGCTCGGCAAGCCGCGCAGCGCGTGCCTCGAGCTTGGCATTGTCAGCCTCGAGCGCCGCCACGCGGGCCTCGAGCGTCGTTCGTTCATCCGCCATCAGTGGGCCGGATCCACCAGGCCGCCCAGCGAGGCGTTGCGCCGGAACCAGCCGGCGATGCTGGCGCGGGGGTAACGGGTCGGCAGCACCTCGTGGGGCACCCGGTCGGAGAGGAAGCACACGAAGGTGCCGGCCTCGGGCCGTACCCGTACCAGCTCGCGCTCGGGGACGTCGGCGTCGAAGATCACCATTTCGCCCCCACCGTCGGCGGGCCAGTCGGCGTTGAGGTAGCCCACGGTAGAGACCACCCGGTTGGCGCGGCCCCGGAAGCTGTCGAGATGGCGGCGGTAGAAGGCTCCCGGCGGGTACTGGGCGAAATGGGCCTCGTACTCGAACAGGCCGAGGAACAGGGCCTGGTTGAGGGCCTGTTGCAGCTCGCCCATGGCCTCCAGGTAGCGGCGCTGGGCCAGGCTCTCGCGGTCCAGCCAGCGGATGGCGTCGCCGCGAATGTCGTGGCGCAGATGATGCTCGCTGCCGCGTCCGACGCCGGCGGCGGCCAGCGCGTCGCGAGCGGCCATCGCTTCGACTTCGGCCAGCAGCGGGACGTGCAGCGCCTCGGGGAGGAAGGCGTCGCCTTTGTACCAGCCCTGTTCGACCAGGGCGTCGACCAGCTCGGTCAGCCGGTGGGCAGGCAGGTGTAGGTGGCTCATGAGAGTGTCGTCCGGCGCTCTGGGTGGAAGCGTAGCTCGCCTGGAGGGCGCTGGAACAGGGTGATCGGCATGCCGAAACCCTCGGCCAGCAGTTCCACCAGCATCATCGACGACAGCCCCCAGATCACGTGGCCATCGTGGCGATAACTCGGCACGTAGTAGTCGCGGCCGTCGACGCGAATCACGTCGGTATGGGTGCGGCGATCGGCCAGGAAATCCGCCACCGGCACCTCGAAGATGGCATCCAGTTCATTCGGATCCGGTAACAACGGCAGGTCCGGGGGAATAACGCCGACGTAGGGGGTGACCTTGATGCCGTGCAGCGAGAGTACGTCGGACAGCCGTCCGAGCACCTCGACCCGGGTGGGAGGCAGAGCGATTTCCTCTTCGGATTCGCGCAGTGCGGTAGCCAGCAGGTCGGGGTCCTCATGCTCGCGCTTGCCGCCGGGAAAGGCCACTTGCCCGCTGTGAGTCGAGAGGTGGGCCGCTCGGCGAGTGAACAACAGCGTGGGGTCTGGGCGTGCCACCACGGGGATGAGCACGGCCGCCTGGGGGAGGTCGACGCGCAAGGGGGGCGGCGCATGCGCTTGCAGGCGCTCGCGGAGTTTCTCTAACATGGTGATTCCGTCGAGTTTCACTCCTTTTACCCAGTCGCCACGCGCGGCGTCAAGCCCGGGCCATGTCCCGTCGCCAGCCTGTCAGGGAGCGCCATGAACTTTTGCAGCCACTGTGGTCAGCCGGTCCGATTCGCGATTCCCGAGGGCGATGACCGGCCACGCTTCCTGTGCGAGGCCTGCGGCACCATCCACTATCAGAACCCGCGCATCGTCGCCGGCACACTGCCGGTGCTGGGTTCGCAGGTGCTGCTTTGTCGCCGGGCCATCTCGCCGCGCAAGGGCTTCTGGACGCTACCCGCGGGCTTCATGGAGAACGCCGAGACCACCGTCGAGGCGGCGGCCCGCGAGACGCGCGAGGAGGCGTTGGCCGAGGTGGCGATCCACGACCTTTACACCTTGATCAACCTGCCGCACATCGACCAGGTGTTCATGATCTTTCGCGCCGAGCTGACCGGCGACTACGGTGCCGGCCCGGAAAGCCTCGAGGTCGCGCTGTTTGAGGAACACGACATCCCCTGGGGCGAACTGGCCTTTCCCACCATCGAGCGCACCCTGCGCCACTTCTTCGCCGACCGTCGAGACGGCGACTTCCCCCTGCACGTCAGCGACATCACGCCCGAGGATCGCGAGCGCTACTTCGGCTCGGCCTGACGCGATGGCGGACAGAGGCGGCGTTCTTGTCGCCTCGATCACAGGTCCGCGAGCCGCCACACGTCATAGGCCGGTTCCTCGTAGGGATGGGCTCGCCGCAGCGCGGCCAGTGCCTCGTGGACCAGGGCGTCCTCGCAGACCATCTCCACCTTGAGTTCTTCCACCCTTTCCAGATCGCCGACCCGGCCGATGTGCGGATTGGCCCCTGCCAGTGGACGGAACTGGCCGGTGCCGGGGGTCTGGAAGCAGCAGGCCTCGTAGTCACCGATCCGACCGGCGCCGGTGGCGAAAACGGCCTCCTTGACGGCTTCGGCGTCTGCCATGGGAACGAAGAAGGCGAGCTTGTACATGGGGATCTCCCGTCATTCGAGTGTCGTCCCCTGTTGTGCCACAAGGCGGTATCTTGCGTCTGCCGGCTGCTCGACAAAAATACTTGTCCAATTTTTATACACGGTCTATTTTCTGTATAGGTTGAGTGCGACATGCCTCATCCGGTGGCACCTTTCTTCACCCGTCATAACCCGGTCTGACCGGAGGAGCGAAGACCATGAATGCCATGATTCACCACGCCCCCAAATGGATCGGTGCGGGCGCACTGGGCCTGATGTTGGCCACCAGTGTCCAGGCCGATCATCACGAGATGAAGGCCGATATCGTCGACACCGCCGTGGAGGCCGGCCAGTTCGAGACCCTGGTCGCTGCCGTGAAGGCAGCAGGCCTGGTCGAGACCCTGAAAGGAGAGGGGCCCTTCACCGTTTTTGCCCCTACCGATGAAGCCTTCGCTGCTCTGCCGGCGGGCACCGTAGACGACCTGCTCAAGCCCGAGAACAGTGAGACCCTGACGTCGGTGCTGACCTATCACGTGGTGCCGGGCAAGATCATGGCCGAGGACGCGATGGCGGCCGACAGCGCTACTACCGTCCAGGGGCAAGATCTGACCATCACCACCATGGACGGCCAGGTGATGATCAACGAGGCCACCGTCTTACAGGCTGACATCGAGGCCAGCAACGGCGTAATCCATGTCATCGATGGGGTGCTGATGCCCGAGTGATTCCGTCGACCCTCCCATCCCCTCGGTCGTCCCCGCGACCTCCTGCTTGCCGCCCACCCCCGGGCGGCTTTTTTTGACAAGGGCGGAGCGAGGGACGAGCCTCGTGGACAATATTTGACCGGAGCCACGCCATGCCCGACGCCCTCGACGAATTGTTACGCCGCCTGGGGATTCGTCCTGCGGGCGCATTGGTGCCGCTGTCCGGTGGTGATATCGCCGCCGTCTATCGCCTGTCCACCGACCGTGGCGAGGCGGTGGTCAAACACGATGAGGCTGTGAGGCTGGCCGGCGAGGCAGAGGGGCTCCAGGCGCTGCGCAGGGCGTCGCCGCGCCTGGTGGTTCCCGAGGTGTGGGGGGAAGGCGATGGCTGGCTGGTGATGGAGGCCCTGGTACCGAGGCCTCGAGGAGTGCCGCACGACGAGATCAGCTTGGCCGAGGGGCTGCACGAGCTCCATGCGATCGACGCTGAGCCCCATGGCTGGCACCGGGACAATGCCTGCGGCAGCACCCCCCAGCCGAACGTGCCGATGGCCGACGGGCGCGCCTTCCAGCGCGAGCGCCGCCTGCTGCCTCTGGCAAGGGCCTGCCATGCCCGGGGGCTGCTGGATGACCGGCTTCGTGAGCGCGTGGAGGGCGTGGCCCATGGCCTCGAGACCTGGTTGCCGGACGCCCCCGCGTGTCTGGTACATGGTGATCTGTGGTCGGGCAACGTGCTCTATACAACTCGCGGGCCGGCGCTGATCGACCCGGCGGTCTATCGTCACTATCCAGAGGTCGACCTTGCCATGCTGACGCTGTTCGGCGCCCCTTCACCAGCCTTCTTCGAGGCCTACTGGCAGGGCGGCGCTCCTGAGGACTGGCCGCGCCGCGAGGCGCTGTTCCAGCTGTATCCGCTGCTCAATCACCTGCTGCTGTTCGGTAGCGCCTACCGGAAGGGCGTGGCTCGGACCCTGGCACGAGTGGAGCGGGTATGAGGCGTCAGCCCCGGGTCCTGCGGCGCAGCCAGGCCAGTCCGCGCCGCCAACAGGCCGCTCGGGGGCGCGGCGACGGCGCGCCAGCCGGCAGAGGGCGGGTCAGGAAGTCGGCGATGGGCGTGACCTGGTCGGGGTGGTCGAGCATCGGGGCGTGGCCGCAGCCGGGGGCCTCCAGGCGGACCAGCGTTGGTTGTTCGCGTTGCATGCGGTCTACGCTGTCGGCGCGCAGCAGCGGCGAGTCGGCGCCGCGCACCACCATGAGTGGGCAGCGGATGGCTCGCCAGTCGGCCCAGGTGTCTCGGGGCGTGTCGTGGACGAATTGCTCGCCGATGCGTGGATCATAGTGGTAGGTCCAGCCGCCGTCTGGGAGTCGGCGAGCGCTCTCGAGTGCCAGGCGTCGCCAGGTCGCCTCGTCCTGGATGCCGAAGCCAGCGTAATGTTGGCGCAGCTCCGCGGCGAGTTCGCTGAAACGTCCGAAGCGGTGCGGTACGCCGAAGTAGCTGGCCAGCGAGGCCAGGCCGTCCGGGTCCAGTTCCGGTCCGACGTCGTTGAGCACCAGACGCTCGATGCGCCCGGCGGTCTCCGGTTCGGCGGCCAGCAGCATGCCGAGCAGGCCGCCCATGGAGGTGCCGACCCAGGAAACGCGCTCGAGATGGAAGTGCTCCAGCACCGCTACTGCTATGGTCATGTAGTGCGAGTATAAGTAGTCATGGGAGGGATAGAGCGACCAGCTGGACAGGCCGCGCCCGGGGGTATCAGGGGCCAGGATTCGCCAGCCGGGCCCCAGGCAGCGGGCGAACTCGGCGAACTCGGCGAAATCGCCGCCGTGGCGTGCCAGGCCGTGCCAGGCGATCAGAGTGCGAGGTGCCTCGGGGTGCCAGATGCGCACGGCAACTTCCAGCTCCCTGACACGCACGAATATCAAGTCGTCCATGGGTCGCTATCCTGGTATGGGGTATGCTGCTTTGCAGCATAGTCGATTCTCCGGCATTCGAAGGACGGCGCGATAATTTTCACGCTAATTGCATGGATGATGATGGATTGACGTCACAAACATGCGACAATGAATGTATAGTCACTCTCGCAGAAGGAACTTGCCGATGAAGCCGTATCATCCGGTGCCGGTGGGGCGACGTGCCCTGTTGCCCTGCCTGCTGGTCGTGTCGCTGGCCAGTCAGGCGCAGGCCGCTGATCTGCTGACCATTACCCGCGATGCTATCGACAACAATGCCACTCTGGCCTCGGCACGTGCCCAGTATGGCAGCGTGGAAGCGGGCCGAGATGTCGAGCAGGGCGATCTGCTGCCGCAGCTCACGGCCAGCGGGCAGGTGGCGCACAACCGCCAGTACGAGAGCCAGCGTTCGTCTCTCGCCGCTGGCGGCGCGGGAAGCAGCGGCGAAAGCGATGACAGCTACAACAGCGCTGCGCTATCCCTGGAGGCCACCCAGGCATTGTTCGACGCTGCCAATAGTGCTGAGGTCGATCAGGCCGAGCGTCGAATCGACCAGCAGACCTACCAACTGGCCGCCACCGAGCAGCAGGTGTTGATCGACGTGGCGTCAGCCTACTTCGACATCCTGCGGGCCTACGAGATCCTCGAGGCTCGTCGTGCCCAGGAGCGCGCCATCGGGCGTCAGCTCGAGCAGGCTCAGGAGCAGTTCGACGTCGGCCTGATCGCTATCACCGAGGTAGAAGAGGCTCGGGCCAGCTATGACCAGTCCCGAGCCGAGCGGATCGCCGCCGAGAGCGATCTGCAGGTCAGCTTCGAAGCCTTGGAGCGCTTGACCGGAGAGCGCTACGAGAGCATCGATGCCCTCCAGGAAACCATGCCGGTCACGCCGCCCGAGCCGTCCGACCGCGATTCCTGGGTCGATCTGGCAATGGATAACAGCCCCCTGGTGCTGGCCAGCCAAGCCGGGGTCGAGGTATCGCGCAGCGGCGTGGACATCTCTCAGGCCCAGCGGCTGCCGGTGGTTCAGGCCTTCGCCAACTACGACTATGCCGATGCCGACCAGGATGGCATCGAGGGGCACTCGTCCTCCAGCCAGGTCGGGGTGGGCGTGAGCCTGCCGCTTTACACCGGCGGGCGAACCAGCGCCGGCATTCGCCAGTCCACCTATTCCCTCGAAGCCAGCCAGTACGATTTCGAGGACCAGCGCCGCCAGACCATCCAGCAGGTGCGTTCGTTGTACACCCAGGTCAGTAACGACGTGGCTACGGTGGAGGCCCGGGCCCAGGCCATCGTTTCCAACCAGAGTGCGCTGGACGCTACGCGCGCCGGCTATGAGGTGGGTACCCGCAACATCGTCGACGTGCTCAACGCCGAGCAGAGTCTCTACGACGCCATTGCCGACCATGCCGATGCGCGCTTCAGCTATGTGATCGACCTGCTTACCCTGCGTCAGCAGTCGGGCACCCTCAATGTCGAGGCCATCGAGTCGATCAATGACTGGCTGGCGGACGACCAGAGTGTCTATCTGACGCTTCCCGATGCGCGGGAGGGCGGCCGCTATGATGAGGCAATGGACATTGGCGCTCCGCCACAGCCCGAGTCGTGATTTTTCTTACGTACAGACGCGAATGTATGTTTAGATTCGCGGCTGTCGATCGATAACCCGCTTCGACGTTCGATCCCTTAACGAGATTGCCAGGCATGAAAATGACCCTACAACGCAGCCGCGCCGGGCTGCTGGCGCTGGCGGCGGGCCTGTTGCTGTCCGCCTGTGGCCAGGACGAGGCCTCCCAGCAGCAGGCCGCGGCGCAAGGCGGCCAGGCGCCGCCGCAACCCAAGCCGGTGGCGACGCTGGCGCGTCAGAACATCCCGCTGGACAAATCCTATCCGGCCAAGCTTCGCAGCGAGACCGAGGTGACCCTGGTGGCCCGGGTCACCGGCTTCCTCGAGGCACGCCACTTCGCACCCGGCGATATCGTGGAAGAGGGCGAGAGCCTCTATGCCATCGAGCCGGATCTCTACCAGGCCACCGTGGCCCAGCGCGAGGCCGACCTGGAGAGTGCCAAGGCGGAGCTGGCACGGGCCGGTCGCGATGCCAATCGCTTCCAGCAGCTGTTGAGCCAGAACTCGGTGAGTCGCCAGCAGGTCGACCAGGCTCAGGCCGACCTCAACGTGGCCCGAGCCAGCGTTGCCCAGGCCGAGGCCGCCCTGGCCAGCGCGCGTATCGACCTGGGTTATGCCGATGTCACCGCGCCGGTGAGCGGGGCCATCGGCCTCAGCCAGGTCAATGTGGGCAACCTGGTCAGCTCCGGCACCGAACTGGCCACCATTACGCCGCTGGATCCCCTTGAGGTGCGCTTCCAGTTGCCCCAGCAGGATGCCTTTGCGCTGCGCCGTCAGCTCGGCGATGCGTCGTCGCTTGGCGATATCGGCGCGAGCCTTGAATTGCCGGCGGGCGAGGGGAGCCTCGAGGGCCATCTGGACTTCCTGGGCTCGCGCGTGGATGAGGCCACCAGTACCGTCCAGGCCAAGGCGACCTTCTCCAATCCCGAAGGGCGCGTGCTGCCGGGGCAGTTCGTGCGCGTGAGGCTGGAAGGCCTCAAGCGCTTCGAGGTGCTGGCGGTACCCGAGATCGCCCTGAGCCAGGGGCTGATGGGCCCTCAGGTATTCGTGCTCGACGAGGACGATGTGGCGAGGGCCCGGCCGGTGGAACTGGGTGAGCTGGCCGGACCCTGGCAGATCCTGAACGGTGGCGTCGAGCCGGGCGAGCGTGTGGTGGTGGGCGATCCGGCCGGGCTCAAGCCGGGCACGCCGATCCAAGCCCAGCCCTTCGACGGCGATGCCGCCGCGCTGATCGCCCAGGCGGATGCGGCGCAGGCTGCAGGCCAGGGCCAAGCTCAGGACCAGCAGGGGCAGGGAGATAACGGTGCGGCCGCCGCCGAGCAGGCCGCGCCGGCCGAAGAGGATGCGGCGGAATGAATTTCTCCAATTTCTTCATCAAGCGACCGATTTTCGCCTCGGTGCTGGCGATCATCCTGACGGTGATCGGGTTGATGAGCATGCGGGTGCTGCCCATCGAGCAGTACCCCAGCGTGGTGCCGCCCACGGTTTCGGTCAACGCCACCTTCCCCGGGGCCGACGCCGAGACCGTGGCCCAGACGGTGGCCGCGCCACTGGCGGAGGCCATCAACGGCGTCGAGGACATGCTCTACATGACCTCGACCAGCGCCGACAACGGTTCGATGAGTCTCTCGGTGTCCTTCAACATCGGCACCGACGGCGACATCAACACCATCAACGTCAACAACCGGGTGCAGGGGGCGCTGTCCCAGCTGCCCGAGGCGGTGCAGGACCAGGGCGTGACGGTGGAGCTGCGTTCCAGCTCGATTCTGATGCTGGTGTCGTTGATCTCGCCGCAGGGCGACTATGGCAAGGTCTACATGCAGAACTATGCCACCCTCAACATTCTCGACGAGCTGCGCCAAGTACCGGGCGTCGGCGAGGCCGAGGTGCTGGGGGGCGGTGACTTCGCCATGCGGATCTGGATGGATCCGGACAAGCTGGCACAGTACGACCTGACGCCCTCCGAGGTGGCCAGCGCAATCCGGGCCCAGAATACCGAGGTGCCGGCGGGCAGCCTGGCGGCCACGCCGCAGTCGGAGCCGCGTGCCTTCACCTACACCATCACCGCCGGCGGGCGCCTGACCAATGTCGACGATTTCCGGGACATCTTCCTGCGCACCAATCCCGACGGTTCGGCACTGCGCCTGGACGACGTGGCACGCATCGAGCTTGGAGCTTCCTTCTACGGTGTCGATGCGCGGTTGAACGGCGGCACCATGACGCCGATCCTCATCAATCAGCAGCCGGGTGCCAATGCCCTGGAGACCGCCCGCGGTGTCCAGGCAACGATGGACGAGCTGGCCTCTCGCTTCCCGCCGGGGCTCGAGTACGTGGTGCCCTACGACACCACCCAGTTCATCGACGCCTCCGTGGAGACGGTGTTGCACACCTTCATCGAGGCGTTCCTGATCGTTGGCGTCATCCTGTTCATCTTCCTGCAGAACTGGCGTTTCACGGTGATCGCCATGTCGGTGGTGCCGGTCTCGGTGCTGGCCACCTTTGCCGGCTTTTACGCCTTCGGCTTCTCGATCAACCTGCTGACCCTGTTCGCGCTGGTGCTGTCGATCGGCATCGTGGTGGACGACGCTATCCTGGTGGTGGAGAACGTCGAGCGGGTGCTCAGCGAGGATGAGGAGATCACCGTCCTGCAGGCCACCGTGCGGGCCATGAAGGAAGTCGGAGGGCCGGTCATCGCCACTTCGCTGATCATGGCGGCGGTGTTCGTGCCGGTGGCGTTCTTGGGCGGCTTCAGCGGTCAGATCTATCAGCAGTTCGCGTTGACCATCGCCGTGTCGGTGGCCTTCTCGGCACTGATGGCGCTGACCTTCACTCCGGCGCTGTCGGCGATCTTCATCAAGCATGACTTGCATCGCAAGGAATCGGCCTTCCTGCGGGCGGTGCGTACGCCGCTGAGGCTCTTCGATCGCCTGTTCGCCGGGATCACTGCCGTCTACATGTCGGTGGTGAAGGTGCTGG
This sequence comes from Halomonas sp. B23F22_20, assembly GCF_043496985.1. NCBI lineage: Bacteria > Pseudomonadati > Pseudomonadota > Gammaproteobacteria > Oceanospirillales > Halomonadaceae > Halomonas > Halomonas sp. B23F22_20. The sequence continues at coordinate 65,311 of NZ_JBIEKH010000001.1, forward strand.
TGCGCTTCTGGGGGCTGGCACTATTGCTTACTGCCCTGGTAGGGGCGGGCTCTTGGTGGCTCTATCAGAGCACGCCCTCGACGCTGGTGCCGGAGACTGACCAGGGTATCGTGCTGGCGGCCGTGCAGCTGCCGGACTCTGCCTCGCTGGCCCGGACCAACGAGTACATGGCCCAACTGAGTGCGGGCATCGAGGAGATCCCGGGGGTGAAATACTCCACCGCGGTGGCAGGCTACGACATGCTGACCAGTTCGGTGAACACCGCCCGCGGGATCATCTTCGTCAACATGGACCCCTGGGACGAGCGTGATCTTACCGCCACGCAGTTGATTGGCAAGATCATGGGGCTCGGCGCCCAGACGCCGGGCGGGTCGGCCATCGCCTTCAACATGCCGCCGATCATCGGGCTGTCGACCACCGGCGGCTTTACCGGCTACCTGCAGTCCTACGAAGGGGCGTCGCCTCAGGAGCTCTATCAGGCCTCTCTGAAGGTCATGCAGGCCGCCGGCCAGAACCCGGTGCTGCAGCAGGTGTTCACGACCTTCAACGTCAACGTGCCGTCCTTCCGCGCCGAGATCGATCGGCAGAAGGCGCTGAGCTACGGCGTGTCGCTGGAGGCGCTGAATTCGACCCTGGGCAATACCTTCGGCAACGGCTTCGTCAACTACTTCAGCTATCAGGGCCGCAACTTCCAGGTCTATCTGCAGAATGAGGATAAGTTCCGCAAGACACCGGATGACATCTCCAGCGTCTACGTGCGCGGTGGCGACGGTGAGCGTATTCCGCTGTCCGAGTTCGTGACCCTCAAGCGCCAGACGGCTCCGGCCGTGGTGACTCGCTTCGGCGTCTATCCCGGTGCGCAGTTCCAGGGCGGGCCGGCGCCGGGCTACAGCTCCAGCCAGGCCATTGCCGCCATGGACCAGATCGTCAGCGAGACGCTCGGCGAGGGTTGGGGCATGGGCTGGACCGGTACCGCCTACCAGGAGAGCCAGGCGGGCAGCGCCGCGACCTTGGCCATCGTCTTTGGTCTGCTGATGGTGTTCCTGATCCTTGCGGCCCAGTACGAAAGCTGGTCGCTGCCACTGGCGGTGTTGACGGCGACGCCGTTCGCCTTCCTCGGGGGTATCGGCGGTATCGCCCTGCGCGGGCTGGACACCAGCGTCTACGTGCAGATCGGCATGTTGGTGGTGGTCGGCCTGGCGGCCAAGAACGCCATTCTGATCGTCGAGTTCGCCGAGCTGCAGCGGCGCGAGATGGGCAAGACCATCCGTGAAGCGGCCATCACGGCGGCGGAGCTGCGCTTCCGACCGATCGTCATGACCTCGCTGGCGTTCATCTTCGGCACTCTGCCGCTGGCGATGGCTACCGGGGCGAGTGACACCAGCAGTCACCACATCGGTACCACGGTGGCAATGGGCATGGCCTCGGTAGCGGTGCTCGGCAGTCTGTTCGTGCCGACCTTCTATGCGCTGATCGCCAGGATCACCGACTGGTTGAAGCGCAAGACGCGCGGCGACCAGGCGACGGAGCGTCCGGCACTGGAGCAGGACGTGACCTGATCACGTCCGTGGCTTGACCGACGGGCATCGTCTCCTCAGAGGCGGTGCCCGTTTTCGTTGCCAGGGTTGATATGCGACCAAAGTGGCGGCGCTTTCACGGATCACTCGGCTACGCTGAAGGCAAAGCCACGGAACGCTTTGCCGGCTAACGGGCCGGCCCAAGGAGCCGCCATGAACGCCACTGTCTCGCTTGCCCTGAGTTTCCCCCTGATCGTCTTCACGGTGCTGCTGGCACTATTGGCCGTATATTGGTTGCTGGTGATGCTGCGGCTGGCGCCGACCGAACTGTTCGAGCACGACAGCCTGCGCGATGACAATCTGGCCAGCGCCCTGGTGTCGTTGGGATTCGCCGGCGTCCCGGCCTCGGTGGCATTGAGCTCGCTGGTGGTGCTGGCCGCGGCACTGACCCTGGTCGTCGAGCTGGCGGTGCTGCAGTGGCTACCGCTGGGATTCTTCCGCATTCCCGTCGGGGTGGGGGTCATCTGGGCCGCTTTCGCGCTGGCCTCGCCGCTGGCGGCCGGCCTCTGTCGCCGGCTGCACCGGCGTCTGCACTGCCACCCGAACCTATCGCGCCGCTGCCTGCTCGGCGAGCGGGTGCGGGTCACCCGAGTGGATGATGAGGCGGCGACCGCCGTGCTGGATGACGACCCCGGTCGCGAGGTCAAGCTGCTGGGCAAGGCGGGCAACCTGCCGCAGGCAGGCGAGACGCGCATCCTGGTCAAGTATCTGGCGGGGCAGGAGGCCTACCGGTCGGTGCCGGAGCAGGATTACCTGGATGCGCGCACGCGGCTGATGCGCCTGCATTTGCTGGAGCGCCACGCGCGCTCCGACCACCAGGGGCATGGCGGCCACAACGGCTCGACGCCTTCAGGATGAGGCATTGTCTCGGCCGAGCAGGCGCAGCTGGGCGTCGACCAGTTGCGAACCTCGCTCGAGGAGGGAAAAAGCCTCGCTGTCACGCAGCCAGTCGTGAAAGAGGCCACTCAGTACCGCCTGCAGGAGCTGGGTGGCCAATTCGGGGCTGACGTCGTCGCGCAGCAGGCCCTGGTCGCGGGCGGCGGTGAAGTAGCCAAGCAGGGCGTCCAGGCACTCGCCGGCCATCTCGGCCTGCATGGCCTGAGGGTCGATGTCGCTGAAGAACTCACAGCGGTGCAGCAAGATGGCGTGGACCCGACGGTGCTGCGGCTGTTCCAGGCGCTTGAAGCCCTGTCGACAGCCTAGCCGCATGGTATCCAGCGGGGTGGCATCGCCGATATCAGTTTCTCCTACCAGCTCCTCGAACGGCATGCGGACACGATCGAGCATGGCGCGGAAGAGATCGGCCTTGTTGCGGAAGTGCCAATAGACGGCGCCACGAGTCATGCCGGCGTGGCGGGCGATCTGCTCCAGCGAGGTGCGAGCGACGCCCTTGTCGAAGAATACCTCTTCGGCGGCATCCAGCAGGGCGACTCGGGTGGCTTCGGCTTCGGCCTTGGTGCGTCTGGCCATGGTGGTGATCGACTCCGGTAGGGTGCGACTCCATTCTACCTAAGCGACGCGCCGCTTTACATTCATGAGTGAATGCATGCTCGTTCGGGATGCCTTGTGATGCGCTGGGGGATGCGGGAATATGCGTGACTACCGTTTCCTGCAGGAGGTTGCCCATGGCTCGTGCCCCTTTCGAACTCGCCGGCGTGCGTGTGGCCCCGGGGTCACGTAGCCAGATCGATGTGCCGGTGGCTCGGCTCTACACGCATGCGCCTCTGCATATCCCGGTGGAGGTGGTCCACGGACGTCAGCCGGGACCGGTGATCCTGGTCTGTGGCGGCATTCACGGCGACGAGATCAACGGCGTCGAGATCGTCCGCCGGCTCCTGCGCTCGCGGCAGATTCAGCGGTTGCGGGGCACCCTGATCGCGGTGCCCATCGTCAATGTCTTCGGCTTCGTCCAGCACAGCCGCTACCTGCCCGATCGGCGTGACCTGAACCGCTGCTTTCCGGGCAGCGAGTCGGGGTCGCTGGGCAGTCGCGTGGCGGCGCTGTTCCGTCAGCAGATCGTCGATCAGGCCACCCATGTCATCGACCTGCATACCGGTGCGTTGCATCGTACCAACCTGCCGCAGATCCGGGCCCAGCTGCGCCCCGGCAGCGAGACCGAGCGCATGGCCGATGCCTTCGGGGCCCCGGTGATCCTCAATGCGGACCTGCGCGAAGGTAGCCTGCGCCACTATGCCGAGACGCACGACATCCCGGTGCTGACCTACGAGGCCGGTGAGGCGTTGCGCTTCGATGAGTGGGCGATTACGCCTGGGGTGCGCGGTGTGCTGCGCGTGATGCGCCGGCTGGGCATGCTGAGCGGCGAGCATCGCCGCCGTTCGCCGCCTGCCGCTGAGGTGGCCAACGGCTCGAGCTGGGCGAGGGCGCCCATCGACGGCATCCTCCGGCCGCAGGTACGGCTGGGGGCCCGTGTGGCCCAGGGGGAACTGCTGGGGCGGGTTGCCGATCCCTTCGGTAACGCCGAAGGTGAGGTGCGAGCCGTGGCCGACGGGATCGTTATCGGCATGAGTCGGCTACCGTTGGCCAACGAGGGCGAGGCACTGTTCCACATCGCCCGCTTCGATGCCATCGAGGAGGCTGAAAATGCCGTCGAGAGCTTCCAGTCGACCCTCGAACCACCGCCTGATCCGCTGTACTGAGTCAGCCGACCAGGGCCTGATCCAGTGCCGGCTCGGGGACCAGGCCCAGGGCATCGTCGAATACCGCTAGGCCAGCGCCCGGCCGGTGGGCATTCTCCGACAGGTGGCGACGGAACTTGCGCCCGCCGGGACAGCCCTGGAAGAGGCCGAGCAGGTGGCGGGTGAGGTGATTGAGCTTGGCGCCTTCTTCGAGGCGTCGGGCCATGTAGGGACGCAGGGCTTCGGCGGCGGCGTGGCGGTTCGCCGCCGGGCCGGGCTCACCGTAAAGTCGTTGGTCCACCTCGGCCAGCAGCCAGGGATTCTGGTAGGCCTCGCGGCCGATCATAACGCTATCGACGTGCTCGAGCTGTGCCTGACACTCGCTCAGGGTCTTGATCCCACCGTTGATGCCGATATGCAGCTCTGGACGGCTAGCCTTCAGCCGGTGGACGCGCGGATAGTTGAGCGGCGGAATATCGCGGTTCTCCTTGGGAGAGAGCCCCTCGAGCCAGGCCTTGCGCGCGTGGACGATGAATACCTCGCAGCCGGCATCGGCCACCCGCTCGATGAAGTGGGCCAGATCGGCATCCTCATCCTGGTCGTCGATGCCGATACGACACTTCACGGTGACAGGGATTGATACTGCCTCGCGCATGGCCGCTACCGCCGCGGCCACCTTTTCCGGGTGGGCCATCAGGCAGGCGCCGATCAGGTTGTTCTGGACGCGGTCGCTGGGGCAGCCAACGTTGAGGTTGACCTCGTCATAGCCCCATTGCTCGGCGATTGCGGCACACTCCGCCAACTCGCCGGCGTCGCTGCCGCCCAACTGCAGGGCCAACGGGTGCTCGACGGCATCGTAGCCGAGGAAACGCTCCCGCGGACTGCCATGGAGAATGGCGCCGGTGGTCACCATCTCGGTATAGAGCAGGGCGCGTCGGGTCAGTGTCCGCGCGAAGGCGCGGTAGTCCCGGGTCGTCCAATCCATCATCGGGGCGACTGAGAAGGTGCGGTCGAGGTCGGTCATCGGTATCACGGAGGTCGGGCGGAGTGGCGCGTATTCTAACAGCCTCGGAGTCGGTTGCGAGTGGGCTATCAGCGTGAATCGTGTCGCTGACGATCTCGTCCATACTGCAGGGAGTACCGCAATGGCGGAGTGAGCAGGAGAGCAGCCAATGGACGCGCATGATCTCGACGACACACAACGCGAGCTGCTGGCTCGGGTGCTGCAGCATGGCGGCGTGTTGGGCGCGCCTTTCGGTCATGCCGGTGAGGATTCGCACGAGCCTCTGATCCTGGACGATATTGCGGCCCTGGAAGCAGCTGGCTTGATCAAGGTCGAACGCGATGACGAGAGGTGCGTACGTCGGATCGAGCTGACGACGTCCGGGTATCGTGCCCTGGAAGTTGGCTAGGAACGGTAGGCCAGGAGATGAAAGGAGAGATGGCGATGAGCGACGATCGCAAGGTCGAACTGGAACGGCTCCGGGATGAGCTCAAGGAGCGCCTGGAGCACTATCGGGCCCATCGTCAGCATCTGGGCGGTCCGGTGGACAAGGACATGGAGGATCAGTCCTTGGAGACACGCGATGACGAGGTGGTGGCGTCGCTGGAAGCGGAAGCCGAGGATGAACTGGCCCAGGTGCGCCATGCCTTGGCACGGATTCGCGAGGGCAGGGGAGAGATCTGCGAACGGTGCGGTGACGTGATCGATGCGGGGCGGCTGGCCGCGGTGCCGCATGCCACGCTATGCCGGGAGTGTCGCGGTGACTGAAGGGCGCGAGTCCGTTGCTGTGATGGTAGGCTGGCGAGGCATCCCAGGGCATGGAGGACAGGCATGAGGGCATGGCGTCGCGGCATTCTGTGGATCGTTCTGGTGGCGTTGCTGTCCGGATGCGGCAGCAGCGAGGAGGACTCGCCGCCGCCCGACGAGAGGATCGGCGGCGTGGCTCAACCAGAGTCGGCCGCCGAAACTACGCCTACCGCCGAGGTTCCCCCCTTCGATGCCGTCGTGGTCATCGAGGTATCGGCCCGTCTACGTAGCGATCGTCGGCTGGTGGTGGAGGGCACCACCAATCTGCCGGATGACACCCGCCTTCAGGTGTTGGTGGAGCGAGAAGTCAGCGGTGTGCGTTGGCAGGAGCGAACCACCGTCTTGGCCGGGGCTTTCTCCGCTGGGCCCTTTGGCCCCGGGAGCGGTCTGCCCGACGGAGATTATCGCATCACTGTGAACATGCCACCCGCCCAGGTTCAGCCGCCAAGGGTTCGGGCGCGGTTGGGTGAGCAGGGGGAGAACCTGCGGGGCCCTCTGGTCGAGGCATCGCGTCATGGGCTGGGGCAGGTGGTCAGTGCCACTCAGCGTTTCCTGGTGGGCACTCGGACGCGACATACCACCGACCAGGTCGAGGTCATGGAATTGGACTGAACATGCAGGGCGTTCACAGTGCTTCGTGACGCCACAGCGAGACGATCTTGCCCAGCAATCGGCAGTCCGGGGTGTAGGGCGCGGGGCTGCCATCGTCCTGGCGTTGGAAGGTCAGGGCACCCTTGGCATCCTGCTGTACCCGTCGCAGTGCCAGGCGGCCGGCTTCTTCAATTAGGTAGAGGCCGGGTTGCCGAAATATCTCGGTAGGGGCAATGGCCGCCAGATCGCCGGCGCCGAGATAATCGAAGCATTCTCCCGGGGCCGGTGTGACCAGGTGGCAGTCTCCATCCCAGCGCTGCCCCGGGGTGAGCTCGATGGGCAGTTCGATGCCCTTGGCATCGGGTGTCGTCCAGGGAGGCGAAGCATCAGCCTTCAAGAACAGCGGTGAAGGACGCGTACCCTCGTCATCGAGCAGGGCAGACAGTGGACAGTTGAGGGCGGCGGCCAGGGCGACCAGGCGCTCATGGCCGATCTGTTTGATGGCCCCGGACTCCCAATACGAAATGGTGACGTCCGAGACGCCGACCCGGCGGGCGAGGGCGGCCTTGTTGAGTTTGGCCTCCAGCCGGAGATGCTTGATCCGAGGGCCGAGTGTTTCCATTAACGTCGTCCTGTCTGAGGTCGTCTAGAAGGATGGAATGGTCCGTTATTGCTCTAGACTGTGCAATAGCGCGCATCAACGTTATGACCGCGGTCTCGAGACTTTATCACCATGGAATGGGGACATCGTTCCAGTCCAGGAAGCCGCCGCTGTCCGCAGGCCGTCGTTCTCCCAGTACGATCAGTAAACGCTCGGCGACGAAGGTCGGCGAGAATAGCTTGCCCTCGGGAACTCTGGCTTGAAAGGGAGCCGACAGGGCGGTGTCGGTGGTGCCGGGATGCAGGCAGATCACCACGGCGTTGGGATTGAGGCGGCGGAGCTCGACAGCGGCGGTCTTCATCAACATGTTATGGGCGGCCTTGCTGGCGCGGTAGGCGTACCAGCCGCCGAGCCGGTTGTCGCCGATCGAGCCGACCCGGGCCGATAGGCTGCCGATCAGCACCGGGTGATGGCCCTTGAGCGCGGGCTCCAGCGTCTGGAGCAGCAGTGCCGGAGTCGTGGCGTTGACGTGAAACAAGCGGGCTAGGGCGTCGCCATCGAGCTCGCCCAGTTTCTTTTCCGGGAAGATACCGCTCGCCTCGTCGTGCAACAGGCCGAGGGTGTTGATCACCAGGTGCAGCGGCCGGTCGGGGAGGGCGTTGCTGAGTGCCTCCAACCCCTCAGGCTCGGTCAGGTCCAGGGGCAGAGCGCTCAGTCGTGGGTCATCTCGTCGCACCTCATTCCGGCTGACGGCATACAGGCGCCCAAGCCTGGGGGTGGCCAGCAGTGCATCGACCAGGGCCGAGCCGATCCCGCCTGAGGCTCCGGCCACCAGGGCGTTGAAGTCATTCGGCAGTTGAGCAAGCATCGCTGTCGTGCCTTTGCTGAGGGTGTGCTGTGGACCGCCTGGGGCGTCAATGATTCCATACCACGGCTGCTGCCTTGGCGCGAGGTGCGTATAATGCGTCCATCCGCCCTGGTCAGGTGCCTGTCCCATCGAGCGAGCGTCTCGGCCTTTTCGTGCCGCGCTGGCGACAGCGCCCAGGGCCTCATTCTCTCGACTGGACCAAGGACGACATGACCGTACGTACTCGTATCGCGCCGTCTCCCACCGGTGATCCCCATGTGGGCACCGCTTATATCGCTTTGTTCAATCTGTGCTTCGCTCGTCAACACGGCGGTGAGTTCATTCTGCGTATCGAGGACACCGACCGGGTACGTTCGACCGCGGAGTCCGAGCAGATGATTCTCGATTCCCTGCGCTGGCTCGGCCTGGAGTGGGATGAGGGCCCCGATGTGGGCGGTCCGCACGGCCCCTACCGGCAGAGCGAGCGCGGCGATATCTACGCCGAGCATGCGCGCAAGCTGATCGAGTCCGGTCATGCCTTCAAGTGCTACCGCACTAGCGAGGAGCTCGACAAACTGCGCGAAACGCGCAAGGCTGCCGGACTGCATCTGGCGCTGAAGCCGGCCGATCTGGCGCTGCCCGAGGAAGAGGTTGCACGCCGTGAGCGTGAGGGCTGGCCCTACGTGGTGCGCATGCAGGTACCGGCCAGCGGGACCTGCGTGGTCGAGGACATGCTGCGCGGGACCATCGAGGTCGACTGGGCTCAGGTGGACGCGCAGATCCTGCTCAAGTCGGACGGCATGCCGACCTATCACCTGGCCAACGTGGTCGATGACCATCTGATGGGCATCACCCATGTGCTGCGCGGCGAGGAGTGGATCAACTCCGCGCCCAAGCATCAGCTTCTATATGAATACTTCGGCTGGCCGATGCCGGCGCTGTGCCATATGCCGCTTCTGCGCAACCCGGACAAGTCGAAGCTCTCCAAGCGCAAGAATCCGACCTCGATCAACTACTACCGGCGCATGGGGTTCCTGCCGCAGGCGGTGACCAACTACCTGGGGCGCATGGGGTGGTCGATGCCGGACGAGCGGGAAAAATTCACCCTCGACGAGATGATGAGCCACTTCGACGTGCAGCGGGTCTCGCTGGGCGGGCCGGTGTTCGACCTGCAGAAGCTGAGCTGGCTCAATGGTCTCTACATTCGCGAGGATCTGGACGACGATGCTTTCCTCACGGCGCTTCGCGACTGGGCTTTCAACGAGGACTATGTCCGCCAGATCCTTCCCCAGATCCGTCCGCGGGTGGAGACGCTGTCCGATGTCATGCCTCTGGCGGGCCACTTCTTCTCCGGCATGCCGGCGATCGAGGAAGGCGACTTCGATGCGGTCAAGCTGGGCCGCGAAGACTTGGTGAAGCTGCTGCAGTTTCTGACGTGGCGCCTCGAGACGGTGCCGACCTGGCACAAGGAAGCCCTGCTCGACGAGGTCAAGGCGCTGGCTGCACACTTCGAGCTCAAGATGAAGGACTTCCTGGCGCCGGTGTTCATTGCCATCACCGGTTCGGCGTCCAGCACCTCGGTGATGGACGCCATGGCGATCCTCGGCTCCGACATGACCCGCGCGCGCCTGCGCCATGCCATCGCGGTGCTGGGTGGCGTGTCCAAGAAGCAGGCCAAGCGGTTCGAGAAGGAATACCGGGAGCTGTAAGACGCGGCTGCGCCGCTTGAAGAAGGAGACGGGGCGGCCGCGGCCCCAGTCTTCCCACTTCCTCCTTCGCTCTTCTCTTCGAAAAAGTGTTGACGAACCCCGGGCGAATCAGTACTATACGTCCCGTCTTCACGAGATGCGGGGCCTTAGCTCAGCTGGGAGAGCGCAACACTGGCAGTGTTGAGGTCAGCGGTTCGATCCCGCTAGGCTCCACCACCTTCTCGATTCGAAGATGCAGCGTCCCATTCGTCTAGTGGTCTAGGACACCGCCCTTTCACGGCGGTAACAGGGGTTCGAACCCCCTATGGGACGCCATCCTTTCCTGTATATCCGGACGCCGATGGCGTCTTTTTTTTGTGTTCGCCGCGCGAGCTTCTGGCGCGCTGAGCATGCCGCATTCTCGTGCTTTTGTACCCAAGATAGGCCATCTCGGGCCTTGACTTGTCCACGTTGGCCGTTCCTTCCCCGCGTTCTGTGCACAGGCTCGCTTCCTAGCCCCGTGGTTATGGGGTTCGTTGATTAGTTCTTTAAAATCAATGAGTTGTATTAGATCAAAAATTGATCAATCTGAGTGCGACCCGCTGTCCATGGCGATTTGAGGCGTTTCTCTAGGGGTTTTGAACAGGGTTATCCACAGAATGTGTGGAAAACGCTTCGGAATGAGGTCAGTGGGATGACAGTGGGGAATCGTCGGGCCCGATCGGCCGTCGATACGGTCCTCGGGGCTGCAGACAGGGTGGTAATGGGCAAGCCTGGGGGATCTGTCGCCCGAGCCCTGAAAGGCGCTCAGAAGGCTCTTCCAGGGGGGGGGGCGGTATAGGTTCGATGTGTCGGAGAGTGGTGGAAGGTGGGGGAGGTGGCAAGCAGCCAAGGCTCTCAACGACGAAGGCCGCCCGGTGGGCGGCCTTCGTCGTCGTGGGATCAATGACGCCGGTTCACTCGGCGGGATAGTCGCGCTGAGTGTGGCCCACGTAGAGCTGGCGCGGACGGCTGATCTTGTAGCTGTCGCTGATCATCTCGTGCCAGTGGGAGATCCAGCCGATGGTACGGGACACCGCGAAAATCACGGTGAACATGTTGGTCGGGATGCCCATGGCCTTGAGGATGATGCCGGAGTAGAAGTCGACGTTCGGGTACAGCTTGCGTTCGATGAAGTACTCGTCTTCCAAGGCAATCTGCTCCAGGCGCTTGGCGATCTTGAGCTGCGGATCGTCGGCCATGCCCAGCTGCTCCAGGACTTCGTCGCAGGTTTCCTTCATGACCTTGGCGCGCGGGTCGAAGTTGCGGTAGACGCGGTGGCCGAATCCCATCAGCTTGAACGGATCGTTCTTGTCCTTGGCCTTGTCGATGAAGCGCTGGATGTTCTCTTCGGAGTCGTCGCCGATCTCGTCCAGCATGTTGAGCACCGCCTCGTTGGCGCCGCCGTGAGCCGGTCCCCATAGGGCGGCAATGCCGGCGCTGATGCAGGCGAAGGGATTGGCACCGGTGGAGCCTGCCAGGCGCACCGTGGAGGTCGAGGCGTTCTGCTCGTGATCGGCATGGAGCATGAAGATGCGATCCATGGCCTTGGCGAACACCGGATTGATCTCGTAGTCCTCGCACGGGTTGCTGAACATCATGTAGAGGAAGTTCTCTGCATAGTTCAGGTCGTTGCGCGGGTAGTTGAAGGGCATGCCCACGTTGTACTTGTAGGACATGGCGGCGATGGTCGGCATCTTGGCGATCAGGCGGATGGCGCTGATCTCGCGATCTTCCTGCTTGGTGATGTCAAGGTGATCGTGATAGAACGCCGCCAGGCCACCGACCACGCCACACAGGATCGACATCGGGTGGGCGTCGCGACGGAAGCCTTTGAAGAAGTTGGCCAGCTGTTCGTGGACCATGGTGTGGCCGCGCACGCGTCCGGCGAAGTCCTTGTACTGGGCCTTGTCGGGCAGCTGACCGAACATCAGCAGGTAGCATAGCTCGACGAAGTCGGAGTGCTTGGCCAGCTGTTCGATGGGATAGCCGCGGTGTAGCAGCACCCCTTTGCCGCCATCGATGTAGGTGATGGCGGACTGGCAGGAGGAGGTTGCCATGAAGCCGGGGTCGTAGGTAAAGAGGCCTTCGGCGCCCAGGCTGCGGACATCGATCACATCCGGTCCTGCGCTCCCCGAGTAGACCGGCAGCTCGATCGGCTTGTCCAGACCTTCTACCGTCAACGTTGCTTTCCTGTCAGCCATAACTGGCCTCCTCTCGAGTTCATGGTGGCGCGATAATGCGTGATTTCGCAGAACTTGCCGGCGAAAAGGTTCGCCCACTATAGAAGCGTCTTCACGATTGTCAATTCATCGATCGCCACCCTTGCCTTGTGCATTCCTTGGATGAGGTACAGGGTTTGTAACAGAGTTGGTGCTTTGCACCATTTGCGTGCAAGATCCATCGGAGTGGTGGGGTTGTAGGTGATAACTTACGCCGTGGCGGTGTTTTTTTGCCCCTGAGTCGTTTGCCACCATGGTCGAGTCGGTGCGTGAGTCATTTGTCATGGTGTGGGCATAACCCTATAATCTTGTCGCGCGACTGGCAGGAAACGGTGATCGTGACATCGCGTCATGATCGAGTCCCTTCCCGAAACCACCGCCCGTGACGGGCCTCGCCCGAGCGCCTACTGCGGGCCAAGAGAGTGTGTAGAGAGCCGTGAATAGCAAACGACCCGTAAATCTGGATCTGTCCACGATACAGTTCCCCCTCCCCGCCTTGACGTCGATCGCCCACCGCATTACCGGCGTCATCCTCTTCATTGGTCTGATCTTCGGCTTCTGGGCCCTCGACGCCTCGTTGTCGTCTCCCGAAGGCTTTGTGGCGGTGCATGATGCCCTGGCCCACAACTTCCTGGCCAAGTTGATCGCCTGGGGATTGCTGTCTGCGCTGGCCTTTCACTTCGTGGCCGGCATCAAGCACCTGCTGATGGATATCGATATCGGCGTGACCCTCGAAGGCGGCGTCAAGAAGGCACAGATCACCGTGGTGGTGAGCGCAGTCCTGATCATTCTGGCTGGAGTCTGGGTATGGTAACCAACATCACGAATTTTGGGCGCAGCGGGCTGTCCGATTGGCTCGTGCAGCGCGTCTCGGCCATCATCCTGGCCCTCTACTCTCTCTTCATCGTCGGTTATCTGCTGTTTCACCCGGGGCTCGACTACGCGACCTGGAGCGGACTCTTCACTCAGACCTGGATGCGCATCTTCTCGCTGTTGGCTTTCGTGTCCCTGGCCGCCCATGCCTGGGTGGGGCTGTGGACCGTGACTACCGATTATCTCAAGCCGACCGGCATTCGCATCGCCGTCCAGACCGTCATCATCCTGGCCATCTTCGTGTTTCTGGTCTGGGGTATCCAAGTCCTGTGGGGAGCCTGATCCATGTCCAACATGCGTAGCCTGACCTTCGACGCCATCATCATCGGCGGTGGCGGTTCCGGCCTGCGGGCCGCCCTCGAGCTGGCCAAGTCCGGCAAGAAGACCGCCGTGCTGTCCAAGGTCTTCCCGACCCGCTCGCACACCGTTTCCGCCCAGGGCGGCATCACCTGCGCCATCGCCTCCTCCGATCCCGATGACGACTGGCGCTGGCACATGTACGACACCGTCAAGGGCGGCGACTACATCGCTGACCAGGATGCGGCGGAATACATGTGTTCCGAGGGGCCGAAGGCGGTCTTCGAGCTCGAGCACATGGGGTTGCCGTTCTCCCGCTTCGACAACGGCCGCATCTATCAGCGCCCGTTCGGCGGCCAGTCCAAGAACTTCGGCGAGGGCGGCCAGGCGGCCCGTACCTGTGCCGCTGCCGACCGTACCGGTCACGCCCTGCTGCACACGCTCTACCAGAACAACTTGAAGAACAATACCACTTTCCTGAACGAGTGGTACGCCATCGACTTGGTCAAGAACGCCAACGGTGATGTGGTGGGTTGCATTGCCATGGACATCGAGTCCGGCGAAGTGGTTCACGTCAAATCCAAGGCCACCGTGCTGGCCACCGGCGGCTCAGGTCGCATCTATGCCTCCACCACCAATGCCCTGATCAACACCGGCGATGGCATCGGCATGGCGCTGCGCGCCGGCTTCCCGATGCAGGACATGGAGATGTGGCAGTTCCACCCGACCGGCATCTATGGCGCCGGTACCCTGGTGACCGAGGGCTGCCGCGGCGAGGGTGGCTACCTGATCAACAAGGACGGCGAGCGCTTCATGGAGCGCTATGCGCCCAACGCCAAGGACCTGGCGGGCCGCGACGTGGTCGCACGCTCCATGGTCATGGAGATCCTCGAGGGTCGTGGCTGCGGCGAGAACGGCGACCACGTCTACCTCAAGCTCGACCATCTCGGCGAGGAAGTCCTCGGCAAGCGCCTGCCGGGCATCGTCGAGCTGTCCAAGACCTTCGCCCACGTGGACCCGGCCAAGGAGCCGATTCCGGTGGTGCCGACCTGCCACTACATGATGGGCGGCGTGCCGACCAACGTGCACGGCCAAGCGATCATGCAGGACCGCGACGGCAACGACCAGATCGTCAACGGCCTCTTCGCCGTGGGCGAGGCGGCCTGCGTGTCGGTCCACGGCGCCAACCGCCTGGGCGGCAACTCGCTGCTCGATCTGGTGGTGTTCGGCCGCGCCGCCGGCATGTTCATCGAGAGCGCGCTCAACGAGGGCGTCGAGTATCTGGCGGCCAGCGAATCCGATGTCGCCTCGGCCATGCAGCGCATCAACCGCTGGAACGAGTCCGAGAGCGGCGAGACCGTGCCCGAGCTCAAGCGCGAGCTGCAGGACATCATGCAGAACGCCTTCGGCGTCTTCCGCCAGGAGGACAACATGCAGAAGGGCGTCCAGCAGCTGGCCGAGCTGCGTGAGCGCATCGACAACGCTTACCTGCCGGACAAGTCCAGCACCTTCAACACCGCGCGCGTCGAGGCGCTGGAGCTCGACAACCTGATGGAGGTCGCCGAAGCCACCGCCATCGCCGCCCTGGAGCGCAAGGAGAGCCGTGGTGCCCACTCACGCTACGACTACCCGGATCGCGACGACGTCAATTGGCTGAAGCACTCCATGTACTTCCCGGCCGAGAAGCGCCTGGGCCAGCGTGATGTGAACTTCGCGCCCAAGACCGTCGACATGTTCGAACCGAAAGTCCGTACCTACTGAGGGGAGTCACGATGTCCAATCTTCAGGTATCCCTGTACCGCTACAACCCGGAAACGGACTCCGCTCCCTATATGGAGGAGTTCCAGGTCGACACCCAGGGTCGCGACCTGATGGTGCTCGATGTGCTGCACCTGGTGAAGGAGCAGGACAACGGGTTGGCCTACCGCCGCAGCTGCCGCGAGGGCGTGTGTGGTTCCGACGGCATGAACATGAATGGCAAGAACGGCCTGGCCTGCATCACGCCGCTCTCCGACGTGGTCAAGAAGGGCAAGCTGACCCTGCGTCCGCTGCCCGGCCTGCCGGTCATTCGCGATCTGGTGGTCGACATGGGGCTGTTCTACAAGCAGTACGAGCGGATCCAGCCGTACCTGCAGAACGACACCCCGGCGCCGGCCATCGAGCGCCTGCAGTCACCGGAGGACCGCGACAAGCTCGACGGCCTCTACGAGTGCATCCTGTGCGCCTGCTGCTCGACCTCCTGCCCGTCGTTCTGGTGGAATCCGGACAAGTTCGTCGGTCCGGCCGGCCTGCTGCAGGCCTACCGCTTCCTGGCCGATTCCCGTGACGAGGCGACCCGAGAGCGCCTGACCGAGCTGGAGGATCCGTTCAGCGTGTTCCGCTGCCGCGGCATCATGAACTGCGTGGCGGTATGCCCCAAGGGGCTGAATCCCACGCGCGCGATCGGCAAGATCCGCGAGATGCTGCTGGCGAATGCCACTTAAATCGTGGGCCCCGGCTTGTTATCATACGCCGCGTGCTGCGACTTGCTGTCGCAGCCTGGCCCCCGGTGAGACGTCGAAGCCGGTGCCTCGTGCACCGGCTTTTGACCATCGAGAACAAGGTGTCCGCCCGCCGGCAGGCTACCAAAGATGTCGCCACGGGTGAGCCGTGACGGCCGATACCACCCCATCAGTGCAGGGTGACCGAGAGATGCAACAAGGCATAATGGAGTTGATGTGGCGCTCCTCCCATGTCAGTGGCAGCAATGTTCACTATGTGGAAGCGCTCTTTGATCAGTACCTCGATGATCCCACCGCCGTTCCCGACGAATGGCGTCAGTATTTCGACCAACTGCCGAGACCCGACGGCAGCGCCACCCCCGACGTTCCACTTGCTCCTACCCGCGAACAGTTCTATCAGCTAGGCCGTCAGCGCCGTACCGCCCAGGCTACTGCCGCCTCCGGCAGCGACGAGAGTCGCAAGCAGGTCAAGGTGCTGCAGCTGATCAACGCCTACCGCTTCCGCGGGCACCAGAAGGCCGATATCGACCCCCTCGATCTGCGCAGCCCGACCCCGGTGCCCGACCTCGACCTCTCCTTCCACCAGCTCTCCAAGGCCGATCTGGACACCGAGTTCCAGACGGGCTCGTTCTTCCTCGGCGCCGACAAGGCCCCGCTGAAGGAGATCGTCGAGGCGCTGGAGCAGACCTACTGCCGCAGCATCGGCTGCGAGATCATGCACATCGTCGATACCGAGGAGAAACGCTGGCTGCAGCAGCGCTTCGAGTCGGTGCGTTCCAAGCCCAAGTTCAGTGAAGAGGTGCGCAAGCATGTCTTCGAGCGGCTGACCGCCGCCGAGGGCCTGGAGAGCTACCTGGCCTCCAAGTATCCGGGCACCAAACGCTTCGGTCTGGAGGGCGGCGAGTCCTTCATCCCGATGATGGACGAGCTGATCCAGCGTGCCGGTGGTTACGGCACCAAGGAAGTGGTAATCGGCATGGCCCACCGCGGCCGCCTCAACGTGCTGGTCAACATCCTCGGCAAGAACCCCTCCGAGCTGATCGACGAGTTCGATGGCAAGAAGGTGGTCGAACGCGGCTCCGGCGACGTCAAGTATCACCAGGGCTTCAGCTCCAACGTCATGACGCCGGGCGGCGAAGTACACCTGGCACTGTCGTTCAACCCCTCGCACCTGGAGATCGTGGCTCCGGTGGTGGAGGGCTCGGTGCGGGCCCGTCAGGATCGCCGCAGCGACGCCGACGGTGGCAAGGTGCTGCCGATCAACGTCCATGGTGACGCGGCCTTCGCTGGCCAGGGCGTGGTCATGGAGACCTTCCAGATGTCCCAGACCCGTGCCTATCGGACCGGCGGCACGGTGCACATCGTGATCAACAACCAGGTCGGTTTCACCACCTCGCACCCTGAAGACTCGCGTTCCACCGAGTACTGCACCGACATCGCCAAGATGGTCCAGGCACCGATCTTCCACGTCAACGGTGACGATCCGGACGCCGTGCTGCATGCCACCCAGGTGGCACTGGACTATCGTCAGCAGTTCAAGAAGGACGTGGTCATCGACCTGGTGTGCTATCGCCGTCGCGGCCACAACGAGGCCGACGAGCCGTCCGGCACCCAGCCGATGATGTACAGCAAGATCAAGAATCATGCCTCTTCGCGCACCCTGTACGCCCAGCGTCTGGTCAAGGAAGGGCTGATCAGCGAGGACGATGCCAAGGCCACGATGGAGAAATACCGCGACGACCTGGTCGCCGGCAACCACGTGGCCAATGCCCTGGTACAGAAGCCCAACACCGCGCTGTTCGTCGACTGGAAGCCCTATCTCGGTCACGAATGGAGCGGCCACACCGACACCAGCTTCGACATGAAGCGCCTGCAGCACCTGGCGGCGAAGATGTGCGACATCCCGGACGGGATCGAGGTGCAGCGCCAGGTCGCCAAGATCTACGACGACCGTCGCAAGATGCAGGCCGGCGGCATGGCTACCAACTGGGGCTTCGCCGAGACGCTGGCCTATGCCACCCTGATCGATCAGGGGCATCCGGTGCGCCTGACCGGCCAGGACGTGGGGCGCGGCACCTTCTCCCACCGCCACGCGGTGGTGCACAACCAGAAGGATGGCAGCACCTATGTGCCGCTGCAGCACCTGAGCGATGGTCAGCCGTGCTTCACCATCCACGATTCCTTCCTCTCCGAGGAAGCCGTGCTGGCGTTCGAGTATGGCTATTCCACCACGGCACCCAACGACCTGGTGATCTGGGAAGCGCAGTTCGGCGACTTCTTCAACGGTGCCCAGGTGGTGGTCGACCAGTTCATCTCCTCAGGCGAGACCAAGTGGGAGCGACTGTGCGGCCTGACCATGCTGTTGCCGCACGGCTACGAGGGGCAGGGGCCCGAGCACTCCTCGGCGCGTCTGGAACGCTTCCTGCAACTGTGCGCCGAGCACAACATGCAGGTCTGCGTGCCGACCACCCCGGCGCAGATCTTCCATCTGCTGCGCCGCCAAGTGATCCGCAAGCTGAGAAAGCCCTTGGTGGTGATGTCGCCGAAGAGCCTGCTGCGCCACAAGGAGGCCATCTCAAGCCTCGATGAGCTGGCCAACGGCAGCTTCCAGATGGTACTTCCCGACCAGGGCAAGCGCGACGCCGAGAAGGTCGAGCGCATCATCCTGTGTGCCGGCAAGGTCTACTACGACCTGGCCAACTGGCGCGAGGAGAACGCTCGCGACGACGTGGCCATCCTGCGCCTCGAGCAGCTCTATCCGTTCCCCGAGGCCGAGCTCCTCGAGGCGATCCAGGCCTACACCAACGCCAGCGAGATGGTGTGGTGCCAGGAAGAGCCGCTCAACCAGGGCGCATGGTATTCCAGTCAGCATCACATGCGCAGCGTGGCGGAGCAGCTCAAGACGGGCCTGGGCGGCAAGCTCAAGTTCGCCGGCCGACCGGCCTCGGCGGCGCCCGCGGCGGGCTACATGTCCGTGCACACCGAACAGCAGCGCAAGCTGGTGGAAGACGCCTTCAACCTCTAAGGCAGCCCACCGGGACGAGAGAGAACACACAAGGGAAACGACATGGCTACCGAGATCAAGGCACCCACCTTTCCGGAATCCGTTGCCGAAGGCAGCGTGGCCGCCTGGCACAAGCAGCCGGGTGACAGCGTCGAGCGTGACGAACTGATCGTCGAAATCGAGACCGACAAGGTGGTGCTCGAGGTCGTGGCACCCGAGGCCGGTACCCTGGCCGAGGTGCTGGCGGAAGAGGGCGATACCGTTGAGTCCGAGCAGGTCCTTGGCCGCCTCGGCGAAGGCGCGGCCAGCGGCGGCGACAAAGCCGAGGCCGCCAGCGAGGAGAAGAGCGACGCCAAGCCGGAGGCCGCCCCGGCCGGCGGCGGCCAAGCGCACGAGGTGAAGGCGCCGACCTTCCCCGAGTCCGTTCAGGAAGGCACCGTGGCCAGCTGGGCCAAGCAGGTCGGCGAAGCCGTCAAGCGCGACGAGGTGCTGGCCGAGATCGAGACCGACAAGGTCGTGCTCGAAGTGGTCGCACCCGCCGACGGTGCGCTGTCCGAGATCAAGGCCGAGGAAGGCAGCCAGGTGACCTCCGAGCAACTGCTCGCGGTGTTCACCGAAGGGGCCGGCGGCAGCGCCAGCCCGACCGGTGCCGGCGAGGGCAAGGCCGCGGCATCCGCCGATGACGGCGCCAGCGACGAGAAGGTCGGCGACAAGATCCTGGCCCCGGCCGCGCGCAAGCTGGTCGCCGAACACGACCTCGACGTCGCCAAGCTCGAGGGCACCGGCAAGGGCGGTCGCGTCCTCAAGGAAGACGTGCAGAAGGCCATCAAGGACGGCAGCGCCAAGAAGGCCGCCAAGCCGGCCGGCGGTGCCAAGGCCGCCGCGGCGCCGGCCCCGGCCGTCGAGGGCGAGCGCCCCGAGAAGCGCGTGCCGATGACCCGCCTGCGCAAGACCATCGCCAAGCGTCTGGTCGAGGCCCAGCAGACCGCCGCCATGCTGACCACCTACAACGAGGTGGACATGGGCGCGGTGATGGACCTGCGCGCGCAGTACAAGGAGACCTTCCTCAAGGCCCACGACACCAAGCTCGGCTTCATGGGCTTCTTCGTCAAGGCAGCCTCCGAGGCGCTCAAGCGCTTCCCCGACGTCAACGCCTCCATCGACGGCGACGACATCGTCTACCACGGCTACCAGGACATCGGCGTTGCCGTGTCAACGGACCGCGGCCTGGTGGTGCCGGTGCTGCGTGATACCGACAGCATGAAGATTGCCGACGTCGAGAAAGGCATCGTCGACTTCGGCAAGCGGGCCCGCGACGGCAAGCTGGGCATCGACGAGATGCAGGGCGGCACCTTCACCATCACCAACGGCGGGATCTTCGGCTCGCTGATGTCTACACCGATTCTCAACCCGCCGCAGACCGCTATCCTGGGCATGCACAAGATCCAGGAGCGTCCCATGGCGGTGAACGGCAAGGTCGAGATCCGTCCGATGATGTACCTGGCGCTGTCATACGATCACCGCATGATCGACGGCAAGGACGCGGTGCAGTTCCTGGTGACCATCAAGGCGCTGCTCGAAGATCCGGCCCGCCTGCTGCTGGACGTCTGATCCGCACGGGCAACAGAGACATAGCGAAACACAACGCAAGGAGCCAACATGGCCGACAAGTTTGATGTCATCGTGATCGGTGCGGGCCCCGGCGGCTACGTCGCCGCCATCCGTGCCGCCCAACTGGGCCTGAAGACCGCCTGCGTCGAGAAGTGGATCGGCAAGCAGGGCAAGGTCGTTCACGGTGGGACCTGCCTGAACGTGGGCTGCATTCCCTCCAAGGCCCTGCTTGAGGCCTCCCACAAGTTCGTCGAGGCCAAGAACGACTTCGACGAGATGGGCATCGAGGCCGGTGACGTCACCATGGACGTCAAGAAGATGATGGCCCGCAAGGATCAGATCGTGAAGAACCTGACCGGCGGCATCTCCGGCCTGTTCAAGGCCAATGGGGTGACTCCGATCGACGGTACCGGCAAGGTCATCGGCAGCAAGCAGGTCGAGGTGACCGATCCGGACGGCAAGGCGGCCACCTATGAGGCCGACAATATCGTGGTCGCCGCCGGCTCGGTGCCGGTGGAGATCCCCCCGACCCCGCTGACCGAGGGCCTGATCGTCGATTCCACCGGCGCCCTCGAGTTCGAGGAGGCGCCCAAGCGTCTCGGCGTGATCGGCGCCGGCGTCATCGGTCTCGAGCTCGGCAGCGTGTGGAACCGTCTGGGCTCCGAGGTCACCGTCCTCGAGGCCATGGACGACTTCCTGCCGATGGTCGACGGCGCGATCGCCAAGGAAACCCAGAAGCTGCTCAAGAAGCAGGGCCTGGATATCAAGCTGGGCGCCCGCGTCACCGGCTCCGAGGTCAAGGGCGACGAGGTCGTGGTCAAGTACTCCGACGCCAAGGGCGAGCAGGAGATCACCTTCGAAAAGCTGATCGTCTGTGTCGGCCGCAAGCCGTACACCAAGGGCGTGATCGGTGAAGGCGTGGGCGTCGAGCTCGACGAGCGCGGCTTCATCCACGTCGACGACCAGTGCCGCACCAGCGTGCCGGGCGTATACGCCATCGGCGACTGCGTGCGTGGCCCGATGCTGGCCCACAAGGCCTCCGAGGAAGGCATCATGGTCGCCGACATCATCGCCGGCCATAAGGCCGAGATGAACTACGACGCCATCCCCAGCGTGATCTACACCTTCCCCGAGGTGGCCTGGGTCGGCATGACCGAGCAGGATGCCAAGGCGGCCGGCATTGAGGTCAAGACCGGCGCCTTCCCGTTCGCCGCCAGCGGTCGTGCCATGGCCAACAACGCCACCGAAGGGCAGGCCAAGGTGATCGCCGATGCCGAGACCGATCGTATCCTGGGCATGCACATCGTCGGCCAGCACGCCGGCGAGATGATCGCCCAGGGCGTCATTGCCATGGAGTTCGGCTCCAGCGCCGAGGATCTGGCGCTGTCCTGCTATGCGCACCCGACCATGTCCGAGGCCGTCCACGAGGCTGCCCTGGCCGTGGAAGGTCACGCCATCCACATGGCCAATCGCAAGAAGCGCAAGTAAGACAACAAGAGCGCCGCCCTCGGGCGGCGCGTCCCCTTCGGCGACGCATCGAAGGGGAACGGTGGTAGCCGCCGCCTGTCGTCTCAGGCAGTGCAGAGGCTACCGTTCGAGTCACATGCAACCAATGGCATGAATCGATGAACCTTCACGAGTATCAGAGCAAACAGCTGTTTGCCGACTATGGTCTGCCCGTTTCCAAGGGCTTTGCCGTCGACACCCCCGAAGAGGCGGCGGAAGCCTGCAAGAAGATCGGCGGTGAGATGTGGGTCGTCAAGGCCCAGGTCCATGCCGGTGGCCGCGGCAAGGCCGGTGGCGTCAAGCTGATCAAGAGCCCGGAGGAGGCCAAGGCCTTCGCCGAGCAGTGGCTGGGCAAGAACCTGGTGACCTTCCAGACCGACGAGAAGGGCCAGCCGGTCGCCAAGATCCTGGTCGAGAACTGCACCGACATCGCCAACGAGCTCTATCTCGGCGCCGTGGTCGATCGCGCCACCCGTCGCGTGGTCTTCATGGCCTCCACCGAGGGCGGCGTCGAGATCGAGAAGGTCGCCGAGGAGACGCCCGAGAAGATCCTCAAGGCCGAGATCGATCCGCTGGTCGGCGCCCAGCCGTACCAGGCCCGTGAGCTGGCTTTCCAGCTGGGTCTCGAGGGTGCGCAGGTCAAGCAGTTCACCAAGATCTTCCTGGGTCTGTCCAAGCTGTTCCACGACAAGGACCTGGCGCTGCTCGAGATCAACCCGCTGGTGATCACCGACGAGGGCAACCTCCACTGCCTGGACGCCAAGATCAACCTGGACGGCAACGCCCTGTACCGTCACCCGGACCTGCAGGCGATGCGTGACCCCTCCCAGGAGGATCCGCGCGAGGCCGAGGCCGCGGCCTGGGACCTCAACTACGTGGCCCTGGACGGCAACATCGGTTGCATGGTCAACGGCGCAGGCCTGGCGATGGGCACCATGGACATCGTCAACCTCAACGGCGGCAGCCCGGCCAACTTCCTGGACGTCGGCGGCGGTGCCACCAAGGAGCGCGTGGCCGAGGCGTTCAAGATCATCCTCTCCGATGACAACGTCAAGGCCGTGCTGGTCAACATCTTCGGCGGCATCGTGCGCTGCGACATGATCGCCGAGGGTATCATCGGTGCCGTCGAGCAGGTCGGCGTCAACGTGCCGGTCGTGGTGCGTCTCGAGGGTAACAACGCCGAGCTGGGCGCCGAGAAACTGGCCTCCAGCGGTCTGAACATCATCGCTGCCAAGAGCCTCACCGACGCGGCTCAGCAGGTCGTCAAGGCAGCGGAGGGCAAGTAATGAGCATCCTGATCGACAAGAACACCAAGGTCATCTGCCAGGGCTTCACTGGCGGCCAGGGGACCTTCCACTCCGAGCAGGCGATCGCCTACGGCACCCAAATGGTCGGCGGCGTGACCCCGGGCAAGGGCGGCCAGGAGCACCTGGGCCTGCCGGTGTTCAACACCGTCAAGGAAGCGGTCGAGCAGACCGGCGCCGAGGCCAGCGTGATCTACGTGCCGGCCCCGTTCTGCAAGGACTCGATCCTCGAGGCCGCCAACGCCGGCATCAAGCTGATCGTGTGCATCACCGAAGGCATCCCGACCCTTGACATGCTCGACGTCAAGGTCAAGTGTGACGAGCTGGGCGTGCAGCTGATCGGTCCGAACTGCCCCGGCGTGATTACCCCGGGCGAGTGCAAGATCGGCATCATGCCGGGCCACATCCACAAGCCGGGCAAGGTCGGTATCGTGTCGCGCTCTGGCACCCTGACCTATGAGGCGGTCAAGCAGACCACCGATCACGGCTTCGGCCAGTCCACCTGCGTGGGCATCGGCGGTGACCCGATTCCGGGCTCTACCTTCATCGATATCCTCGAGAAGTTCGAGCAGGATCCGGCCACCGAAGCGATCGTGATGATCGGCGAGATCGGCGGTACCGCCGAGGAAGAGGCGGCCGCCTACATCAAGGCCAACGTCTCCAAGCCGGTCGTCTCCTACATCGCCGGTGTCACCGCGCCTCCCGGCAAGCGCATGGGCCATGCCGGCGCCATCATCGCCGGTGGCAAGGGCACCGCGGACGAGAAGTTCGGCGCCCTCGAGGCGGCGGGCGTCAAGACCGTACGCTCTCTGGCCGAGATCGGCGACGCTCTGAAGGAAGCCACCGGCTGGTAAGCTGTGGCTTTCGGAACGAGACGCGAAAAGGGCACCCTGCGGGGTGCCCTTTTTCATGTCCGTGCCCCGTCATGAATAGCGTTGACACCCTCGGCTACGCCGAGGGGGATAACTCAGCCTGCGCGGCGCGCGCGGTCGCGGCCCTCGCGTTTGGCAGTCAGCAGCGCCTGATCGGCTCGGTGGATGGTGTCTCGGTAATTCTCGTCGGGCTGGTGTTCGGCGATGCCGATACTGGCGGTGACGGTGGTGGGCTCACCCGAGGCATCCAGTGCCAGGTCCAGTTGGCGCAGTCGATCGCCGAGCCGGGCGACCAGGCACTCGGCCTGGTCGAGCCGGGTGGTCGGCAGTGCCAGCAGGAACTCTTCGCCGCCCCAGCGGCCGCACAGGTCGCCGGCACGCAGCGAGGCCGTCAGGGTCTTGGCCAGGGCGACCAGGGCGCGGTCCCCCGCGGCATGGCCGTAGCGGTCGTTGATGACCTTGAAGTGATCGATATCGATCATCGCCACACTGAAAGGCTGGCTGGCATCGTCGGTCATCTCTTCGAGGTGCTGATGGAGGCGGCGTCGGTTGGCCAGGCCGGTCAGCGGGTCCTGGCCCGAGACATCTTCCAGGGCCTGGTTGCGCTCGTGCAGGAGTTCCTGGAAGCGGTCGGCGATGCGCGAGAGCTTGCGCTGGCGACGGCGCTGATGTTCCAACTGGTGGCGGGCGTCGTGCAGGTCGTATTGGGCGCTCTGCTGAAAGCCGTCGGCAATGCTGATCAGCCGTTCCAGCCGCTCTCGCTGCTCCAGATGGTGGCGATAGAGGCGCTCCAAGGCCCCATGCAGCGGGTGGTCGCGATGGATCGGATCGTCGAGCAGTGCTGTCACCTCGTCGAGCAGGGCCTGGTCCCGATTTTTCACGAGCCTACCTCGAGCGGCAGGATGGCGAAGGGATAGCTGCAGTCCTCCTTGAACTCCTCGGCCAGCTCGGCAATGCGCTCATTGCGCGGGTCGTAGCGCCATTCGACGCCGACCACGCGTCCGCCCTCGTGGGCCTCCTCGAGCAGGTCGAAGATGTCCATCATGGCCTTGACCGAGCTGGTGTTCAGATAGACGAGTTCCAGGACCAGCGTCAAGGGGCGAGACTCTTGTTCCAGAAAGGCCTCGACCCATTCGATGACCTGGCTGAAGAGTTCGTAGGAGTTTTCCGGATAGGAATCGCCCTGCATGGCAAGGCGGCCGGACTGCCAGTCGCTCTGGATCGCAGGCGTGGACGGGCTGCCGGAAAGGTTCAGATCGTGGCTCATGGCGATGACCGTTAAATGGTGGCTGTCAGGCTAAAAAAACTTTGGCTTGATGACAACGGTTGCAGGGAGGCTTCCAGCGGCCGCGTCGACTTGCGTGCCATGTCGATCAGTCCCAGCCCGGCGCCGCTGGTGGCGGCCTCGTCGCGGGGACGGCGCAGCTGCTGCTTGTAGGCGCGCTTGAGCTCGCCGGCATCGAGCCCCGCCAGGCTCTCTACGGCCTCGACCAATCGATGGCCGTCGGTATTCTCGACCAGGTTGCCGGCCGAGACCAGGTAGCGGCCGTCGCCGTCCCGGGCCACGGCGATGGTGGCGGTGGCGTCTTCCTCACCATAGTTTTGTAGCAGGGCATAGTGGCGAATGTTCTGGGTCATTTCGATATAGACGGCGAAGACGTCCATCGCCGAGGAAGGGGCGGCGGACTGGCTGTTGAGATAGTTGCGCAGGGCATGACCGATTTCCTCGATCAGGCTGCGCGAGATCGGGCCGTTGAAGCACAGCATGATGCGTTGCTGCAGGTAATTGTTGCGCAGGCTCAGCAGATTCATGGCGTCTCCGGGTCAGGTGGGCAAGGGGAGGCGGGCGTCGCGAGACGCGGCCTTGGGTGGCCTATCGAAACGGAAGCACAGCAGGGTGATATCGTCGCGCTGGGGATGCTCGCCGCGGTAGGCGTCCAGTTCGGCCTCGAAGGCGGCGACTTGGTCGTCCAGCGGCGCGTCGGCATGGCGTAGCAGCATGGCTTCGAAGCGGCGGTTGCCGAAGCCGAAGCCGTGCTCGCCGCCGGCCTGGTCGAGAAAGCCGTCGCTGCACAGCGAGTAGGTCCAGCCCTGGCGCAGCGGCAGGCGGTGGTTCTCGTGGGTCATGGAGCGTTTCTGGCCCAGGGCCCGCTTACCCCCGGGCTGGACCTCCAGTCGCTCGCCGTCGCTGGCATACAGCGACATCTTGGCGCCGGCGAAGGTCAGGACATCGGCGCCATGCCCGACCCATACCAGTCCCACGTCCATGTTGGTGGCGATCGAGGAGGGCAGGGTCTCCCGGTTCAGGGTGGCGCGATTCTGACGGTCGGTCTCGTTGAGGATGGCCGCCGGGTCGTGTGCCCCCACGTGCAGGATGGCATTGTCGATGATGGCCCGGGCCAGCATGGTCATCAGCGAGCCGGGCACGCCGTGCCCTGCGCAGTCGATGACGCCCATCAGGTAGCCGGTTTCGGTCGCCCGGAAAACATAGAAATCGCCGCCTACCTGGTCCCGGGGCCGCCACAGAACGGCCTGGTGGCCTGCCAGGTGCATGTCCAGCTGGCGGCTGGGCAGGATGGCGCGCTGGATGATGCTGGCATATTCCAGCGACGCATCGACCTGGCGCCGCGCGGTGACCATCTCGGCGTTGGTGGCTTCCAGCTCCCGGGTGCGATGACGCACCTGTTCCTCCAGTTCTTGGGTGTGGCGCTCGATCTGGCCGGCCATATGGGCAAAGGCACGAGACAGCTCGCCGATCTCGTCATCGCGCTCCGTGGGCAGGTGGCTGCCGTAATGGCCGTCGGCGATCGCGCGCGCCGAGTGCTGCAGGCGACGTATCGGGCCCAGGATCAGCCGCTCGGTGCCATAGGCGAAGCCGGCCATGACGATCGCCAGCACCAGCGTCAGGGCGACCACCAGCGGCCAGAACCAGCGCCCCTCGAACACCGGAGCGCTCTTGAGATCCAACGCCGAGACGAACAGCCACTGCAGTTCGGGAATGTAGCCCACCGACAGCAGGCGCGGCTGTCCTTCTAGGGTGGCTTCGAGGCTATGCACCTCGCCGGGCCGGCGCCGGGCATCAAGCATGGCGTCCTCCAGGCGCTCGCGCTGGGCCGCATCGCCAAGCAGCGACTGGAGCCGTGGCGTATCCCCGGCCAGCCGAGTCTGGGCGCCGGAGTTGAAGGCCAGCCGCTGGCGGTCGGGATGGGCCTGAATGGCGCCACGGCTGTCGATGATCATCGGCGTCAGGCCAGCAGCATTGTCGCGCAGGAAGTCGTCGAGAAAGCGGCTCAGGTCCAGGCCGCCGCCGGCCATGCCCAGACGCCTGCCGTCCTCCTGCACCTTGACGTTGATCCATACCTTGGCCAGACCCAGCTTGCCGTCGATATTGACGTTGATGTTGTAGGTGGCACTGCTGTCCATGGTGGAGAAGTACCAGGCATCCTCCGGATCGTCCAGTGACAGCCGATAGCGAGGACGGCGGCTGGGCGATGAGTCGTCATCGTTGTAGTAGTAGTTGCCAGTGGCGTCGGCCACCACGAAATAGGCGCCGCCGCTGAACTGCTCGCGAAAGCCCTCGGCCTCGCGGAAGAAACGATCGCGTCGTTGCACATCGTCAGGAGTGGCCAGCCACTCCTGGGTCACCACCGAATCGGCGAAGCGGCGGGCCAGAGCCAGTTCCCGTGAGACGGGGGCGAGAATTTTCTGCATGTGCAGCAGGGTGTACTGCTCGGCATAGCGGGTGGCGAAGTGATGGCGGACATCGTCGATGGCCTGCCAGCCGATCAATAGGGCCGGAATCAGGGCTAACAGGCAGGCCAGCAACAGCGTCAGCGTGGACTGGCCACGCAGCCCCCAGCGATTGGCCATGAACGAATTCCCTTGCATCGGAGCGGCGGCGAGCCAAGGGCGTCGCCGACAGATCCATGTATCATTATGTAAGTGATATAAGATGCCACAGAAGGCGAAAAACTACGAGTCGGGAAGTGTGCGGGAGCGGCCAGTGTGCGCACGCAGCATCGTCACGAACACCGGGGCGCCGGCCAGCAGATAACAGTGGAAAGTGACGAAGCGCCACACCACGATAGCCGCGCCGGCGGTGGCCTGCCCGACCAGCGGGACCAACAGCACCCCGGTGCCGAGCTCCGCGGCGCCGGCGCCGCCGGGCAGCAGGCTCAGCTGGCCGGCCGCCATCGACAGCATCTGCACCAGGAAGGCCCAGCTCCAGGCCACGTCGGCGCCGAGGCCGGAGAGAGCCAGGTAGAGCAGGCTATAGCGCACCAGCCAGTGGCCAGCACAGCAGGCCATGATCAGCGCCAGGGTCGGGCGTGGCAGGGCCAGGGTGGCTAGCAGCGCGCGGCGAAAGTGCAGCAGTCGCCTGGCCAGCCTGGGGCGCTTCTTCATCGGATGGCCGTGGCGCAGCAGCGTCGGTAGGCGGATCACCAGCAGCGCGATGCCGACCAGCAGCAGCGCCAGGATACCGATGGTGGCAATCAGCAGCCCCTGATGGGGCCAGGGCACCGCCGTGGCGAGTGACACCAGCACCAGTCCGCTGAGGGCCAGCAGGAAGAACAGCAGGTCGCAGCACTGATCGATCATGAATATCGCCGAGGCCCCTGCCGGGCGCAGGCCGCGACGGGCCAGCAGCAGCAGCAGCGTGGCCGGGCCGCCGCTGCCGCCCGGCGTGGCGCAGATGGCGAATTCGGTGGCCATGACCAGTCCCAGGGCGCTCCGCTGGCCGAGCCTTCCGGCACGGCCCGCCAGCAGCAGGCGCAGGCGCAGGGCGTTAAGGTTCCAGCACAGGGCTACCAGCGCCAGCATCCCCGCGAGCAGACCCAGGGGAAAGTCGCCCAGCGCCGCCAGTGCGTCGCGTCCGCCGACCATCAGCGGTACCGCCGATGCCAGCACCAGCGCGACGGCCAGCCATCTCCAGCGGTGTCGCCGAAGACGATCAACCATGCCGGGAGAGGCGCGAGTCCGTGGGTCGCTGGGCCAGGGTGGCGTAGTGCTCCAGCAGACCGTCGATCACCCTGTCCCAGTGGAAGCGTCGCTCCACATAGCGACGTGCGTGACGGCCGCTGGCTGCTGCCCCGTTGAGGAACAGCGCCTCCACCGCCTCGGCCATGGCGACATCGTCGCGGGGCGTGCACAGCACGCCACCGCCCAGCGGTACGTTCTCGATCAGCGCGCCGGCCCTGGCGGCCACCACCGGTAGGCCACAGGCCATGGCTTCCAGCGCCACCAGGCCGAAGGTCTCGCGTGTGCCGGCATGCAGCATGGCATCGGCGCTGGCCAATGCCCGGCCCACCTCGCGGCGATCGCAGTAGCGCGATACCACCGTGACGTTGTCGGGCACCCGGGTCGGCATGCCGGGGCCCATCAGCAGCAGGTGATAGGGGCGACCAAGGCGCTGCAACGTGCGCAGCAGCACGTCGATGTTCTTTTCCCGGGAGTGGCGTCCGGCGAAGACCAGTAGCCGGGTGTCGTCGGGCAGCCCCAGCGAGGCCCGCCAGGCCGGATCGGCGCGATCGGGGTGGAACGTGTCCAGATCGACGCCCAGTGGCTGGACGCGGACGTCGTTCACGCCCCAGTCGGTCAGGCGCTCGGCCATGGCGTGGCAGGGCGCGAGCACGCCGTCGAAGCGACGGTAGAGATCCACGACATAGCGCTGCAGACGACGGCGCACCACGTTGCCGAAGCGGTCGCCCATTAGCCGTGGCAGGTCGGAGTGGTAAAAGCCGATGACCGGCACGCCGAGCCGCTGTCCGGCTTCCAGCGCTGCCCAGGCGGTGACGTAGGGATCGCCGGCCTCGATCAGGTCCGGGGAGAGGTCCAGCAGTCGGTCACGCCAGGGTGCGCGACGCAGCGGGAAGCGGTAGCCCTGTCCTAGCGGCAAGCGCAGGGCGGGCAGGGTGTGGTGATCGTCGAGGCCGTCGCGCTCGGCGCCCGGCACCAGCAGGCTCGAGCGCAGGCCGGGATGGGCGGCGATTCGGCGCCGCTTGGCCTGAAGATAGGTGCGCACGCCGCCGCTCGAGGGGGCGTGAAACATGGTGACGTCGGCGATATGCAAAGGGTCCCTCCCGCGCGGGCCGATGGTTCAGCCATAACGCTACGCGGGCTTTGCGACAGTTCGACGACATGAGCCTCGAGGACATGGGCTTCGAGGAAAAGTGTCTGCGCTCGTCGACTCTTGGTGTGTGGATTAACGCAAAACGGCGGCCCGAGGGCCGCCGTTTCACGTGCGTGGCATGGTGCGAGAAGGCGCTTATTCGGCCGGGCGGCCAACCAGCGAGCGGGTCTCCTCGCGGGCCTCGGTCAGCGCCACGCGGGTGACGTCGCCGAGCTTGAAGCGCTCAACGCCTTCGATCTGGATGCGGCCTTCCTTGTCATCGATCACCACCTTGTCGCGGTCGCTATGCATCAGCGGCGCCGGCACGAAGGCGGTGGCACCGTTGGCGGTCAGGCGCACACGCATGCCGCCACGGTTGATGGCGATGATCTCGGCCTCGAAGCTCTCGCCGGACTCGGCGGCACTGCCCAGGAATCGTACGTAGAGCCAGTCCTTGACGTCGCGCTCGGCCAGGCGGTTCAGGCGGCGGCGTTCGGTGAGCTGCTCGGTGAGCGCCTGGCTGGCCTCGGCCGGGGCCTGCTCACCCTTGAGCACGCGCTTGATCAGGCGATGGTTGACCATGTCGCCGTACTTGCGAATCGGCGAGGTCCAGGTGGCATAGGCATCGAGTCCCAGGCCGAAGTGCGGACCAGGCTGGGCGGACATGTTGGTGAAGCCCTGGAAGCGGCGCAGGCGGGCGTCCAG
Source organism: Halomonas sp. B23F22_20 (assembly GCF_043496985.1). Taxonomy (NCBI): domain Bacteria; kingdom Pseudomonadati; phylum Pseudomonadota; class Gammaproteobacteria; order Oceanospirillales; family Halomonadaceae; genus Halomonas; species Halomonas sp. B23F22_20. The sequence goes on from NZ_JBIEKH010000001.1 coordinate 96,104, forward strand.
CCAGGCGTCGTCGCGGCCCTCGAGTTCGCGCTTGAGCTCCTTGTAGCGGGGCAGCTCGGTCAGTGCCTCGAGCTCGACCTGGATTTCCTGGCTGGCCAGGAACTCCTGGGCGGCCTCGGCCTTGTCGGCCTCGAAGGCGCGATGGACGTTGAAGATGCCGTGGCCCACGTGCTGGCTGAGCAGGTCGGCGCAGCAGGCGTTGGCCGCGATCATCGATTCCTCGATCATGCGGTTGGCGATGCGCCGCTCCTCGGTGCGGACGTTCAGCACGTTGCCGGCGGCGTCGAGATCGAAGACGTAATCCGGTCGATCCTTGAACACCAGGGCATGCTCGGCCCGCCAGCTGGCGCGTGCCTCGGTCAGCTCGCGCAGGGCCTTGAGCTGTTCGCCGATGGCGTCCGCCGGTGCCCAGTCGCCCTGGCCCTCGAGCCAGTCGGAGACGTTGTCGTAGACCAGCTTGGCATGGGAGCGGGCGGTGGCGGCGAAGAAGCGGTAGCCGCCCAGGCTGCCGTCGGCCTCGATGTCCAGCGCACAGGCCAGCACCGGGCGCTCACGGTCTTCCCACAGCGAGCACAGGTCGTCGGCCAGCGTCTCGGGCAGCATGGTGACGTTCTGGCCCGGCAGGTAGACGGTGAAGGCGCGGGTGCGCGCCTCGAGGTCGGCGGCGTGGCCTTCCTCGACGTAGGCGGTGGGGTCGGCGATGGCCACGGTCAGGGTCCAGCCGCCACCCTCGCGGGGCACCACCCGCAGGGCGTCGTCCATGTCGCGGGTCTTCTCGCCGTCGATGGTGAAGAACGGCTCGGCGGTCAGGTCCTCGCGCTCGAGGCCCTCGTCGCGCAGCGGCCAGTCGTCGCCGGCGTCCGGGCATTCCTGCTCGAGGGCGTGGCGGGCCAGGGTCACCCGCCAGGGCACCGCCGGATCGTCGGTCTTGGCTACCAGCTCGTCGATCTGGGTGAAGAAACCACGGTCCTCGGGCTTGAGCGGATGACGCACCAGGCGCACCACGACCCAGTCGCCATCGCCCAGGCTCGCCTCGTCGAGGCTGCGCTTGACCCTCGCCTTCAACGGGGCATTCATCGACGGATGATCGGGGATCACCGCCAGGCGCCCGTCGCGCTTCTTCACGCGGGCAATGAAGCGTTCCATGCCGCTCTCGATCAGGGTGTCGGGCTCCACGGACTTCTTCTCGCCCTCTTCGTGGAGCACGGCCTGGACCCGATCGCCATGGAGCACCTGTTTCATGGCGGGGGGCGGCACGAAGTAGGACTCGCCGTCGTCGGTCTCGAGGAAACCGAAGCCGCGGTCGGTGGCCTTGATGACCCCCTCGACGCGGGGCGTGTTGTCGCGGATCTGTTGCTTGAGCTGAGCAAGCACCGAGTTGTTCTGCAGCATGGGTCACGATCGATTGGCGGGAGTAGGGGAGCCACTATACGGATTCCGCCAGCCGGCGCCAATCGGGCGATGGCCGGTATCCCTCCCTGCCGTCGCGAGGAGGGCGAGGAGCGTCGCCGGCCAGCGCTCGGGGGAGGCCTCGGACCAAGGTCTAAGACGATTGGTATTTAATTGGTATTGTTGGTGGTCTACATTGGTACTATCAAGATGCCAAGACGAGACCGCCCAATGGATGCCCGCCTGCAACAGCTTCATCTCGATACCTCGCTGCCGACGCCGCTCTATCACCAGCTGGCCAGCGGGCTCGAACGCGCCATCGAAGCCGGCGCCTGGCTGGCCGGCGAGGCGTTGCCTTCCGAACGGGCCCTGGCCGAGGCGCTGGATGTGTCACGCATTACCGCCCGCAAGGCGCTGGACCGGCTGGCCGAGCTGGGCCTGATTCGCCGCACGCGCGGATCGGGAACCTTCATCACCCCGCGCCTCAACCAGCCACTGACCCGACTGGTGAGCTTCACCGAGATGCTCACCCAGCGCGGCTTCATGCCGACCTCGCGTTGGTTGTCACGCACGCTGGCCGCGCCCACCGCCGAGGAGAGCTTGCGCCTTGGACTCGCCGGCGACGCCCGGGTCTCCCGGCTCAAGCGCCTGCGCCTGGCCGATGGCGTGGTGATGGCGGTGGAGGAGAGCTGCCTTCCCCAAGCGATCCTCACCGACCCCGAGACGGTGGAGAGTTCGCTCTACGCCACCCTGGACGCCGGCGGCCACAGCGTGGCGCGGGCCCTGCAGCACGTCAGCGCGATCAACGCCGACGCCGAGCTGGCCCGGTTGGCGGAGGTCCCCGAGGGGCAGGCGCTGCTCGAGGTGACCCGCCTGGGCTATCTCGCCGACGGCACCCCGGCGGAGCTGACCGTCACCTACTGTCGCACCGACTACTACGACTTCGTGGTCGAACTCACCCGCTGAGAGGAAGCCCCCATGTACGAAGGCAAGCTCTACGGCAATGTCCTGACCCCCGACGGCTGGCGGCTCGGCGAGCTGTGCTGGCGCGACGGGCGCCTCGCCGCGCTGCCAGAGGCACCGGTAGATCCCGACGACAACGACCTGCCGCGTATCCTGCCCGGCTTCCTCGACCTGCACGTGCACGGCGGCGGCGGGGCGGACGTGATGGAAGGCGGCGCGGCCCTGGCCACCGTGGCGCGCACCCATGTGCGCTTCGGCACCACCGGCCTGCTGGCCACTACCATGACCGCCCCGGACGCCGAAATTCGCCGCGTGCTCGGCGACATCGGCGACTACCTGCGCGACCCGGCGCCGGACGCCGCCGGCGTGCTCGGCGTGCACCTGGAAGGCCCCTACATCAATCCCGGCAAGCTCGGCGCCCAGCCGTCCCATGCGCGCCCCGGCCTGCTCGAGGAGGTCGAGTCGCTGTGCCGGCTGGCGCCGATCCGCCTGCTGACCCTGGCCCCGGAGCTGGCCGGCCACCTGACCCTGATCCGCGAGCTCAGCGAGCGCGGCATCCGCGTGCAGCTCGGCCACACCCTGGGCAGCTACGAGGAAGGGGTGGCGGCGCTTGAGCACGGCGCCTGCGGCTTCACCCACCTGTTCAACGCCATGAGCGGGCTGCATCACCGCAAGCCCGGCATGGTCGGCGCGGCCCTGGCCCATGCCGACTACGCCGAGCTGATCCCCGACCTGCTGCACGTGCATCCCGGTGCCATTCGCGCCGCCCTGCGCAGCATTCCCTATCTCTATGCGGTGACCGACTCCACCGCCGCGGCGGGCATGCCCGACGGCGACTACCGGCTCGGCGAGCAGGCCGTCACCAAATGCCTGGGCGGCGTGCGCCTGGCCAACGGCACCCTGGCCGGCAGCACCCTGACCATGGACCAGGCGCTGCGCAACCTGGTGAACCTCGGCCTCACGCTGGCCGAGGCCTCGGATCGGCTGTCGCGCTTTCCCGCCGACTTCCTCGGCCGCCAGGATCTGGGCCGCCTGGCCGAGGGTGCCCGGGCCGACCTGGTGGTGCTGGACCCTGAACTCAACCTGCAGGCCGTCCACGTGGCGGGCCGGCGCATCGAAGGAGAACCCCATGTCACTGATGCTTGACGAAGCCCGCAACGCGCCCGAACGGATCCGCGGACAGCTGCAACGCAACGCCGAGGTCATGGCCGCGCTAGGAAGCCGCCTGCGCGAGGCGGCGCCGAGCGGCGCGCTGACCGTGGCCCGTGGCAGTTCCGACCACGCCGCGGCCTATCTGGGCTATCTGGTCATGAAGCACCTGGGCATCCCGGTGGCCTCGTTGCCGCCGTCGCTTGCCGGCGCGCCCTGGCGGCTGTCCGGTCAGCTGGCGGTGGCGATCTCCCAATCGGGGCAGAGCCCCGACCTGATCACCGCCCAGCGGGCCCTGGCCGCCGGCGGTGCCCGCACCCTGGCGCTGGTCAACACCCCCGAGTCGCCGCTGGGAGAGGCCAGCGACGACGAGGTGGCGCTGTTCGCCGGGGAGGAGCTCAGCGTGGCGGCCACCAAAAGCTACCTGGCGACGCTGTCCGCCGGCGCCCAACTGGTCGGCCACTGGGCTGGCGACGAGGCGTTGCTGGCGGCGCTCGAGGTGCTGCCAGACCGCCTGAGCGAGGCGGCCGGGCAGGACTGGTCGCCGGCCATCGAGGCCCTGGTCGGCGTCGAGCGGATGATGGTGATCGGTCGCGGCCCCGGCCTGGCGGTGGCCCAGGAGGCGGCGCTCAAGTTCAAGGAGACCTGCGCCATCCAGGCCGAACCGTTCAGCGGCGCCGAGGTGCGCCACGGCCCCATGGCGCTGATCGAGGAGGGCTATCCGGTGCTGGTGTTCGCGCCGCGCGGCGCCGAGCAAGCCGGGCTACTGGAGCTGGCGGCGTGGCTCGAGGGCGTGGGCGCCCGGGTGCTGCTGGCCGCCGATGCGGGCGTTGCCCGGCGCCACCTGACCCTGACCGACGCCGGCCACGACGACCTGCAGCCGCTGTCGGTGATCCAGAGCTTCTATGCCATGGCCGCCGGGCTGGCCGAGGCCCGGGGTAGCGATCCGGACCGTCCTCGCCACTTGCGCAAGGTCACCCGCACTTACTAGGCAAGCACGGATTTATTGCTGCGCTCGACGACTCACATGGATGTGGGACGTGCGTAGGTTGGTATGCAACGAACCTAGCCATCCTGGCCCCGTCAACTCAGGTTGTTGCGCTCCGGCGGCGGCCAGCCTCTCATCGCCCGCGACATGAATCCGCGCTTCTCTAAGGCTCACAACTCACAACAACACCCCATGGAGACTTCCATGCCTACCCCATCCCTGACCCTGCAGGCGCCGTGCGACGGCGTGCTGCTGCCCCTGCACGCGGTGCCGGACCCGGTCTTCGCCGGCCTGGCGCTGGGCGAGGGCATCGCCCTGGACCCGCTCGGCGATACCCTCCATGCGCCCTGCGACGGCGAGGTGGTGCAGTGTGCCCGGACCCGCCATGCCGTGACCCTGCGTACCGCCGAGGGCGTCGAGCTATTGCTGCATCTGGGCTTGGATACCGTCGAACTGGACGGCGAGGGCATCGAGCTTGCCGTCGCGACCGGCGATCGGGTGGCAGCCGGCCAGCTGCTGTGCCGCTTCGACCCCGACCTGTTGGCCCGTCGGGCCAAGGCCCTGATCACCCCACTGGTGGTCACCGAGCCTGCCGGCTACCGGATCGCGTCGGGCGAGCGGGCCAGCGGACAGCGCGTGGCCCAGGGCGACGCGCTGCTGACTCTGACTCAGACGCAGCAGCACGCGTCGCCCGCTGTGGCCGATGGGCCGACCCGCTCTTGCGAACTGGTCCTGGCGCTGGCCGCCGGCCTGCACGCTCGACCGGCTGCGCGGCTGCGGGGCATTGCCCGGGAACACGGGGCGAGCCTGACGGTGGCCTCGGCGGACGGCGAGGCGTCGGCCGACAGCCTAAGCGCGCTGATGAACCTGGGCGCGGTCGAGGGCACCGCCTTGACGCTGACGGCGCGGGGCGAGGGGGCAGAGGCGGCCCTGGACGACGCCCAGCGGCTGCTGACCACGCCCGAGGCGGCCGAGCCTGCCCCCGCGCTCCAGGCGAGCCTCGCCGAGGCCGCCGACGGCCAGTATCCCGGGCTGGTGGCGAGCACTGGCCTCGCGATCGGCCCGCTGGTCGCCTACACCCCGGCGTTGCCCCGGGTGCCGCGGGATGGCGAGGGTCAGTCGGTCGAGGCGCCGCGCCTGACCCGCGCCCTGGAAACGGTGGGCGACGACCTCGATGCCGAGTATCGGCGCGCCCGGGCGGCCGGCCAGGAGGCCGAGGCGGAGATCTTCGCCGCCCACCAGGCCTGGCTGGAGGATCCCGACCTGCGTCGGGCGGCAGACGATCATCTCGCCGCGGGCCGCAGCGCCGGTCAGGCCTGGCGTGAGGCACTGGATGCCGAGGCCGAGCGCCTGGTCGACAGCGGCAACCCGCTGCTCGCCGGACGCGTCGCCGACCTGCGCGACCTGCAGCGCCGGGTGATGGCCGAGTTCGCCGAGGCCGAGGCAGCGGCCCCCGAGGTGCCCGCCGGGGCCATCGTGCTCGCCGAGGATCTTACCCCCTCCGAGCTGGTGGCCCTGGCCGAGGCCCGCCCGGCCGGGCTGTGCCTCTCCGCCGGTGGTACCACCTCCCACGTGGCGATCCTGGCCCGGGCCCGTGGCATCCCCTGCCTGGTGGCCATGGGCCAGTGCATCGGCGAGCTCGACGGCGAGCGGGCCGTGCTCGATGCCGAAGCCGGGCTGCTCGAGCCGGCACCGAGTGCCGCGCGCCTGGCCGAGGTCGAGGCGGCCATCGCCGAGCGCGCCGAACGCGCCGCCCGGGAGCGTGCCGCCGCCCATGAGCCGGCCGTCACCCGCGACGGTCGCGAGATTGAGGTGGGCGCCAATATCGGCTCCGCCGACGAGGCGCGGCTGGCCGCCGAGGCCGGCGCCGACGGCATCGGCCTGATGCGCAGCGAGTTCCTGTTCCTCGAACGGTCCGCGGCACCCAGCGAGACCGACCAGTGCGGCGAGTACCAGGCCGCGGTGGACGCCCTGGGCGGCAAGCCGGTGATCATCCGTACCCTCGACATAGGCGCCGACAAGCAGCTGCCCTACCTGCGCCTGCCCCAGGCGCCCAACCCGGCGCTGGGCCTGCGCGGCTCGCGGCTGTGGGAGAGTCATCCCGAGCTGCTCGACGCCCAGCTGCGCGCGCTGCTCGGCGTCACGGCCCCGGAGCGGCTGCGCATCATGGTGCCGATGATCGGCGACGCCGGTGAACTGGCCCGGGTGCGCGAGCGCCTCGAGCGACTCGGCGAGTCGCTGGGCCTGACCCGGCTGCCGGCGCTGGGCGCCATGATCGAGGTGCCGAGCGCCGCCCTGTGTGCCAGGCGTCTCGCCGCCGAGGCCGACTTCCTGTCCATCGGCACCAACGATCTGACCCAGTACACCCTGGCCATGGACCGCGAGGATCCCGGGCTAGCGGCCCGCGCCGACGTGCTGCATCCGGCGGTGCTGACGCTGATCCGCGCCACCGTGGAGGGCGCCGCCGGGCGCTGTCCGGTGGGGGTGTGCGGCGCCGCCGCCGGCGACGATCTGGCCGCACCGCTGCTGGCGGCGCTGGGCGTCGACGAGCTCTCGGTGGAGCCGGCCCGGGTGCCGGCGATCAAGGCCGCGCTGCGTCGCCTGGACGCCGCGGCCCTGGCCGGGACGATCCCCGAGCTGCTGACCCTCGACGATGCCGCTGCGGTACGCGAGCGCCTTTCGGCCTGGTTCGCCGCGGATGTCACTCGTACCACAACAACAACCCACGAGAGGATGCCCTCATGAGCACCACCCTCGGTTCCCGACTCATGGCCGGCCTGCAACGGCTGGGCCGCTCGCTGATGCTGCCCATCGCCGTGCTGCCGGTGGCCGGCCTGCTGCTGCGCCTGGGCCAGCCGGACCTGCTCGACATCGCCTTCGTCGCCGAGGCCGGCAATGCCATCTTCGCCAACCTGGCGCTGATCTTTGCCATCGGCCTGGCGGTGGGCTTTGCCGACGACAACAACGGCGCCGCCGGCCTGGCCGGGGTGATCGGCTATCTGGTGCTGGACGCCGTGCTCAAGACCCTCAACCCTGACATCAACATGGGGGTGCTGGCCGGGGTGATCATCGGCAGCGTGGCGGGCCTGCTCTACAACCGCTACAAGGCGATCCAGCTCCCGGACTACCTGGCCTTCTTCGGCGGCCGGCGCTTTGTGCCCATCGCCACCGGACTGGCGGCCGTGGGCCTCGGCATCGTCTTCGGCTGGGCCTGGCCGACTATCCAGGCCGGCATCGATGGCCTGGGCCACTGGCTGATCGAGGCCGGGGAGTTCGGCAAGTTCGTCTACGGCGCGCTCAATCGGCTTCTGATCGTCACCGGCCTGCACCACGTGCTCAACAGCTTCGTATGGTTCGTGTTCGGCAGCTTCGACGGCGCCACCGGCGACCTCAATCGCTTCTTCGCCGGCGATCCCACTGCCGGGGGCTTCATGGCCGGCTTCTTCCCGGTGATGATGTTCGGCCTGCCGGCCGCGGCGCTGGCCATGTACCACGCTGCGCCGCGCGGCCGCCGCGCCCAGGTGGGCGGCCTGCTGCTGTCACTGGCGCTGACTGCCTTCCTCACCGGGGTGACCGAGCCCATCGAGTTCACCTTCATGTTCCTGGCGCCGCTGCTCTACGTCTTCCACGCGGTGATGACCGGGGTGTCCATGGCGCTGATGCACTGGCTGGACGTCAAGCTCGGCTTCACCTTCTCCGCCGGGGCCTTCGACTATGCACTGTCCTACGGACTGTCCACCCACGGTTGGCTGATGCTGCCGGTGGGGCTGGCCTATGCCGCCCTCTACTACATGGTGTTTCGCTGGACCATCGTGCGCTTCGACCTGCCGACGCCGGGCCGCGAGCCCGAGGACGAGGCCGCCGAGGCGGCGCCCGCGGCCATCGGCGAACGCGGCCCGGCCTTCGTTGCCGCCCTCGGTGGGGCGAACAACCTGACGAGCGTCGGCGCCTGCACCACCCGGCTGCGCCTGGTGCTCGCCGATGCCGGCGCCATCGACGAGCCCGCGCTCAAGTCCCTGGGATCGCGTGGCGTGCTCAAGCTGGGTGGCGGCGGCCTGCAGGTGATCCTCGGCCCGATCGCCGACGGCGTAGCCGACGAGATCCGCGCCGCCGTGGCGGGTGCCGGCCTGGCGGCTCCCGATGACGCTTCGCCGGACACGTCGGGCGACACCGAGCGCGACGCGCAGGTCGCCACTCCGGTGCCGGATGCCGAGCGGCTCGAGCGCTGGCGCGAGGCCCTCGGAGGCGTGGACAACCTGCGTCGCCTGGAGGCCCTGGCCTATAGCCGGCTGCGCGTCGAGCTGGCCGACGAGGACCGGCTGGACGGTGCGGCCCTCGAGGCCCTGGGCTGCCGGGGCATGCAGTCGCTGGGGCAGGGCGCCTGGCACCTGGTGGTCGGCGACCAGGCGGGCACCATCGCTGCTTCCCTGTCGGTGCGCGACTGACCGTCATTCCCGTCGCTCCGCGTTCCTAGCGGAGCGTTTCTCCGGCGGCCGTGTCCGGCCGCCATCCTTTCGCCTTGTCATCCAGCATGGCCTCTCGGGGCCGTGGCGGGTGCCTGCGCGCCAGCACTCGGCGGAGGGAGACCGTCGAGCCGGGCCCGGTCGGGCCCATGACAACCGAGATGTCCACACAACAATGCCAACAAGCCAAGGAGACAACGATGCAGTCGTTTCATCGTCATTGCGCCGTGTCGACGTCGCTCATCGGCGGGCGCGGCCGACGCCGCCTGCTGGTGAGTGTCGTGGCGTTATCGCTATGGCCCTCGCTGACACCGGCACTGGCCCAGGTGGAGACCGAAGGCTTCTGGGAAAACGCGAGCCTCGACGCCAACCTTTATTACATCTACCGCGATCGCGACCGCCGCGAGGGCGGCAGGGGCGCCAACGGCGAGGGGCAACCCGGGCGTTACGCTTCCAACCTCCAGCACTCCACCGCCAATCTGGCGCTCGACTTCTCCAGCGGCTATGCCGGGGGCGTGGTGGGGCTGGATCTGGCGGCCTTCGCGGCCTATGACTTCCAGAATCAACACCAGGGCACGGAATTCAACTTCCGGCCGGCCGATACCCTGTGGGACGAGCGGTGGGATGGCAAGGAGGAGAACGGCGCGAGCCTGTACCGTGCCGCCCTCAAGCTGAAGCTGGGCGATAGCTGGGCGCGGATGGGGTATCTACAGCCCCAGGGAACCAGCGTCATCGCCCCCAACTGGTCTTATCTGCCGGGCACCTATCGGGGCGCGGAAGTCGGCACCGAGATCGGCGGTGTGGCGCTGAGCTATGTCTATGCCGATGCCTACAAGGCGCCCTGGTACCGCGATGTCTATGAATTCCGTCAGCCCGATGATCGGAAGATCGATTACCTGCATTCCCTGGGGGCGTCCTACCGTTTCGAGGATGGTGTGACACTCGAGGCCGCGATTGGCCAGGCCCACGACTACATGAACCAGGGCTTCGCCAAGGTGTCCTGGGATACCGAGCTGGCCGGCTCGCCCCTTTCCCTGAGTTATCAGTTCTATGGCGCGAACGATAGCCACAGCGACGGCTCGGTAAACGACGTCTATGACGGCACCGCCTGGCAGCAGGCCATGACGGCTAGCTACAGTCGTGGGCCCTTCGATTGGAATCTGGAGTTCTCCTGGGTGCGAGCCCCCGGCTCGCAGGGGTATTTCGTCCCGCGCATGACCACGCCCTATGCCTCGTCCAACGGACGCCTCGATATCTGGTGGGACGCTCGCTCGGACTGGAATCACCACGATGAGAAGGCGATCTATGCCGGCGTCGAATACGCCCTCGATGGCTGGTCGCTGCCGGGGTGGGCCCTGGGCGTGTCCTACGCCTATGGCTGGGGCGCGAAACCCTATGCGGGCTATGCCGATCCGGATCGCCGCTTCAGTGAACGGGCCTGGAACGTCGATGTGCATTACGTCGTGCAGGACGGCTGGGCCGAGGGCACTCGTTTCCAGCTGCACTACACCGACTATGACAACCGCACCGATTACGCCTCCTGGGGCGAGGGCGGTTTCAAGAACGCCTTTCAGGACGAGCGCGACGTGAAGTTCTTGATCGTGGCGCCGTTCTCCCTGCTGTAACGCCCCGATCGTGTCCGGAGGCGCGCCTCCGGGCATGCCGATGTCTTTTCCATGGCCATTTCATGACAAAAGGAACAAGCATGATGACCACGAACATGACTCGCCCGATGCATGGGTTCGTTCGACGCCCCCTCGCCACCGCACTCGCCCGTCGTCGCTGGCTCATGGCCGGGGCGCTGTCCTTGCTGGCGTTGCCCGGCGTCGGGCAGGCCCAGGCCGAGGGTGATCGGGCTCTGGCCGAGCGCCTGGCCGATCAACTCGAGGTCGATTATCGCATCAACGCCAACCATGCCTCCGTCCACGGCATCGATTGCCAATCCCTGGGCGCCGATTATGCCTCCTGCTTTACTGCCACCATCGGCTTGACCAACCGCGGCTCCGCTATCGAGCACGATGACTGGGCGATCTATTTTCCGAGCATACGTCGACTGCTGCGCGTCGACAGCGATCGGGTCGACATCGAGCACCTGACCGGCGATCTCAACCGGCTCGAGCCCGCCGCCGGCTTCGGCGGTCTGGCGGCGGGAGAGCGCCTCGAGATTCCGGTGGTCGGGGAGTACTGGCAGCTGTTCATGACCGATGTCATGCCACGCTGGTATATCGCAGTGGGGGAGGCGACCGCCACTCTCGACAGCACGTCGACGGAGAACATCGGCGACTTCGTGGCGCCGATCGCCGGGGAGCGTGTCAAGCGCACCCCGGATGACGCCAATGTGGTGATGAAGGCGGCGACGCGCTTCGAGCGCAACTCAGTGGCCAGTCCCATGCCGGCAGCGTCGCTGCGCGGCGGAATCGTGCCATCGCCGCGTCACCTCGAGGTCGGTGCCGCCGAGGCCGATCTCGCCGCTGGCGTCGTGCTCGATGCGCCGGCCATGTCGGCGGCCAGTCGATCGGCCCTGGAGACGTACTTCTCGCGACGCGGCATCGCGCTGCGCGATGGCGGGGGGTGGCCGATCGAGGTGCGGCTGGCGGCAGACGGCTTCGAGGGAGAACTGGCCCGGGAGGGAGCCTATCGGCTCAGCTCCGATGCTCGGGGGGCGAGCATCACCGCCTTCGATGCCGCCGGCGCCTTCTACGGCGTGCAGTCGCTGCTGGGGGCGCTGGGGGCCGACGGCCACCTGCCGGCACTGGAGATCGAGGATGCGCCGCGTTTCGACTATCGCGGCATGATGCTGGACGTGGCGCGGAACATGAAGGACAAGGCCTCGGTGCTCCGACTGCTCGACCGGATGGCGGCCTACAAGCTCAACCGTTTCCACTTCCACCTCAGCGATGACGAGGGATGGCGGCTGGAAATTCCTGGCCTGCCGGAATTGACCGAGGTGGGGGGAGAACGTTGTCACGATCTGGATGAGAATGATTGTCTGCTGCCCCAGCTCGGCTCTGGGCCGACTCGCGAGACCCATGGCAGTGGCCACTTCAGTCGCGAGGATTACATCGAGATCCTGCGCTATGCCAAGGCGCGCCATATCGAGGTGATTCCCGAGATCGACATGCCGGCCCACGCCCGAGCGGCAGTGGTGGCCATGGAGGCGCGCTACCGTCGGTTGATGGCCGACGGTGACGAGGAGGCGGCCAACGAGTACCGTCTGCTGGACCCGGAAGACACCTCGAAGACGCTCTCGGTGCAGCTCTATGATCGCCAAAGTTATCTCAACCCCTGTCGCGATGCCTCGCTGCGATTCGTCGACAAGGTGATCGGCGAGGTGACGTCGATGCATCGCGAGGCGGGGTTAGCGTTGCGCACCTGGCACTATGGCGGCGACGAGGCCAAGAACATCCTGCTGGGCAACGGCTTCCAGGATGTCGACGCCGCCGAGCCGGTGGACTGGAAAGGCACCGTCGACCAGAGCGGCGAGGATCATCCGTGGGAGGCCTCGCCGACCTGCCAGCGACTGGTGGTCGAAGGGGAGGTGGACTCGGTCGAGCAACTGCCGAGCTATTTTGCCCGCCACGTCAATGACCTGGTCGCCGAGCACGGCATCGAGGGCATGTCGGCCTGGCAGGACGGCCTCAAGGATGTGGCTCATGCCGACGACTTTACGACCGAACGTGTCGCGGTGAACTTCTGGGAGACCCTCTATTGGGGAGGCAGCGAATCGGCCGTCGACTGGCAGCAGCGTGGCTACGACGTGGTGCTCTCCAATCCGGATTACCTCTATTTCGACATGCCCTACGAGGTCAATCCTCATGAGCGGGGGTACTACTGGGCGACGCGCTTCACCGATACCCGCAAGGTGTTTTCGTTTTCCGCCTCGAGCCTGGCGCAGAATGCCGAGACTTCCCGGGATCGTGATGGCAAGGCCTTCTCCGCCGAGAGCCAGCCGGCCTGGGAGGGCGCCCACGGGCTGTCCGGCCAGGCCTGGAGCGAGACGGTGCGCACCGAGGAGCAGATGGAATCGATGGTCTTCCCTCGCCTGCTGGCGCTGGCCGAGCGTGCCTGGCACCGCGCCGACTGGGAGCTCGACCCGGTGGCGGGGCGAACCTACGAGGGCGGTGTCACCGAGCATGTCGCTCGTCAGGCACTGATGAGCGATTGGCAGCGCTTCGCCAACCTGCTGGGGCAACGTGAGTTACCGCGGCTCGAGGCGGCGGGTATCGCCTATCGGCTGCCGCTGCCCGGCGGCAGGATCGAGGAGGGCCGGCTGCTCGCCAACGTGGCGCTGCCAGGCGTCACCATCGAGATATCGCTTGACGGCGGTGAGACCTGGCGAACCTACGACGACGTGGCACGCCCCGAGGTCGATGATGACGTACTGATGCGCACCGTCAGCCGCGATGGTCAGCGTCACAGCCGTTCCGTTTCGCTCTAGCGCATGGCCCGTCGTGCCGCTTGTGCCGGGCGGCATGCGGTGCGACGGGCTGCTAGACTGGCCGCCTATTCATCGAGTGAGGACAAGGCATGACGCCCCACCTGATCGTCACGGACCTCGACGGTACCCTGCTCGGCGCGGATCACGCCCTGGCGGACGATACCGTCGAGACCTTCCGCGCCCTGTCGGCCCGGGGCCACCATATCGCCCTGGCGTCCGGGCGCCACTACCGCGATATCCTGGCGTTCCGTGACCGGCTCGGCGTGGACGCCCACATCATCAGCACCAACGGAGCCTATACCCACGGCCCCGACGATGCCCTGATCGAGGCTCGCTACCTGCCGGCCGAGCTGGTTCGTGAGCTGATCGAGCTGCCGCGCCCCGCCGAGGTACGCCTCAATCTCTATCATGACGACGAATGGGTGATCGACGCCGAGGCCCCGGAGTTGCTCGCTCTGCACGTCCACACCGGGTTCGGCTATCGGGTGGAGGCGGTGGAGCGGCTCTCGCCCGAGGGTGTCGGCAAGGTGCTCTACATCGGCGACCCCGGGCATCTCGCCGAGCTCGAGCAGGAGGCGCGGCGGCGCGGCGGCGAGCGGCTGCACGTCACTTATTCCATGGGCAATTCGCTGGAGATCATGGCCGAGGGCGTCAACAAGGGCACCGCGCTGACGGCGCTGCTCGCGCGCCTCGACCTGCCCGCCGAGCGCTGCCTGGCGTTCGGCGACAACCTCAACGACGCCGAGATGTTGGCGCTGGCCGGCGAGGGTCACATCATGGCCAACGGCCACCCCGAGCTTGCGGCGACGCTACCCGGGGCCCGGCGCATCGGCCACCACGCCGACGGCGGCGTGGCGCGCCATCTGGCCGAACGCTTTGCCCTCTGAGCGCTGCCACCTTGGTGGTATCGCCCAAGAACGGCGGCGCGGGTAAGGTGTCCGACATGACAACCCCCGCCGCTACCCTGATCGTGGTCGACGACGACCCGGAAATCCGCGACCTGCTGGCCGACTACCTGGGCCGCCACGGCTATCGCGCCCTGGTAGCGGAAGATGCCGTGGCGCTGCGCGGGCTGCTTGCCACCGAGCGTCCCGACCTGCTGATCGTCGACCTGATGCTGCCCGGTGACGATGGCTTCGCGATCTGTCGCGAAGTGCGCCGCGACGGCGAGCTGCCGATCATCATGCTCACCGCCAGCCCCGACGAGACCGATCGCATCCTCGGCCTCGAACTCGGCGCCGACGACTACCTGGGCAAACCCTTCAACCCCCGCGAGCTGCTGGCCCGGGTCAAGGCGGTGCTGAGGCGCTGCCGACCCCGGGAATCGTCGATTCCCCCGGCGCGGGCCAGGGTGGTAGCCTTCGGCGACTGGCGGCTGGATCGCGTGACCCGTGAGCTGATCGGCGCCGATGGCGAGCGCAGCGCGCTCTCCGGTGCCGATTTCACGCTGCTGCAGGCCTTCCTTGACCACGCCGAGCAGGTGCTGTCGCGCGATGCCTTGTTCGACCTGACCCGGGGGCGGCCGGCGCCGCCGCTGGATCGCTCCATCGACGTGCATGTCTGCCGTCTTCGCCAGCGGCTGGGCGAGGACGCCCAGCACTCGGCGCTGATCCGCACCGTGCGCGGCGCGGGCTACGTGCTGGCGGCCCGGGTGGACGTGATCGCGTGAGCCGCGGCGCCTGGCAACGCGGTCGCAGGCGACTGGCGCGCTGGCTGCCGCGTACCCTGCGTGGCCGCTTCCTGCTGATCATGCTGGTCGGCGTGCTCGGCGCCCAGTTGGCCAGCTATGCCATCTGGACGGCCCAGGTGCGCGACGGCCGGCTGGCCCGGCTCGATGAGCTGTCGCGTGACATCGCCTACAGCGTGGCGTCTACGGTGCGCTTCTTCCGTTCGTTGCCCTACGGCTACCGCCACATCGTGCTCGACCAGCTGCGCGATATGGGCGGCACGCGCTTCTTCGTCAGCGTCAACGATCATCGCATCGCCGTGTCTGATGCCGGGGCAGGGCCCGAGGCGCGGCTGGTGATCGACAACTTTCGGGGCGTGCTGCGCGCAGAGCTTGGCGTCACCGACGCCCTGGTGGCCTTCTCCGAGCCCGGTACCCTGCGGCTGCTCAACAACGAGGTGCCGCTGCGTGACCTGCCGCCGCGCTGGGGCCAGCACAGCCTGCTGACGGCGCCGCCGTCGCAGCCGATTCTGGTGGTGCAGCTGCCTCTGGAGGCCGACCAGTGGCTGTATGTGGCGACCCTGTTGCCGGTGCCGGAGGGCCTGGACGCGCGCCAATGGCTGTCGGCGGATCGCCTGTTCGTGCTGCTGGTGGTACTGCTGACCGTGATCGGCCTGTCGTGGCTGGGCATTCGCAGCGCCACCCGTACCCTGGCGCGGCTGGCCGGCGCGGCGCGGCGCTTCGGCGACGACCTGGATGCGCCACCGCTGGGCGAGGGCGGGCCACGGGAAGTGGCGGCCTCGGCGGCGGCCTTCAATCGCATGCAGCGGCGCATCCGCCATCAGGTGGAGGAGCGCGAGCGACTGTTCTCGGCGATTTCCCACGACCTCAAGACGCCGATCACACGCCTTCGGCTGCGCGCCGAGATGCTCGACGACCCGACCCAGCGCGAGCGTTTCTGCGCCTCCCTCGACGAGCTCGACCGGCTGGTGAAAGGTGCCCTGGATTCGGTCAAGGGCCTCGACATGCATGAGGCGATCGCCGCCATCGAGCCGCGGGAACTGCTCGAGGAACTGGCCGGCGAGCTGCGACTGCAGGGCGGCGAAGTGACGATCGAGGGCGAGGCGGCGCCGCTGACCGTCAAGCCCTTGGCGTTCAAGCGCTGCCTGGCCAACCTGCTGGAGAATGCCGTCTTCTATGGTCGGCGCGCCGAAGTAAGCCTGGCGGACGACGAGAGGGCGCTGCGTCTCGATATCCGCGACCATGGGCCGGGCATCCCGGCGGCACAGCGCGAGCGTGTCTTCGAGCCCTTCGTGCGACTCGAACCATCGCGCAGCCGATATACCGGCGGCAGCGGCCTGGGGCTGGGCATCGCCCGACACATCCTCGAGGCCCACGGCGGGCGGCTGCAGCTCGACGACCCTCCCGGCGGAGGGCTGGTGGTGCGCCTCGAGCTGCCCCGTCCTGGCCCGCTGGCCTCGTAACACTTCGCAGCATTTGGAAATACGGCATTCCCCCCGGCTCACGCTAGGCTGGACCCGATATTCCTTCAGGAGGAGCCCAGTGAACGTCTACGATCGCGACTTTCTCGCCGCCCATGTCCGCAAGACCATGGCTTTCTACCATCCCCGCGCCATCGATCCGCACGGCGGTTTCCATCACTACCTGCTCGATGACGGCACCATCCTCGACCGCGAGCACCGCCACCTGGTGTCCAGTGCCCGCTATGTGGTGACCTACGCCCGCTACGCTCGCCATGGCGGCGGCGACGAGTATCGCCACTGGGCCCGACATGGCCTGGCCTACCTGGAGCAGGCGCACTTCCAGACCGCCACCCAGGGCTACGCCTGGACCCTTGACGCCGGGGTGGTCGAGGACGACACCCATCACTGCTATGGGCTGGCCTTCGTGCTGCTGGCCTATGCCGAGGCGCTCCGGGCCGGCATCGACGAGGCGCGAGACGGCCTCCATGCCGTTCATCGGATGCTGCAGAAACGCTTCTGGGAACCGCGCTGGCAGCGCTTCGCCGATGAGGCCGACCGGCACTGGCGAGTCTCTGCCTATCGTGGCCAGAACGCCAATATGCACGGCTGCGAGGCGCTGATCGCCGCCTTCGAGGCCACCGGCGACGCCGTCTTCCTCGACCAGGCATCGGCCATCGCCCGGGCCATGGTGACGGCCAATCGCGACCATCCCCACGGCTGGATCTGGGAGCACTACGACGACCAGTGGCGGCCCGACTGGGACTACAATCGCGACGACCCGGCCCACCTGTTTCGTCCCTGGGGCTACCAGGTCGGTCACCAGACCGAGTGGGCCAAGCTGCTGGTGATGCTGGAGCGCCATCGTCCCGAACCCTGGCTGGTGCCCGCCGCCGAGCGATTGTTCCTGTCCAGCGCCACGGTGGGCTGGGACCGTCGCCACGGTGGTCTGGTCTACGGCCTCGATCCGGCGGAGCGGGTCTGCGACGGCGACAAGTACTTCTGGGTGCAGGCCGAGAGCCTGGCGGCGGCGGCGCTGCTCGGGGCACGCACCGGCCGGTCAGCCTATTGGCGCTGGTACGAACGGCTCTGGGACTATAGCTGGCGCCACTTCATCGACCATCGCCACGGTGGCTGGTATCGCATCCTGACCCCGGACAACCGCCGCTACTCCGACGTCAAGAGCCCGGCCGGCAAGGTCGACTACCACACCATGGGCGCCTGTCACGACATCATGGATGCCTTGGCCCGGCGAAATGTTTCAACCTCGTAATACCTCGGCAACACTATCCAGTATTAGGTAACGCCTATCGATGCCACGAATGCGCTAGCGTGAGGCGAGTCGCCAAGGTTTCGGGCGGCAGTCGAGACAACAACAATCAGGAGGCACGTCACATGCGCGCATTGATGCGATTCACCCCACTCCGCCATGCCCTGCTGGGACTGACCGCGGCCGGTGCCCTCGGCGCCGGCCAGGTCCAGGCCGGCGAGGTCGAGGTCCTGCACTGGTGGACCTCCGGCGGCGAGGCCAAGGCCGTGGGCGAACTGCGCGACCTGCTCGAGGGGGAAGGGCACCAGTGGAAGGACTTCGCGGTGGCCGGCGGGGCCGGTGACAGCGCCATGACGGTACTCAAGTCGCGGGCGATGTCCGGTAATCCGCCGGCGGCGGCGCAGATCAATGGCCCGGAGATTCAGGAGTGGGGCGAGCTCGGCCTGCTCGGCAATCTCGACGGCGTGGCGGAGCAGGGCGACTGGGACGCGCTGTTGCCCGAGGTGGTGGCCGACATGATGCGCCACGACGGCCATTACGTGGCGGTGCCGGTCAACGTCCATCGGGTCAACTGGCTGTGGGCCAATCCCGAGGTGCTGGCCGATGCCGGGGTCGAGATGCCGACCAGTTGGGACGAGATGTTCGCCGCCGGCGATGCGCTTCGCGAGGCGGGCTACGTGCCGCTGGCCCACGGCGGGCAGCCCTGGCAGGACGCCACCCTGTTCGAGAGCGTGGTTCTGAGCCTCGGTGGCAGTGACTTCTATCGCCGTGCCTTCGTCGATCTCGATGAGCAGACCCTCACCGGCGACACCATGATCGAGGCGCTGACCACCTTCAAGCGCCTGCGTGAGCTGATGGACGAGGGCATGCCGGGGCGTGACTGGAACCTGGCCACCGGCATGGTGATCGACGGCGAGGCCGCCATGCAGATCATGGGCGACTGGGCCAAGGGCGAGTTCACCGCCGCCGACATGCAGGCCGGCGAGGACTATCGCTGTGCGCCGGTGCCGGGCACCGAAGACGCCTTCACCTTCAATATCGACAGCTTCGCGATGTTCAAGCTCGGCGACCAGGCGGCGCGGGAGGCCCAGTACGCCATGGCGCGGCTGGTCCTGGAGCCTCAGTTCCAGAAGACCTTCAACCAGCTCAAGGGCTCGATCCCGGCGCGTCCCGACCTCGACATGAGTGGCTTCGACGACTGCGCCAAGCGTTCCATGGACGACTTCCAGGCCGCCAGCGACGCCGACACCCTGGTGCCCAGCATGGCTCACCGCATGGCCATGCGCAGCGATGTCCAGGGGGCCTTCTTCGATATCATCACCAACTACTTCAACTCGAGCGACATGAGCGCTGACCAGGCCGCCGAGCGGCTGGCCCAGGCCGCCAGCCTGGCCCTCTGAGCGTTCCGTCCGGCGCCTGCACGGCAGGCGCCGCCCCTTCCTCGAGTGTGAGGTGATCCCATGAAATCCGTTTCGACCCACGCGGACGCCTGGCGGCGCGGCGGGCGTCCCGCGGCGCGCGCCAGTCTCACGGGGCGGCTCCAGGCCTGGCTGCCCAAGCTGGTGCTGGCGCCGTCCGTGGCGATCTCGCTGTGCTTCATCTATGGCTTCATGCTGTGGACCTTTGTCCTCTCGCTGACCAATTCGCGCATGCTGCCCAGCTACGACTTCGTCGGCTTTGCCCAATATGCGCGGCTGATGGCCAACGAGCGCTGGTGGGTGGCGGCCACCAATCTTGGCGTGTTCGGCGCGCTGTTCGTCGGCGTCTGCCTGGTACTGGGAGCCGGCCTGGCGATCCTGCTCGACCAGCGGATCCGCCATGAGGGCGTGCTGCGTACGATCTATCTGTATCCCATGGCGCTGTCGTTCATCGTCACCGGGGTGGTGTGGAAGTGGCTGCTCAACCCGGGCCTGGGCATCCAGGCGATGGTGCGCGGCTGGGGCTTCGAATCCTTCACCTTCGACTGGCTGGTGGATCCCGACATGGCGGTCTACACCTTGGTGATCGCCGCGGTGTGGCAGGCCTCGGGCTTCGTCATGGCGCTGTTCCTGGCCGGCCTGCGCGGCATCGACGATAGCATCCTCAAGGCCGCCCAGCTCGATGGGGCCAGCCTGCCGCGGGTCTACTGGCGGGTGGTGATGCCCTGCCTGAGGCCGGTGGTGTTCAGCGCGGTGATGATCCTCTCGCACATCGCCATCAAGAGCTTCGACCTGGTGGTGGCGCTGACCGGCGGAGGGCCGGGCTATGCCTCCGACCTGCCGGCGACCTTCATGTACGCCCACGCCTTCACCCGGGCCCAGATCGGCATGGGCTCGGCCAGCGCCATCCTGATGCTCGGCGGAGTGCTGGCGATCCTGGTGCCCTACCTGTATTCCGAACTGCGGAGCCGTCGACATGGATAACGTGATTCGCTCCCGGACGCCGGCGGCGCGTGCCGGGCGCCTGCTGCTGCAGCTGGTGCTGGTCGTCGCCGCGCTGTGGTATCTGCTGCCGCTGGCGGTGATGGTGCTGACCTCGCTCAAGCCCCTCGACGAGATCGGCGCCGGCAGCCTGCTGACGCTGCCCGAGAACCCGACGCTGGCGCCCTGGCTCAAGGCCTGGGGCTCGGCCTGCACCGGGATGCGCTGCGAGGGCGTGAGCGGCTACTTCTGGAACTCCTTCGCCATCGTCATCCCGGCGGTCGTCATCGCGACCCTGATCGGCGCCTTGAACGGCTATGCCCTGACCAAGTGGCGCTTCCGGGGGGCGGAGCTCTTGTTCGCGCTGATGCTGTTCGGTTGCTTCATCCCCTTTCAGGTCATCCTGCTGCCCATGGCCCAGACCCTGGGCTGGCTTGGGCTGTCCAGCTCCCGGGCCGGACTGGTGCTGGTGCACGTGGTGTTCGGCATCGCCTTCACCACGCTGTTCTTTCGCAACTTCTACGTCTCGATCCCCGATGAGCTGGTGGCGGCGGCCAAGCTGGACGGCGCGGGTTTCTTCCGCATCTTCTGGCGCATCCTGCTGCCGGTCTCCAAGCCGATCATCGTGGTCTCGGTGATCTGGCAGTTCACCCAGATCTGGAACGACTTCCTGTTCGGGGTGGCCTTCTCCGGGCACGACACCCAGCCGGTGACGGTGGCGCTCAACAACCTGGTCAACACCTCGACCGGGGTCAAGGAGTACAACGTCGACATGGCCGCCGCCATGATCGCCGCGCTGCCGACCCTGCTGGTCTATGTGCTGGCCGGCAAGTATTTCGTGCGGGGGCTCACCGCCGGTTCGGTCAAGGGCTAGGCAAGCGATGGGGCCGCGCCCGCGACGGCGGTCCGCCTCTCGTCGCCCGCGGCACCCGTCAGCACCTCCCCGGCAAGGGGGGCAATAGAACAATGAAGAGGTAACCACCATGTCAGCTTTGGAAATCCAGCGGGTCTGCAAGGACTTCGGCAGCACCCAGGTGCTCAAGGACGTCAGCCTGGCCATCGACTCGGGCGAGTTCCTGATCCTGGTCGGCCCCTCCGGCTGCGGCAAATCGACCCTGATGAACGCCATCGCCGGCCTCGAGCCGGTGACCTCCGGGGAGATTCATATCGGCGGCGAGGACATCACCTGGCGCACCCCCGCCGAGCGCGACATCGCCATGGTCTTCCAGTCCTATGCGCTCTACCCGAGCATGACGGTGCGCGGCAACATCGCCTTCGGCCTGGAGATGCGCAAGGTGCCCAAGGCCGAGCGCGAGGCTGCCGTGGAGCGGGTCGCCGACCTGCTGCAGATATCGCATCTGCTCGAGCGCAAGCCGTCCCAGCTCTCCGGCGGCCAGCGCCAGCGGGTGGCCATGGGCCGGGCGCTGGCCCGCGAGCCCAAGGTCTACCTGTTCGACGAGCCGCTCTCCAACCTCGACGCCAAGCTGCGGGTGGAGATGCGCACCGAGATCAAGAAGCTCCACCAGCGTCTGGGCACCACCATCGTCTACGTGACCCACGACCAGATCGAAGCCATGACGCTGGCCGACTGCATCGCCGTGATGCGTGACGGCCGGATCCTGCAGATGGGCAGTCCCGACGAGATCTACAACGACCCGGTGGATATCTTCGTGGCCGGCTTCATGGGCTCACCGTCGATGAACTTCGTCGCGGCGGTGCTCGAGGGCACGCCCGGCGATTACCGCCTGCGCGTGGCGACGCCCGGCGCCGACGACCTGCTGCTGCCCTGGCCGGCGAGCCGCGAGACCGCCGCCCTGGCCGAATGCTGCGGTCGGACGCTGACGCTGGGCCTGCGTCCCGAGCACTTCAGCGAGGAAGATGCGCGCCTCGGCGAGCAGGCTGAAGGCACGCCGCTATCGGCGACCGTCAGCGTGGTCGAGCCCACCGGGGCCGATATCCTGCTGCGCCTGCCGCTCGGCGACGGCGAGATCACGGCCCGCGTGAATCCCGACTGCCGGGTGGCGGCGGGGGAGCGCCTGGGCCTGCGCGTCGACATGCGTCGTGCGGTGCTCTTTGATCCCGACAGCGAACAGCGTCTCGCCTGACACAGGAGATCGTCATGCCACAGCAAGCCTTTACCCTCGATCCCGCGCGGCTCGGCGAGACCATCGCCACTGCCAAGCGTGAGCTTCGCCACCGGATCGGCGACTATCGCGGCGCCTTCGCCCGAGCCGAGGCCGCCATTCTCGCCCAGGCGGCCGAGATCCGGGCGGAGCGCGAGGCAGGCCGCTCGGCGATCCCGAGCCTCGACGCCGACGACGTGGTGGCCGGCCGGGTCGACGAGGCGGTCCTGGCGCAGATCCGCCGACGCGGCGCCTGCGCCATCCACGGGGTGTTTCCGGAGGCCACCGCCGCGTCCTGGAACGCCGAGATCGGCGACTACCTGGCGCGCAACCGCTTCATGGCAAGGCTCGCCGAGGCCGCCGAGGACCCTTACTTCGGTGGCCTCGATCAGGGCACGCCGCAAATCTACGGCCTCTACTGGTCGCGCCCCCAGGTGCTGGCGCGTCAGGATCCGCGCCTGGCCGCCGCCTGCCGCTTCCTCAATGGCTTGTGGGACGCCGGGGAAGAGTTCGACCCCGGGCGCCTGGTCTGCTATGCCGACCGGCTGCGGCGTCGCCCGCCGGGCTCGGCGAGCCTGGGCCTGTCGCCCCACGTCGACGGCGGTTCCGTGGAACGCTGGCTGGAGGCCAACTTCCGCGACGTCTACCGGCACGTCTTCGACGGCCGGCCGGAGCGCTTCGATCCCTTCGACGCGCGCAGTCGCACCCGGGTGCGCGAGGTGAAATCGCCGGCGGTGTGCTCGATGTTCCGCACTTTCCAGGGCTGGACGGCGCTGACGGCGCAGCGCGGCGGGGCCGGCACCCTCAACCTGATCCCGATCGCCGATGTGATGAGTTACTTGCTGCTGCGGGCGCTGCAGGACGACGTGTCCGACGATGATCTGTGCGGGGCCCGGCCGGGTCGGGCGTTGTCGGTGGACCCGCACTGGCATGCGCCGTTGCTGGAGGCGCTGACGCCGATCCCCGACCTGGCCCCCGGCGACACCATCTGGTGGCACTGCGACGTGGTGCACGCGGTGGACCCCGAGCACCGGGGCCACGAGGACAGCAACGTGATCTACATCGGCGCGGCGCCCTGGTGCGAGAAGAATGCCGCTTACCTGGAAGGGCAGTGGCGGGCCTTCGCGTCGGGGCGCACGCCGCCGGACTTTGCCGCGGACGATTTCGAGGTGGATTTTGCCTCACGCGGCGGGCCGGCGCTGCTGACGCCGCTGGGGCGTGCGCAGATGGGGGCTCCGTCGGTCAGCGGACGGTGATCACCCGGCACTCGGCGCTGTGGCTGACCTTGTGCGACACGCTGCCCACCACCAACCCCTTGAGGTCGCCGAGGCCGCGGCTGCCCATGACGATGGTTTCGATGCCATGCTCGTCTGCTGCCGCCAGGATCGCCTGGCTGGGATCGCCCTCGGTGAGCACGGGCGTGACCTGCTCGACGCCCAGAGCTTTGGCTTCCTCGATGGCATGGTCCAGCAGCTCGCGGCCGACCTGCTCGCGCTTCTCGAGAGTGGCCCCCAGCGGGACCGCGCCGGCGCCCCATACCAGCAGGGGTTCGTGGGGCAGCGCTTCGGGAATATGCAGCAGGACGATGCGACCGTCCTCCTGGCGGGCCAGCTTGCAGGCCACGCACAGCGCAACGCGCGAATGCTCGGAACCGTCGATAGGCACGAGAATGGATTGGAACATGGGAAGATCTCCTTGGCTTGGCCGGGTCACACCCTTACAGCCTAGACGTCCTGTCGACGCTGTGGGCTGATCCTCGTCAGGTCTCGCCGTCATCCTGGCGGCGCTCCAGGTGCCGCAGTCGGCTCCACAGCTCGCGGCGCAGGTCGGCGATGCGCGGGCGTTCGGCCTCGTCGAAGGCCAGCGGTCGGGTCAGGCGCTGGGCGCGCAGCCCCAGCCGCGCTCCCAGCAGACCTACCCCGAGCCCCTGGCCGGCACGCGCAGAGAGGCGCCCGGCCAGGTTCAGCGACAGCCACTCCATGCCGGCTTCGCTGGCCATCTCGCTTGCCCCGGCGAAGGCCATGTCGCGCAGCACGCGGCGAAACAGGCTGAGCCTTGCCGCATAGCCCAGCTCCAGGCCATAGAGCCGGCACAGTCGGTCGATCAATGCCAGGTGGCGCCAGGCCACCAGCGCCATATCGACCAACGTCAGCGGGCTCAGCGCCACCATCACCGCCGTCTCGCCGCTCATCCGCGAGATCAGCCGGCTCGCCTCGCGATCCCGCGGGGCGAGCAGGTGATGGGCCAGCAGAGCCTGGGTCTCGCGACCGTCATGATGGGGCTCGCGCGCCGCGAGGAAAGCTCGCCAGTGGGGATGATCATCGTCCAGCGCCAGGCGGCGGCGCAGGGTCTCGGCGGTGGCCCGAGCCTGGCGCGGCGTGGCCTCGGGCAGTGCCGAAAGCGACTCGCGCAGCCGTTCGTGGCCGCGCAGGCGACGCAGGCGCCACGCTTCCCGAGCCAGCGCGCCACCGCCCAGGCCGATGGCGCCTATCCCCAGCAAGGCCCAACCCAGACCGAGCCAGTCGCCTCCGGCCAGCGACGCCGGCAGCGACTGGGCGAGCTCGCCGGCGCCCAGACCAAGCCCCGCGGCCAGCAGGCCGAACAGCCCCCAGCGGCGGCGCCGCGGCGGCGCCAGGCCCGCCGTGATGGCGGCTTCGCCGGCGTCGTTATCGGGCTCCGTGGTCGCCGGTGGATGATGAGTCTGGGCTGGATCGTAGCGTCGGCCAGGGGCCGGCGGCGCGTCGGGAGCCTGGTCGGGAGAAGGGGCCGTGTCCAGCGAGAAACGCTGGCCGGGGCGGGGGTCGGATTCGCGGGGTGCGGTCATGTCAGCTTGTCTCCGATCAGCCAGTCCAGGGCGGCGTCGAGGCGGATATGCGGCAGGGCGCCGACGTCCCGGGGCAGGGGACGGAAGGCGGTGAAGGCAAATCCCTGGCGGTGCCAGAAGTCGGCGTCGGGGAGTCGTTCCGGCACCTCGCCGGGGAACAGCAGCGCCTCCTCGCCCTCGAGGGTGACGCCGCGCAGGGCCGGCTGGCGCTGGCCGCGGTGGTCGACCTCGCGCGGTTCGGTGGCGCGGATGGACGCCAGGCTCAGGGCGCGCACCGGTACGTCGGCGAAGCGCAGGTCCTTGAGCGGCTCGGCGAGCAGTGCCTCCAGCAGGCCGGAGAGCCGGGCGTGCTGCTCGGGGGTGACGTGGTCAGCCTTGGTAGCGGCAATGGCCAATCGGTCGATGCGTGGGGCGAAGAGCCGCGACAGCAGGCTGCGTCGGCCGTAGTCGAAGCTTTGCATCAGCCGCGACAGCGCCCGGGACAAGTCCTCGAAGCGTTCCGGGCCGGCGTTCAATGCTCCCAGCACGTCGACCAGCACGATCTGGCGATCGAAGCGGCGGAAGTGCTCGCGGTAGAAGGGTTTGACGATGTGCTGCTGATAGTGGCGAAAGCGCCGCGCCAGGGTGGCGTAGAGGCTCTCCGGGGGCAGTCGCTCGAGGTCCGCGGGATCTGCTGCATCGAGCTCCGGCAGGGGAAAGAACTGCAGCACCGGAGCGCCCTCGAGCTCGCCGGGCAACAGGAAGCGTCCCGGCTGCAGGTCCGAGAAGCCGGCCTCGCGGGCCGACCTTAGCCCCTCGGCGTAGCGTTCGGCGATCTCGGCCAGGCGGCTTTCCTCGACTTCCTGGGCCGGGTCCAGGTCCGCCACCTCGCGTTGCCAGTCGGCAAACAGCGTGGCGCGCTCACCGTCGAAGCGCTGGGCGCGGCACCAGCTGGCGAAGTCGTGCTCGAGCAGTGGCAGGTCGAGTAGCCACTCGCCGGGATAATCGAACAGGTCCAGGGTCAGCCGGCGGGTGTCACCGCCGACCCAGCCAGGGCGGCGTGGCCGGTAGCGGATCGACAGGCGCAGTTCGCTGATGCCGCGAGTCGGTTCTGGCCAGCGTGGCGGGGTATCGTCGAGGGCGGCCAGGGCGCGATCGAAGGGAAAGCGCGGTACGCCGAGGTCCTGCTGCTCGACCCGGCGGGCCCCCAGCAGGCGCCCCTCCCGGGCCGCCGGCAGCAGGTCGAGGCGGGCCTCGAGCCCGGCATGGCGCAGCTGGTCGACCAGCGACGTGAGAAAGGCGGTCTTGCCGGCCCGCGACAGGCCGGTGACCGCCAGCCGAAGCTGGCGGTCGCGTCCGCGTTCTAGTAGGTCATGGAAATCGCGTGTCAGGTCCCGGGGCATTCGTAGCGTCGCTCGGCATCCGTGTCAGCCTCTAATCTGTGGGCGGCGAGCGCGGAAGGCAAGGTGTCGCAGGCCCAGCAGCGCCAGCGGCAGCAGGCACAGGGGAATCAGCAGCGCGTTGAGCATCGACCAGCCGAGCAGGGTCATGGCAGGGCCGGCGAGCAGGGCCGTCAGCGCCGCGGTGGAGAACACCATGAATTCGTTGGCCGCCTGGGTGCGGGCCTTCTCGGCGGGGCGGTGGGCCTCGGTGAGCAGGCCAGTGGCCGGAAGGAAGGCGAAGTTCCAGCCCACCCCGAGCAGCACCAGCCCGGTATGGAAACCGGCGATCCCGGCGTCGAACTGGGCGGTCAGGGCACTGGCGACCAGCAACAGGCAGCCGGTGGCGATCATTCTTGAGGCACCGAAGCGGGCGGTCAGTCGTCCGGTCACGAAGGAGGGCAGGAACATCGCCACCACGTGCCACTGGATGGTCGCCGCCACATGGTCGAAGCCATGGCCGACCTCGGCCATCGCCAGGGGCGTGGCGGTCATGGCCAGGTTCATCACCCCGTAGCCGACCATGGCGCTGACCACTGCCAGCAGGAATACCGGCTGGCGAACGATCTCGGCCAGCGGGCGCTGATCGCCGTCGACGGTATCGGCAGCCGGCTCGGGCATGCGCACGAAGGCCAACAGCGCCAGGGCCGCCAGATAGAGGACGCCGAGCCCCAGGAAACTGCCCAGGTAAGGGGTGTCGGCGAGGGCGTGGCTGTGACGCGCCAGCCAGGGGCCGAAGAAGGCGGCCAGAACGCCGCCGCCCATCACCAGGCCGATAGCCCGGTCGCGTCCGCCCTCGGGGGCTGCCTCCACCGCGGCGAAGCGATACAGCTGCCCGAAGCCGATGCCGATGCCGATCAGCCAGGTGGCGAGCAGGAAGGTGGCGAAGCTCTGGATATGCAGGGCGAACACGGCCAGCGCGGTCCCGCCCAGCCCCAGCAGGTTGCCGAGCACGAAGCCGCGGCGTCGGCCGAGGCGGGCCATGATCAGCGAGGCCGGGATGGTGGCGCACATCAGCCCCAGCCACTGGGTGGCGACGGGGGTGGTGGACCAGGCGGGCGCCGGCGCGAGCTGTGCACCAATCAGCGGGGCTACGGCAATCAGCAGGATGTTGCCGCTGACCAGCAGGGCCTGGCACAGCGAGAGCAGGGAAACCGTCAATGGCATGGGAGTATGTCCTTGTGGTGGGAGGGCCGAGCGCCGAAGCGCTCATGATAGACCGACGGCGGCACGCCGTAACGGCGATGGAACAGGCGCCGCAGCTGCTCGGCGCCGCCCAGCCGCCACTGGTCGGCGAGGCGCGCGAGCGGCGGCGCGGGATAGGTCGCGAGCAGCTGTCGTCGGGCGCCCTCCAGACGCAGCTGCGTCAGGTAGGCGCCGGGCGTGGTATCGAGATGGCGTCGAAACAGCCGCGATAGATGGCGCGGGGTGACCGCCATGCGCGTTGCCATGCTCTCCAGGCGGTGGTCGCCGGCGGGGTCGGCGTGCAACTGATCCAGCAGCTCGCGCAGTGGGCCGGCGGTGCGCTGCTGGTGGCGTAGTGCCTCGCTGAACTGGGACTGGCCGCCCGGCCGGTGCAGGAACATCACCAGTTCGCGGGCCACCTGGCCGGCCAGGGTATCGCCGTGGTCGGCCGCAACCAGTGACAGCGCCAGGTCGATGCCGGCGGTCACCCCGGCGCTGGTGTAGCGGCCGCGATCGTTGACGTAGAGGGCATCGGGCTCGACGCGCACCCGTGGATGAGCCTGTGTCAGTGCGTCGGCATGGCGCCAGTGGGTGGTGGCGCGGCGACCGTCGAGCAGCCCGGCCTGGGCCAGCAGGAAGGCGCCCGTGCAGATGGCGCCGAGGCGTCTGACCCGCGGGGCCATCTCGCGCAGCTCGTCGAGATGGTGGCCGGCCCGGCATTCGGCGAAGACCCCGCTGCCGCCGGCCACCAGCAGGGTGTCCGGCGCGCCACGTGCCGCCAGTCCCGCCCAGTCGAGGTCGGCCAGCATCGCCAGGCCGCCGTTGGTGGTCAGGGGGCCGGGGGCGCGGGCGACCAGCGCCAGATCGTAGAGCCGGTGGCCGGCGCAGTCGTTGGCGCTGGCAAACACTTGCCAGGGGCCGCAGACGTCGAGCGCCTGGCAGTCAGGATAGGCGATCAGCGCGATGCGGCGCGTCGAGGTGGCGGTGGGCGAGGTGAGGGAGGACGAGGCGGCCATCCGGGGGCTCCCAGTGTGAACGATGTCCTCGAGTCTGGCCTCAAGGCGCGATGTCCACAATGACCAATGTCCCACCGATAAGGACATGCGGTGCCCAGACGACGACGCCCCGCGGTGAGCGGGGCGTCCAGGGGGGCGAGGGGCGGGCCGGCGTCAGCCGGCGAAGGCCGCGTAGATGGCGATCACCAGGATCACCAGCACGATGCCCGCGGGTACCGCGCCCTTCCACGGCGTCAGGTCGATGGCGCCGCTGTCCTCGTGGACCCAGGCCTCGGCCCGCGGGCGCAGCTTGCCGATCACCAGCATCGCCACCACCAGCAGCGCGAACACCGAGGCCACGAAGTGGAACTCGTGCATCACCTGCGGCAGCCGGTCGAAGGGCGGAATGAAGTAGCCGGCGAAGATCAGCAGGCAGCCGCCCACCAAGGCGATCTTGGCGGCCATGGCCGGCACCCGCTTGGTCAGCAGCCCGACCAGCACCACCGCCAGCAGCGGGATGAAGTAGATGGCGTTCATCTTCTGCAGGTAGCCGAACAGGCTCTCCTGCCCGGCCAGCAGCGGGGCGATGGTCATGGCGATCAGCGCCATGATCCAGCCGAAGATCTTGCTGGCCCGTACCACCTGGGCCTCGCTGGCGTCCTTGTTGAGCACGCCCTTGTAGAAGCCGAGGCTGAACAGGGTGGTGGTGGAGTTCAGCGCCGAGTTGAACGACGACAGGATGGCGCCGACCATCACCGCGGCGAAGAAGCCGGTGAGGTAGGGCGGCAGCACGTTGAACACCAGGTGGCCGTAGGCTTCGTCGGCCTCGACGCCCTGATCGGCGTAGAGCTGATAGGCGATGATGCCGGGCAGCACCAGGTACAGCGGCCCGAGCAGCTTGAACAGGCCGGTCAGCAGCACGCCCTTCTGGCCCTCGGCGAGGTTCTTGGCAGCGAAGGTGCGCTGGATGATCTGCTGGTTGGTGGTCCAGTAGAAGACGTTGATCAGCAGCACGCCGGTGAACAGGGTGGCGAAGGGCACCTGCTGGTCCTCGCGGCCCATGGAGTTGAGCCGCTCGGGCTGGCTGTCCTTGAGAATCTCCCAGCCGGCCAGCACGCCGTTGCCGTCGCTGACGGCCTGCAGCCCGAAGTAGACGATCACGAAGCCGCCGACCAGCAGGCCGATGCCGTTCAGGGTGTCGGACACCGCCACGGTGCGCAGGCCGCCGAACAGCGCATAGACCGCGCCGATCAGGCCCACCAGCCATACCGTCAGCCACAGCAGGACGGTGTCGGACTGGATGCCGGTCAGGCCGTGCAGGTCGAGCATGCCCTGCAGGCCCATGGCCCCGGAGTAGAGGATGATCGGCAGCAGGATCACCCCATAGGCGAGTAGGAAGATCACGTTGGCGATGCGCTGGGTGCCCTTGTCGAAGCGGATCTCCAGCAGCTGCGGCACGGTGGCGATGCCGCTTCTCAAGAAGCGTGGCAAGAAGAACAGCGCCAGCAGCACCAAGGCGATGACCGCGACTACCTCCCAGGCCATCACGCTGAGGCCGTCGGCGAAGGCGGCGCCGTTGAGGCCGACCATCTGCTCGGTGGAGAGGTTGGTCATCAGCAGCGAGCCGGCGATCAGCGGGAAGGTCAGGCTGCGCCCGGCCAGGAACAGGCCGCTGGTGCTCGCGTGGTCGTCGCGGCGGGTAATCCGCCAGGTAAGGAAGGCCACCAGTCCCGTGAAGAACAGGAAGGAGGCGAGGGTGAGGGCATGCATATCGGAAAGATCCTTAACGAGTGGCGCTTGCTGGCATGATCATCGCTTGATTCGATGATTTTTTTGCTAACTTTACGAGCGTGCGGGGAGTCTAGGGGACTCTCGAGGTCATGCCATACGCCTTTCGTCTAACATCAGACGGGCGGTATGGAGCCTGCCGGCACCGGTGTCACCCAGCCGAACAGCTGTGCCAGCAGCGGGGCGGCGGCAATCACGAAGCCCAGGACAGCGAGCAGTCGCCCCGTCCAGCGGTGGCGGGGCTTGCGTGCCAGGCTCAGACCGGCGATGCAGACCAGCAGGCCGGCGATATTGAAGGCGTAGCCGAGCATCTGGAGAAGTTGATAGGCAGTCATGACGGGAAGGGCTCCGGCCGGTGTTAAGGAAGCGGGGTGAGGCTGCTATGATGGGAGACTATCAGCCGGGGCCAGCGTTTGGCTCCATTACTACAGGGAGGCAGTGACGCCATGGTTGGCCAGGATGCCCAGTCGGTCCTCGACTTCTGGTTCGGGGAGCTGACCCCGGCGCAGTGGTTCCACAAGGATGCCGGGCTCGATGACGAGATCCGCCGCCGTTTCGGGGCGATGCTTGAGGCCGCTCGGCGAGGCGAGCTATGGGCCTGGCGGCGTTCGGCGAAGGGACGGCTCGCCGAGATAATCGTGCTGGACCAGTTCTCGCGCAACATCCACCGCGACAGCGCCGAGGCCTTCGCCGCCGACTCCCTGGCGCTGGTGCTCGCCCAGGAAGCGGTGCTGGCGGGGCTGGACGATGCGCTCGACGACGCCGAGCGAGCCTTCCTCTACATGCCGTACATGCACAGTGAGTCGCTGGCCGTCCATGACGAGGCCCTGAGGCTGTTCGCGCGGCCGGGCCTGGAGGAAAACCTGCGTTTCGAGCACTTGCATCGCGATATCCTGGTGCGCTTCGGCCGCTATCCCCATCGCAACGCCCTGCTGAGAAGGGCTTCGACCGAGGAGGAGCTAGCCTTCCTGGAAGGCCCCGGGTCATCCTTCTGACATCGTGCCCGGGCTACATCGGGCACTTGCAGTTCTCACCATCGACCGTAAACGGAATAGGAGTGCGTCATGGGTATCATTGCCTGGTTGATCATCGGCGGGCTGGCGGGCTGGATCGCCGGCAACATCATGCGCGGCGGCGGCTTTGGCGTGCTGGGCAATATCGGGGTGGGCGTCGTCGGCGCGGTGGTCGGCGGCTTTCTCTTCAGCCTGCTGGGCCTCAAGGCCGGCGGCTTCATCGGCTCGCTGGTCACCGCGGTGGTGGGCGCCGTGGTATTGCTGTGGGTGATCGCCAAGGTGAAGAAAGCCTGACCCTCGGCGCTCGCCGGGGCCGACACGATCCCAAAAAACACACCGCCCGGCCAATGGCCGGGCGGTGTATGGTTGTATGATGGCATCAACGATAAGCCACAGGCATGTGGCGCATTGGACACGATGCAGATATAGCGGGATCTATTGATTTGAGGTGACCATCAATAGGAAATCCTAAACGGGATCAGATTCGGCTTCTGCCTTGATGGCCTCTTGCACGGCTTGGCGAGCTTCCATTCGTTGCATGAAGCTACGGAGTGTCGGCCAATCCTTGATGTCTATCGAAAAATTAGGCATCCAGCTCAGCACGGTGTAGAGGTAAGGGTCGGCGATGCTGTAAGTCCCCATCAAGTAGTCCTGATGATCAAGAGTGTTGACGATAAAGTCAAATCGCTTGAAAAGCTTTTTCTTGAAAATATCTTTCACCTCTTCGGGGAGCTCTTCACTGAATAGAGGATTGCAACCACCATGGATTTCAGAGGTGATGAAGTTGAGCCACTCCTGGAGACGCACCCGTTCCCAGGTGCCGTTTTTGGGAGCAAGGCCCGAGGCGGGTACCAAGTCGGCCAGATACTGTACGATAGCAGGGCCTTCGGTGAGCACTTCGCCATTGTCCAGCTCTAGAGCGGCAACATATCCCTTTGGATTGATTTCCAGAAAGTTTCCGCCCTCTGCTGTCTTCTTGGTCTTGTTGTTGATTCTAACGAGTTGAAAATCAATGCCAAGTTCGCGCATCAGTATATGAGGGGAAAGTGAGCATGTTTTGGGGGCGAAATATAACTTCATGCAGCCTCCTTGGTTCAGCGTTTCGTTAGGCGTGGGGTTGCTAAGCTTTGAAGCCTGGCAAGGATGCTACAAGGCAGGTTTGGAAGGCGTAAAGTTACGATTTCTACTTCTAGCATAAGTGGTTCTAATGATGTGTTTTTCTATGCTGCTTGGTGCCTTCTTCAATTCGGTTTGTGACTTCTTGGGTTTTGGGTCAATGACTTTTGGATCTGGTTGACCAAGGAGGAGACGGGCAATGGTGTATTGTCGGGGGCCGCCAATACTAACCCGAATTCCCGGTAAACAGGATCGGCCAGCTCCATGACGCGAATGCCACGTATATCATCGGGAACGGTCGATAATGGCACCACGGAAAGCCCCATACCTTCCCTGATCAGTGAGTAAGCCGTCTCCCAGTCCTGTACGGTAATGCGAACGTTATTGAGCGTGACGCCGTGGCGAGAAGCGACCTCCTGACCATGCAAGTGACAGCCGCCCGTTGCGGCGATAAAGGGTTCGTCCCCAAGTTCCTGAAGTGTGACGCCTGGCGAGGATGAGCGTCGTGCCATGGGGTGTGACGAAGGCATCACCGCTACCCAAGCATCTCGTCCCAAGGGGATCGCCTGGCGGTGGGGAGCCGGATTCATGACCACGCCAAGGTCGATGGTGCCATTGGCCAGCCACTCATCGACCTCCCGATCGGTCCCATTCAGGTGGATGACTTCGATACCCGGGTGCATACGGCAAAATGAACTGATGAGCGGTTGGAGCATCGAGGTGAAAAGCGAAGGGAAGCTTGCCAGCTTGATGCTTCCCTTATCCCAGTCCTTGGCGGAATCCGCCAGATTCTGGATCGACTCGAGTTCAGCCAGCATCTGACGAGCTCTGTCCAGTACCTGCTGACCTACGGCGGTGACGGTGGTCTGACGTCGACCTCTAACGAAGACCTTGATGCCGAGGGTCTCTTCCATCTGTGAAATTGCCTGGCTCGCGCCGGACTGGGTAATGCCGTAGCGTTCCGCGGCTCTGGAGACGCTGCCGGCGTCGGCGACGGCCACGAGCAGCCGCCAATGCAGGAGGTTCATCATGTCATTAACTTTCTTATGTGCAGATTGTGAATCCCTAACTGTACTTGTCGGAAGCAATCGGCCCAAGCTGGATGTGGCTGATGCTTGCGACGTCGTCATCGTTAATTCTTTCAGGATATGGTCCATATCGGCCGAATCGGCATCTTCATTCACCAGCACGATCCATTGTGTGATGTAGTAGCACCTGAAACTTGTAGCGCCAGGGATACGGCATGAGCAGTATTGATCTTCACCCTTTGCCCTTGCCATGACGCATAAAAAAACACGCCGCCCGGCCATTGGCCGGGCGGCGTGCGTTCGGGGCGCCGGAGAGAGTGGAATCAGGCGGTGGCGGCGGCCTGGCTACCGACCAGCTCCTTCAGGCACTCCTCGATGATGCCCAGGCCTTCCTCGAGCACCTCGTCCTCGATGGTGACCGGCATCAGGAAGCGAATAGTGTTGCCCCACAGGCCGCAGGACAGCAGGATCAGCCCCTTCTCGCGGGCCTTCTTGCACAGCGCGCCGGCCAGGTCGGCGTCCGGGGTGTGGTTGGCCTTGTCGGAGACCACGTCGAAGGCGGCCATGGCGCCCAGGTGACGGCCATTCGCCACGCAGTCGAAGGCCTGCTCCCACTGGTCGAAGCGCTTGCCCAACTTGTCGCCGAGGGCCTGGCTCTTGTCGAGGATCTTCTCTTCCTCGAACACCTCCAGCACCGCCAGTACGGCCGCACAGGAGACCGGGCTGCCGGTGTAGGTGCCGCCCAGCGAGTTGCCGCCGGAGGCGTCCATCACCTTGTCGGTGCCGACCACGGCGGAGATCGGCATGCCGTCGGCCATGCTCTTGGCCATGGTGATGATGTCCGGCTCCACGCCGCTGTGCTCGATGGCGAACAGCTTACCGGTGCGCCCGAAGCCCGACTGCACCTCATCGACGATCATCAGCATGCCGTGCTCGTCGCACAGCTCGCGGACCGCCTTGAGGAAGCTGGGCGAGGCGGCATAGAACCCGCCTTCGCCGAGTACCGGCTCGAGTACGATGGCCGCGGTGTTCTTCGGGTTGGCGTCGGTCTTCAGCGTCAGCTTCAGGCCACGCAGCGCCTCTTCCTCGCTGACCCCGTGGTAGGGCACCGGGTAGGGGGCGCGGAAGACGTTGCCCGGCATGCTGCCGAAGTCGGTGGCGTAGGGGGCGACCTTGCCGTTCATGGCCATGGTCATGAAGGTGCGGCCGTGGTAGCCGCCGGTGAAGCAGATCACGTTGTCGCGGCCGGTGGCGGCGCGGGCCACTTTGACGGCGTTCTCCAGCGCCTCTGCGCCGGAGTTCGCCAGCATCACCTTGCCGTGGCCGCGCACCGGGGTGACTTGGCTGAGCTTCTCGGCGACCTTCACGTAGCCTTCATAAGGCATCACGGTCTGGCAGGTGTGCATGACGCGGTCGAGCTGGTCCTTCACCGCTTGCACCACCTTGGGATGGCGGTGGCCGATGTTGAGCACGCCGATACCGCCGGCGAAGTCGATGATGCGGTTGCCGTCGGCGTCCCAGATCAGGGCGTTCTCGGCGCGGTCGGCAAACTGGGTGGCCGGGCTCGCGGCGCCGTTGGCGACGTAGCGCTGCTTGAGTTCATTGAGTTGCGCGTTGTTCATGGGGTCCTCTCCTGGTGGGAAAGCGATGCCGGGCTTAGAGCCCGCCGACACAGACGTATTTTAGTTCAGTGTATTCGTCCAGACCGTGACGCGAGCCCTCGCGTCCCAGGCCGGATTCCTTGACGCCGCCGAACGGTGCCAGCTCGGTGGAGAGCAGCCCCTCGTTGACGGCCACCATGCCGTATTCGAGGCCTTCCATGACGCGCCAGATGCGCTGGTAGTCGCGGGCATAGAAGTAGGCGGCCAGGCCGAATTCGGTGGCATTGGCCATGGCGATTGCCTGCTCGTCGTCGGTGAAGCGGAACACCGGCGCCAGCGGCCCGAAGGTCTCCTCGGTGGCGACGCGCATCTCGTCGGTGACGTCGGCGATCACGGTCGGCTGGAAGAAGGTGCCGCCCAGGGCGTGGGGCTCGCCGCCGCATACCAGTCGGCCGCCGCGCTCGAGGGCGTCGCCGATATGGGCGCTGACCTTGTCCACCGCGGCCGGATTGATCAGCGGACCCTGGACGACGCCGTCCTCCAGACCGTTGCCGACCTTGAGCTCGGCCACTCGAGCGGCGAGCTTGTCGAGGAAGGCCTCATAGACGCCGTCCTGGACCAGCAGGCGGTTGGTGCATACGCAGGTCTGGCCGGAGTTGCGGAATTTCGAGGCAATCGCCCCTTCCACGGCCGCGTCCAGGTCGGCATCATCGAAGACGATGAAGGGCGCGTTGCCGCCGAGCTCCATGGAGGCTTTCTTGACGGTGCCGGCGCACTGGGCCAGCAGCCGCTTGCCCACCGGCGTGGAGCCGGTGAAGGACACCTTGCGCACGCGCGGGTCGGTGGTCAGCACCTCGCCGATCTCGGCCGGGCGGGACGCGGTCACCACGTTGATCACGCCTGCCGGGAAGCCGGCGTCTTCGGCCAGTTTTGCCAGGGCCAGGGCGGTCAGCGGCGTGGTCTCGGCCGGCTTGATCACCACCGGGCAGCCGGCGGCCAGCGCCGGGGCGCACTTGCGGGTGATCATGGCCAGCGGGAAGTTCCAGGGGGTGATGGCGGCGACCACGCCGATCGGTTCGCGAAAGACCAGGATGCGCTTGTCGGCGCCGTGGCTTGGCAGGGTCTCGCCGGCCACGCGCTTGGCTTCCTCGGCGTAGTACTCGACGAAGCTGGCACCATAGCCCACTTCACCGCGAGACTCGGCCAGCGGCTTGCCCTGCTCACGTGTCATCAGCCGGGCCAGGGCCTCCTGATGGGCCATGATGCGCTCGTACCAGCCGCGCAGCAGGGCGGCGCGCTGCTTGGCGGTCTGGCGACGCCAGGCCGGCCAGGCCGCCTCGGCGGCGGCCACGGCTTCACGGGCATCATCGGCACTCAGGTCGGGCACCTCGGCGAGGGTCTCGCCGGTGGCAGGGTCGGTCACGGGGAAGCGACGCTCGGCGTCGCGCCACTCGCCGGCCACATAGGCCTTGTCGATCAGCAGGTCGGTCTCGGCGGTCATGGGGTCTCTCGCTCAAGTGATCATCATGATTGACGAGTGTGCATTATTTAAAACACTCCGCCAAGCCCCGGTGGAGACTTTCGTCTCGGGTTGATTCGGAGCATCGGCGTGGACGGTGCTTTCCGTTACACTATGTCGCCGAAATTCCCTGCGACGCTCGACGTCGCGACGAACCGTTGCATGCATGGCGAGGTGAGCCTTGGTCGATCCCCTTAATGCCTGGTGGGCCCAGCAGCTGGTGCTGTGTGATTGGGCCTTCGCTCCCGATCCCCTGACGCTGGAGCCCGAGGTGGCGACCGCTCGCCTGGAGAGTCTAGGTGTCGTCGACCGCGGAGAGCTGGGCTGGCGCCTGCTGGAAGCCCTCGGGGCCGGCGGAGAGGCCGATCCGGCGCGGCTGCTGGCGGCCCTGGAGCTTGCCGCCTTGGGCGGGGCTGCGGGATGGCTCGATACGGCCCGGGCCCGAGGATGGGCCCAGCGGTTCGCCGAGGAGATCGGGGCGCATCACGACACCCTGGACCGTTGGTTGAGCGCGCTGTGCCGGGCGCGCAGCGCCGAGGGTTGGGTGCGGGGTGACGATGGCTTCAGTGAGGCCTGCGAGGCTTTGGCCGCTCTCGAACATCAGGGCGAAGGGGTCACCTGGGACATGCTTCGCGAGTGGCTGGCCGGGCACCGGCGGCAGACCGCGCTGTGGCCGGAGGGCGCTATCGAGCGGGTCTGGCGGCTGCGCGCGGCGTTCAGCCCGATTCTGGAAGTCGCCCCCGCGCCGCTCGACTGGCAGGGGCTGGAGGAATGGCTGGCCGAGGCCTGGCAGGTCCAGGGTCGCGATGAACTGATCCGGGTATTGCTGTGGCTGGGCGCCCAGGGAGATCGCCAGGCCTGGGATCTGGATGCCAGCCGGCTGCTGGCGGCGGCGGCCGAGGAGCGCCGTGCCTGGTGGGAGGCGCTGCCACCCCGCGATCAGCCTGCCGGCCGGGTGCTGTGCGACTTCGTGGAAGGCGGCGAACCCCTGGAGTGGGCCGCCTGGGACTGGCTGCGGCTGATCGACCTGGCCTGGGCAGGCGCCTGCATGGGCTGGCTGAGCGAAACGGAGGCGCAGCACTTTGCGTTTCACGGCGCCGATCTGATACTGCATCGCTACAGCGATTGGGTGGCGCTGGCCCGCGCTTATCAGCGCGGTCGCAGTCTGTTCGAGGCTCGCGATCTGCGCCCGGCCTTCGATGTCGATTGGTCGTTGCTGCTGTTGTCGCCGGTCAGTCCCTGGCGCACGCCGCTCCAGGGGCTGCTCGACGACGAGCTGCTGGAGACCTCGCGCCAGGCCATGCGCGACTGGCGGCGTGATCCCCGCCACTGGGTACTGGCCCTGGCCGCGGTGCGCGAGCCCGAGCTGTCGCTGCGCCAGGGCCTGGCGCCGGCGCTGCCGGAGGCGCGTCGCCAGGACGCCCGGACTTACCTGGCCGAGACCCTCGATCTGCACGCCGACGAAGGGGCCGAGGCCTTGGCTCGCTACTGGCTGCCGGCGCAGGCGCATCACCTCAATCAGCTGGCGGCGGATGCCGCCCACGGGGCCTTGCCACCGGCCCAGACCCCGTTCGGCCATCCAACACGTGCCGATGTGGCCGGCCGCGATGCCCTGGGCCAGGCCAGCCGCCATGCTGCGACCATCCACATGGCCGAGAAGTATGCCTTCCATCTGCAGATGGCCATGGACAGCGAGCTCTTCGATGCGCATCGACTGGCCGAGCTGGCGACGGCCCTGCACGACTCGCTGTGCCGTTTCTACGCCAGTCCGCGCCGTCTGCTGTTGGCTTGGGCGCAGTGGGAAACGCTGCTGCCCGAGCCCGACCAGCCGTCGCTGGTCGCCGAGATCCGCTGGCACCTGGACGATCCGGGAAGCCTCTTCCACTGGCTGGACTGGCGCGGCGGCGAGTGGCAGGAACCCGGACCACGGCCGAGCCTGTCCCACTTCACCGCCATGGCGCTGGTGGGGCCGCTCAACAGCGCGGCCTGGAGTTTGCCCCAGCCCGAGAGCGAGCGGGAGTGCGGCTCGATCCGCGAGTGGGTCGATGGCCATTATGGGCTGCACGGTGCCGGTGAGCTTGCCGATTTCGTGGACTATCTACTGGAGGCCGGGGATCGTCAGGAGTACCAGATCAACTACGCGCCCTACACCCTCAATCCTGCGCGCCTGACCTCGGAGATCGCCA
The DNA here is from genome assembly GCF_043496985.1 of Halomonas sp. B23F22_20. NCBI lineage: Bacteria > Pseudomonadati > Pseudomonadota > Gammaproteobacteria > Oceanospirillales > Halomonadaceae > Halomonas > Halomonas sp. B23F22_20. The sequence goes on from NZ_JBIEKH010000001.1 coordinate 135,106, forward strand.
CCCTGGAATCCGACGACTGTGGCGAGGAAGAGCGCAACCACTTGCTGCGCCTGCAGCGCGTGCGCGACGACGAGGATGGCTGCAACGACCTCGACCTGACGGCTTGGGATCTGGCTCAGGCGGTGGACCTGGCGATCGCCGGACGCCAGTTAGGGTGGTTGGGCGAGGGTGACTTCCTCAAGAGCCTCGAGCGCGCGCATGCCCTGGCCGCTCGCCATTATGGCGGCTGGGAAGAGTACGCTCGTGGGCTCTATGCCGGCTTCTCCTTCTTCATGGGCGAGACGCCGGAGCGCGAGGCTTTCCTGAGCGGATTCCGCCAGGCCCTGGTGAGCTGGCTGTCCGCGGCGCCGCCTCTGGCTGGCCCATGGGCAAGCCTGGATTTTCCCGGGGCGCGGGCGCGGCACTGGGCACCGATGCATGTGGATACCCTTCCCGGAGACGGCCGACAGCTGCACTGAGCCGCGTCGCTGGTTATGATGGCGGTCGGCGCGGGTCATCGCCACGAGAAAGAGAAGAGAGGAGACAGGGATGTCGAAGTGGAGTCGTCTTGCGTTCGGTGGGCTGGCGCTGCTGCTGTTGGGCGGCTGTGCCGCCTCGGGTGGGCATCAGGCCCCCGTGGACGACTACTTTGCCCGTGATCTGCCAGGGCTGCCCGGCGGGCCGCGGATGTCACCGGTCGACAACCCCGTCCTGGCGATGCGCGGCCTGCGCCAGCCGCCACCGGCCCAGGTGAGGCAGGCCCTGCTCGCCGAGCATCAACGCTGGCTAGGCACCCCCTACCGGCTGGGCGGTACCACGCGCCGCGGCATCGATTGCTCGGCCCTGGTCCAGCGGGTCTTCTCCGAGGCCTTCGGGCTTTCCTTGCCGCGCACGACTTCCCAGCAGGTCCGCGAAGGCGAGGCGGTGAGCCGCGATGGCCTGCGTCCCGGTGACCTGGTGTTTTTCCGACCGCCGGGCTATTACCGTCACGTGGGCATCTATGTGGGTCAGGGGCGCTTCCTGCATGCCTCGACGTCTCGCGGCGTCAAGCTATCCTCCCTGGACAACCTCTACTGGCGCCGCCACTACTGGCAGGCCCGTCGTCCTCTGGATGCCGTGCATATGGTGCAGCGCATCGAGGATCGTCCGTTCGATCGCGGTGAAGGCTGAGGTGTCTCGGCCGGCCGTGTGTCAGCGGTGGGCCAGGGCGAAGTCGACGAAGGCGCGTTCGGCCCGTGACAGGTAGGCACCTTCCTTCCACGCCAGCGACAGTGACAGCCAGGCCGGCGGGTCGAAGGATACTGCCGCAAGCTCGGGTTCCTCGACGACTCGGCGCAGGAAGGTGGTGATTCCGAAACCCTGGCGGACGATGGCCTTGGTCAGTGGAATCAGGTTCGACTCGAAGGCCACCTGGGCATCGGCGCTGGTCTCGCGAGCCAGGGCGTCGATAAACTCGCGATGGAAGTAACCGTCCTGGAAGACCACCAGAGGTTCGGCGAAGAAGGCCTCGGGCGTGATGCCCGAACGGTCGGCGAGGGGGTGGTCGCGGGGCACGCAAACCACCATTTCCTCGCGGGCCAGCGGTTGGCGCGTCAAGTGGCGGCTGGCGCCGTCGTCGATCACTACCCCCAGATCGAGCTCGCCGTCGGCGATCAGGCGTTGCAGGCGCCGGGCGCCGGCTTCCACCACGGTCAGTCGGATCCCCGGATGGCGCGCTTTGAAGCCCATCAGCAGCGGCGGGAAATAGTAGGAGCCGAGCATCGAGGGAATGCCGATGCGCAGCTCGCCCTTGACCAGCTCGTTGAGTTCGCGCATTGCCAGGTGAGCGGCGTCGGCGCGGGCCAGTAGATCGCGCGCGTGGCCGACCAGCGCCTCGCCCTCGGTGGTCAGGGTGATGCGCCGTTCGTGGCGGTGGAAAAGCGCGAGATCCAGGCGATGCTCCAGGTTGGCAATGGTCTGGCTGACCGCCGACTGGGCCAGATGCAGTGAGCGAGCGGCGGCGCTGAAGCCGCCGTGATCTACCACGGCCAGGAAGACGCTGAGGCTACGCAGGTCGAAAGGAAGGGCCATAAGATCATCCGATGGTTACTATCATTATCTTCTGTTTGGCTGATGATTATGAACCCCTGATCATGGTCCGCCAAACCGGAGATGACCATGATCGATGCCTACAGCCGCGCCTGGTGGCGCGCCACCCTGGCGCTGTGCCTGGGGTCCTTCCTCGTGTTCCTCAACCTCTACGTGGTGCAGCCGCTGCTGCCTGAGTTGCATCAGGCCCATGGCATTTCGACGCTAGCGGCGAACCTGGTCATGTCGCTTGCCACGCTGTCGCTGGCGGCGGCGCTTCTTGTCTTCGGCCCGCTGTCGGATGCCATTGGCCGTGGCGGGATCATGCGTGTGACCCTGCTCGCGGCCGGCGGACTGTCGCTGGCCCTGGCCTGGGCGCCCAATTTCGAGGTGTTGCTGGCGGTGCGTGTGCTGCAGGGCTTCGTGTTGGGTGGCCTGCCGGCGGTGGCCATTGCCTGGATGGGTGACGAGTTCGAGCGCTCGGCGATGCTGTCGGCCGTCGGGGTCTACATCGCCGCCAACACGCTGGGAGGGATTGCCGGCCGGGTGATCGGCGGCTGGGCCGCCGAGGCAGGTGGGATCTCGGCGAGCTTCCTGTTGGTCGGAGGCTTTACGCTGGTCGGCGTGGGGCTTTTCTGGTGGCTGCTGCCGTCGGCAAGGGGCTTCACGCCACGCCGCTTTCGGCTCGGCGAGGCGCTCTCGGATCTCTTCGGTCACCTTCGTCAGCCGGCGCTGCGTAGCGCTTACCTGCTGGGTGGGCTCAACTTCCTGGTGTTCATCAACCTGTACAGCTATTTGACCTTTCGGCTGGCGGCGGAGCCCTTCTCGCTGGATGCACGCTGGCTGGGACTGCTGTTCTTGACCTACCTGGGCGGCACGCTGGGTTCCTCGCTGTCCGGGCGCCTGGCGCGGCGCGTCTCGCCGCCGACCTGCATGGCGCTGGGGACGCTGCTGCTGGCGGTCGGCATGTCGCTGACGCTCGTGACTACGCTGCCGGTCATCCTGGCGGGCCTCACCCTGGCCGCCTTCGGCTTCTTTCTGGCCCACTCCATGGCCTCGGGGTGGGTGGGGCGCCAGGCGCGCCGCGCGAGGGGCAGCGCCTCGGCGCTGTATCTGGTGTTCTACTATCTTGGTGCCAGCCTCGGCGGTCTGTGGCTCGAGCCGTTCTGGCGCGCGGCGGGCTGGTCAGGCGCCCTGCTGGGGGGTGGCCTGTTGCTGATCGTCACCCTGACGCTGGCTTGGCGGCTGCGCCTCGGCGAGCGCCGCCAGGCCGGCGTCGATGCCGAGGTTCAGGGCATGCCATGTGCCTCGGCTTCATCGCCCCAGATCTCCTCCAGCCGATCGGCACGACCGCAGGCCGACTTGTAGAAGTTGTAGCGCACCGGGTTCTTCTCGTAGTAGTCCTGGTGGTAGTCTTCGGCGGGATAGAAGGCCTCGAAGTCGAGGATCTCGGTGCCGATCTCGCGGTCGAATCGCTCGGCCACGGCGTCGCGGCTGGCCTCGGCCATGGCGCGCTGCTCGGCGTCCATCGGGAAGAGCGCGCTCTGGTAGGGGCGGCCTTGGTCGCAGAACTGGCGCTCCACGGCGAAAGGGTCGATATTGCGCCAGAACACGTGCAGCAGGGTGCGGTAGTCGACCACGTCGGGATCGTACTCGACCCTCACTACCTCGATATGGCCGGTGTCGCCGGCGGAGACCTGCTCATAGCTGGGGGCCTCGACCCGCCCGCCGGAATAGCCGGAGGTCGTCGTCACGACGCCCTCGACCTTGTCGTAGGCCTGCTCAACGCACCAGAAGCAGCCGCCGCCGAAGACGGCGCTGCGGGTGTCGGCGTCGTCGCCATCTACCCCCCAGGCGGGAGTGGCGAAGCTGGCCGCGATCAGCAGGAGCAGGGCAGGGTAGGGGCGAACGGTTGTCTCGACTGTCATCATGGAAGACCTCTTCAGGGGCAAGGTGTAGGGTAGTCGCACCGGAATGTTTGTCCTTACAGCGTCTTGCGAGCCGGCTGTAAGGATATTCGTGGGACATCGACCCAGGGACGATACCTCACCATGGAACAGGGAGACCGATTTGACCAAGCGACGCCTGCTGCTACTGTGCCTCATAGCCCTCGTCTTCGCCGGCTTCTTTCTCTCCGGCGCCGATCAGGTGCTGACCCTCGATAACCTCAAGGCCGAGCAGGCACGCTTCCAGGCCTGGCTAGCCGATGACCCACTGACGGTGGCCGGCGGCTTCTTCCTGATCTATGTGGCCATGGCGGCGCTGTCGCTGCCAGGTGCGGCCTTGTTGACGCTGCTCGGCGGCGCCCTGTTTGGCTTCGGCTGGGGGCTGGTACTGATCTCGTTCGCCAGCAGCCTTGGAGCCACCCTGGCTGCGCTGATCGCCCGTACCCTGTTGCAAGCGTCTTTGGAGCGGCGCTTTGCCGGCCATCTCGAGCGCATCAACGCCGGGATTCGGCGCGAGGGGGCCTTCTATCTCTTTACCCTGCGGCTGATCCCGCTGTTTCCCTTCTTTGTGATCAACCTGGTGATGGGCCTGACCCGCATGCCGCTGCGCACCTTCTACTGGGTCAGCCAACTGGGGATGCTGCCCGGTACGGCGGTGTACGTGAATGCCGGCCGCGAACTCGGCGATCTCGATTCGCTGGCCGGCATCCTGTCGCCGGGGCTGATCGGCTCCTTCGTACTGGTCGGGCTCTTTCCCTGGCTGGCTCGAGCGCTGGTGGCTGTCGCCAAGCGCCGCCGGCTGGCCCGGCGCTTCGCGCGGCCGGACCGCTTCGATCACGATGTCGTGGTGATCGGCGGCGGTTCGGCGGGGCTGGTGGCGAGCTATATCGCCGCCGCGGTCAATGCGCGGGTGGCGTTGGTGGAGCGCGACCGGCTGGGCGGCGACTGCCTGAATACCGGCTGCGTGCCCTCCAAGGCACTGATCCGTGCGGCGCGCAGTGTCGCCGAGATACGCCGTGCGCCGCGCTACGGCGTCGAGGCCGGCACGCCGAGGGTCGATTTCACCGCCGTCATGGCACACGTGCATCGGGCGATCCGCGAGATCGAGCCCCACGACAGTCGGGAGCGCTACGAGGGGCTGGGCGTCGAGGTCATCGAAGGCGAAGCGCGCCTGGAGGACCCCTGGCGCGTGTGCGTGCGCGAGGATGACGGCGAGCGGTTGCTGACGACCCGGCACGTGATCATCGCCAGCGGCGCCTCGCCCTGGGTGCCGCCGCTGCCGGGGCTCGAATCGGTCGAGGTGCTGACTTCCGACAACCTGTGGCAGCTCGAGGCATTGCCCGACCGGCTGCTGGTGCTGGGCGGCGGCCCCATCGGCTGTGAGCTGGGGCAGAGCTTCGCGCGGCTGGGTAGCCGCGTGACCCTGGTGGAGATGGGCGCCCAGCTGCTGCCCCGCGAGGACGACGATGCGGCCGCCGAGGTCGAGGCGCGACTGGTGGAGGAGTGCGTCACGGTGCGCCTGAACGCGAAGGCGCTGCGAGCGGTGGCGCTGGAGGAGGGCAGACACGGCCTGGAGATCGAGGCTGAGGAAGGCACCGAGGTACTGCCCTTCGATCGGCTGCTGGTGGCGGTCGGCCGGCGCGCCAACGTCGAGGGCATGGGGCTGGAAGCGCTGGGTGTCGAGACCCGCCCTGACGGGACCCTGGAGGTAGACGAGACGCTGCGTTCGGTCTTGCCCAATGTCTGGGCCTGCGGCGACGTGGCGGGGCCATTCCAACTGACCCACGCCGGTGCCCATCAGGCCTGGCACGCCACGGTCAATGCCTTGTTCGGCGAGGTCAGGCGCTTCCGGGTCGGCTATCGGGCCCTGCCCGCGGTGACCTTCACCGATCCGGAAGTGGCAAGGGTCGGCCTCAACGAGCGCGAGGCGCGGGCGCGGGGTATCGCCTTCGAGGTCACCCGATACGCACTTTCCGAGCTGGACCGGGCCATCGCCGACGGCCAGCGGGATGGTTTCGTCAAGGTGCTGACCGTGCCCGGCAAGGATCGCTTGCTGGGTGCGACCCTGGTGGGAGCCGGGGCGGGCGAGATGCTCGCCGAGTTCACTTTGGCCATGACCCACGGCATCGGCCTGAACAAGCTACTCGGTACCGTGCATCCCTATCCGACCCGCAGCGAGGCGGTGAAGGCCACCGCCGGCGTGTGGAAGAACGCTCACAAGCCGGCGCGAGTGCTGGGCTGGCTGACTCGCTACTTCGCCTGGCGCCGCGGTGAGGACGGATCGGTGAGCGATCGCCGCATGCTGGACAAGACAATAACGGATAAGGAAATAACGGACAGGGAAGAGGAGGCCTGATGCTTGATCGCTGGACCATGCCGCTGACCCAGCGGCCGCTGAGGGGCTTGGCACGCTGCCTGGAGCAGGTCGGCGTGCAACCCGATCAGGTGACGATCATGGCCTTCGCGCTTGGACTGTTGGCGCTGCCGCTGCTGGCTGTGGAGGCCTATGGCGCGGCCTTGGTGGCGATCCTGCTCAACCGTCTGGGCGACGGCCTGGATGGAGCTCTAGCGCGATTGACCGATCGAGCCAGCGATGCCGGCGGCTTCCTCGACATTGGTCTGGACTTCGTCTTCTATGCTGCCGTGGTGCTGGGGTTTGCCCTGGCGGATCCGGCCGCCAATGCCCTGGCTGCGAGCCTGCTGCTGTTCGCCTTCATCGGCACCGGGACCTCGTTCTTGGCCTTTGCGATCATGGCCGCCCGGCACGCCCTCGACCGGCCGCGTTTCCCGCGCAAGGCCTTCTACTACCTGAGCGGCCTGACCGAGGGCACCGAGACTGTGCTGGCGCTGGTGGCCTTCTGCCTGTGGCCGGGCCATTTCCCCTGGCTCGCCGGCGTGTTCGCGGCGGCCTGCCTGATGACCACCGCGACCCGTCTGGCGGGAGGTTACCTGACTCTCAGGTCACTGCCCACGGCCTCATACTGAGCGGCCGCCAGACATGAAAAAGGGCAGCCCTGGGCTGCCCTTGATGTCACGGGAGGCGGTGCGAGACTCAGTGCTCGTGGCCACCTTCGCCATGGACGTGGCCGTGCTCGACCTCTTCTTCGCTGGCCTCGCGAACTTCGGCGATTTCGACGTCGAAGTTCAGGGTCTGGCCGGCCAGCGGATGGTTGCCGTCGACGGTCACGGTGTCGCCTTCGACCTTGGTCACGGTGACCATCAGCGGGCCGCCCTGGGTCTGGGCCTGGAACTGCATGCCGGCTTCCACGTTCTCGACGCCCTGGAAGGCATCGCGCGGCACTTCCTGCACCAGCTGCGGCTGCACCTCGCCGTAGCCCTCTTCCGGAGCGACCTTGGCCTGGAGCTTGTCGCCTGTCGTGCGACCTTCCATTTCCTTCTCGAGGCCCGGAATGATGTTGCCGGCGCCGTGGAGATATGTCAGCGGCTCACGGCCTTCCGAGCTGTCCAGCACTTCACCTGCATCGTTGGTCAGGGTGTAGTGGAAGGCGACAACGGAATTCTGCGCGATCTGCATTGATGAACCTATAGGTGAGTGCATGTAAAAGCGCATGGTAACGTGGCATCCCGGGAGCTGTCAGTGGCGTGAAGAGATTTTTCAGCTTGTCCAGGGCAATCCTGAGTGCGATTCACGCCCTCGATGACGGTTGCGTGCCCCCGAAGGCAGGGATACCCTTGCTGCGACACCTTTCTCCTCTTCCATCCGTCCCCTGCTGGAGACCACCATGACAGTGACCGTCATCTGGCTGATCGCCTTCGCCGTGATCCTCTATCTTTGCCTCAATCGCTGGGAGGCCTCCGTCAGTGGGGCGCTCGACAAGATGTTGCCGGCGGTCCTGCGCAGCGAGGATGATCGCTGGGTGTGGTGCCCGGCCATCGCCGTGCTGATCGCCACCGCCATCGTGCGCCCCGTCGACCTGCTGCTGACGCTGATCATCATCGGCCTGATTGCGCTGATCGGCGGCAAGCTGGTGTGCTGGGCGATGAACAAGGCCCGTTTCCACTGATAGCGGCTGCCTCCCTTCACGCAAGAGGCCCGCGGTTATCGCCGCGGGCCTCTTGCGTTTCCAGCGCCTGCCGGTTCACGGCTCAGTAGGGAGCAACGCTGACGCGGCTGCCGCTGCCGATCAGGCGGACCCGCTGACCCACCTGGAAAGCCTGGTCGGCTTTCTGCACTACCACCACGGTCTGGCCGGTGTCCTTGCGGATCTCGAGTTCCCAGGCATCGACGCGGTTGGTGGATTCCTCGATCTTGCTACCGGCCACGGCACCGCCGATGGCACCGGCCACGGTGGCCAACTGGCGCCCTGAGCCGCCGCCGACCTGGTTGCCGAGCAGGCCGCCGATGACCGCCCCACCGCCGCTGCCCAGCAGGCCGCCGGCACGGCTGTCGGCCTGAATCTGCACGCGGCGCATGGCAGTGATGGTGCCGACGGTGACGTTCTGGGCGGCCTTGGCCTGATTGCCGGAATATACGTTGCCCGAGTAGGGCGAGGTATTGGCGCAGCCGGCCAGGGTCAGGGTGCTCAGCACCAGTACGGGGAGAAGACGCTTCATGTGTGACCTCCTTGCCAGGGGTGTTGGTGACGGCGACGTTGGTCGATAACGTGCTGTCGGAAAAGGTAAAGCGGAGGAAGGATTCGCCTCCGAGTCTATCCCGCGGATATGACTATGACCAGCAATCGGCGTAGTAGTGCACTCACTCTGCGGTGTCGAGATGCCGCATCCGTTTTCGCGCTATTCCCATCAAAAAGCCCACCCGCGCCTGACGGCGGGGTGGGCAGGAGATTGGTCGGTGAATGAGTGAACGGGCGTTTATTCTTCCTCGTCCAGCGGCTGGGCCTCGCCGGCCAGCACTTCGTTCCAGGCGTCGTCGAGCGAGTAGCCCACACGATCGTCGATGGTATCGATCACCTTGACGGCGTGCTGCAGAGACTCCCGATTTCCCTTCAGGGCCAGCACGAGCTTGGCCAGATCCTGCTTGGTGAACGTGCTGGCAATGAGGTCGGCTTGTTGGCTCAGTTCGATGCAGTTCATGTGTAACACCTCTTGATTAAGGCCATTCGCCGTTTTGGATGTCGGCTCGCCAGAGCCCGCCATCCGCGATGGCATTGTTGTGTGCTTGCTACTCATGCCGGGCCGGGTAAGTGCCCGATGCTGCAATTGCGAAGTGGTCACAAGCTTGGTCAGACCATCGCCTCTGGCGCCAGGATCCTCTATAAAAGCGCCTTGGTGTGTAGCCCAGTGCAGGATCGCGAATCGGGGTAACGACACTCTTGCCTGCTCTGTAAGTTGACTATGGTGCAGGACAGCAAGCATCACCATGCCTCATTGGGTGCACGCCGGGTTGTAGCCCGACTACATCGCGTCCGAAATACACGGATTGCTGTCATGGGATTTCACGTGGGCGGCGCAAAGCGGCCGACGCCGGGTGGGACGTCGCTCGGGCGTACGTTGCATTCATGGAGCCGCAGCCAGAATTCTGGCGACTGATCCTGGTGCCGATAGCACGCCGGCAGGGGGATGGCAGGGGACCCGGTAGGCCCATGGCGGCAGCGAGAGTCGGCGTGTCGCTCACCCTGGCGGTGTGGGTAGTTGAAAAGGGAGGGTGGCTGAGAGGGTAAGTCGGCTGAAAGGATGCAGTGGCGTGGATTCGCCTGGTGGGAGCTCGAAGACGGCACAAAAAAGGGGAGGCACGGCCTCCCCAGGGATCTCGACAGTGTCGCTCAGCCGAACTGGTTCATGGTGTTGTCCTTGCCACCGGCTTTCAGGGCCGCCTCGCCGTGGAAGAACTCCTTGTGGTCGTCGCCGATATTGGAGCCGGCCATGTCCTGGTGCTTGACGGTGGCGATGCCCTCGCGGATCTCGCGGCGCTGGACGCCCGCCACGTAGGCCAGCATGCCCTCGTCGCCGAAGTAACCCTTGGCCAGGCTGTCGGTGGACAGGGCCGCGGTGTGGTAGGTGGGCAGGGTGATCAGGTGATGGAAGATGCCTGCCTCACGCGCCCCGTCGCGCTGGAAGTTCTGGGTCCATTCGTCGGCCAGTCGACCCAGCTCGGTGTCGTCGTACTCGGCGCTCATCAGCCGGGCGCGATCATAGGCGGAGACATCACGGCCCTCGGCCTCCCAGGCGTCGAATACCTGCTGGCGGAAGTTCAGGGTCCAGTTGAAGGACGGCGAGTTGTTGTAGACCAGCTTGGCGTCCGGGCAGACCTCGCGGATGCGATCCACCATGCCCTTGATCTGGCCGACGTGGGGCTTCTCGGTCTCGATCCACAGCAGGTCGGCACCGTTCTGCAGGCTGGTGATGCAGTCCAGCACCACCCGGTCCTCGCCGGTGCCCGGCTTGAACTGGTAGAGGCCGGAGGCCAGGCGCTTGACCTTGACCAGCTTGCCGTTCTGCTTGATCACCACGTCGCCGTTGGCGATATCGTCCGCCGAGGCGATCTCGTCGCCGTCCAGGTAGCTGTTGTACTGGTCGCCCAGGTCGCCAGGCTCCTTGGTCACGGCAATCTTCTGGGTCAGCCCGGCTCCCAGGGAGTCGGTGCGGGCGACGATGACGCCATCTTCCACGCCGAGCTCCAGGAAGGCATAGCGCACGGCGTTGATCTTGGCGATGAAGTCCTCGTGGGGCACGGTGACCTTACCATCCTGGTGCCCGCACTGCTTCTCGTCGGAGACCTGGTTCTCGAGCTGGATGCAGCAGGCGCCGGCTTCGATCATCTTCCTGGCCAGCAGGTAGGTGGCCTCGGCGTTGCCGAAGCCGGCGTCGATATCGGCGATGATCGGCACCACGTGGGTCTCGTGGGCGTCGATCCTGGCGATCAGCTCGTCGGCCCGGGCCTGGTCACCGGCTTGCTTGGCCGCCTCGAGGTCGCGGAACAGGTGGTTGAGCTCCCAGCTGTCGGCCTGGCGCAGGAAGGTGTAAAGCTCCTCGATCAGTGCCGGTACGCTGGTCTTCTCGTGCATCGACTGGTCGGGCAGCGGACCGAACTCGGAGCGCAGCGCGGCGACCATCCAGCCCGAGAGGTAGAGGTAGCGGCCCTTGGTATGGCCAAAGTGCTTCTTGATGGAGATCATCTTCTGCTGACCGATGAAGCCGTGCCAGCAGCCCAGCGACTGGGTGTACTGCGAGGTGTCGGCGTCGTAGGCCGCCATGTCCTCGCGCATGATTCGGGCGGTGTAACGGGCGATGTCCAGGCCGGTCTGGAAGCGGTTCTGGAGACGCATCCGAGCGGTATGTGCCGGGTCGATGTTGTCCCATTTGCCGCGCTGGGCCTCGCGGAGCTGGGCCAGGGTCTTGAGTTGGTCGTTGTATGTTGCCATGGAGCCGTCCTCTTCTGCAGGGGAGTCGAGCCGGGGGCCAGGGCGGCGTTGCCGCCGTGGCACACCTCGACGAAGTGTGATGCTGCAACTGCGAAGTCTCGTTCAGGTTCGTCCGCTTCCCCGAGCCTGTCTCTAGGGCCTTGGTCGAACCTCAGCGGGTCGGAAAGCCTGGGTTGACTACATGAACAAGTGTTCGTTTTCAGGCCTTCCCTGTTCGCCTTGGCATTCACTATGGGCCGTCATGGCGCGGCTCAACAATTGATCCTTGGGGGCAGAGAGGGTTGTAGCCCGACTACAGGAGTAGGCCGGAAAGCGCTTTTCCTGTAGTCGAATTTCCTGGCAGGGGGGCGGAAGGAGGGTCAGGCGTTGAGGTCAAGAACCATGTTGCGGTGCGGAATTCCGGCGTCCTGGAAGGTCTCGCCATGGGCCGCGAAGCCCAGGCGTTCGTAGAAGGCCAGGGCGTGAGTCTGGGCGGCGAGTTCCACGCTCGAAAAGCCGCGGTGACGGGCGGCAACGATCGCGGCCTGCATCAACGCCAGCCCGATACCCAGGCCGCGGGCTTCCGCCAGCACGGCGACGCGACCGATATGACCGTCGGGCAGCAGCCGGGCGGTGCCCACGGTGCGGCCATCGACGCGGGCGAGGAAGTGCACGCACTCCGGGTCGCGGCCGTCCCATTCCTCGTCTCGGGGTACGGCCTGTTCCTCGATGAAGACCACGCGGCGGATCTCGCCGGCCGCCTCTCCAAGGCTGGCCCAGTCGCCTTCGCGAATCTCGATGTCGCGGCTCATGGGGTCACTCCTCTTCATCTTGCCACCAGCAAAGGCTGCCGGCGTCGAGCAGGTGGGTCAGTACGCGCGGGGCGTCGTCGAAGGTCAGTAGCTCGGCGTCCACTGGCTCGCTGCCCGCCAGGGCGCGGGCCAGGGCGATCGAGCACGCGAGGCCATCGCCGTCGACGAACAGCGTGGCGTGCTCGTCGTCCCGCGCCCGCCAGGCGAAGCGCGAGCCGGGGCTGCGCTCCAGCGTCTCGCCGCCCTGTAGTGCGGCGACAAGCTCGTCGGGGTCGGTAGGCGTCTCGCTGGCCACCAGCTGGTCGACGTATTTGGGTTGGGTCATCACGCGGCCGAACCACTGGGCCAGCTGGGCTGGATCGTCGAGGGTCTCGAGGATCAGTGCGCGCATGCGCGCAAGCGAGGCGTCGTCGAGCTCGGCTGGATCGGCGGGCGGCGCCATGCCGGCGTCGGCGTAGCGCAGCGAGGGCGGCAGCTGCTCGCCGATGTAGTCGGCGTAGGAGGTCACGGCCTCGTCGGCGGAGGGGGCGCGGAAGCCCACCGAGAAAGTCATGCAGTCGCTGGATTGGCTGACGCCGTGGTGGGCCCAGCCCGGCGGCAGGTAGAGCATGTCGCCCGGTTCCAGCACCCAGTCGGCGTCGGCCTCGACCTCGAAGGTCTCGAGGATGCGCAGGTCGATGCCCGGGACGATCGGGGCGTCGTCGGAGGCCTTGCCGCCGAGCTGCCAGCGGCGCTGGCCGCTGGCCTGGAGCAGGAAGACGTCGTACTGGTCGACGTGGGGGCCGACGCTGCCGCCGGGCGGCGCGTAGCTGACCATGATGTCGTCGAGGCGCCAGCTGGGCAGGAAGTCGAAGGCCTCGAGCAGTTCGGCGACCTCGGGCACGTAGTGGTCCACGGCCTGGACGAGCAGGGTCCAGTCGCGTTCGGGCAGGCGCGCGAAGGTGGCCTCGTCGAAGGGGCCGTGGCTGACCTGCCAGGGGCCGTCGGGGCCGTTCTCCTCGACCAGGCGGGCCTCGATGTTGTCCTCGCAGGCCAGCCCGGCGAGCTCGTCGGGCTCGAGGGGGCTCTGGAAGTCGGGGATGGCGCCGCGGATCAGCAGCGGGCGGCGCTGCCAGTGGTCGTGCAGGAAGTCGGCGGCGGTGCGGCCGCCGAGCAGTTGCAGCGGGGAATCGGATGACATGGGGCTACCTGGGCGTTGTGGTTTCAAGAACCATGGGGAGAGAGCCGTAAGCTATAAGCTGTAAGCCATAAGATAAACCCCCGCGCTAGCGGGGGTTGTCTCCTGACTCGGCACTCGGCACTCGGCACTTACAGCTTGCGCGCCTGGGCCTCGGCGTTGCCGATGTAGTTGGCCGGGGTCAGCTGCTTGAGTTCGGCCTTGACGGTCTCGGGCAATTCCAGCGTGTCGATGAAGGCGGCGAAGCCGGCCTGATCGATGCGCTTGCCGCGGGTCAGTTCCTTGAGCTTCTCGTACGGCTTCTCGATGCCGTAGCGGCGCATCACGGTCTGGATCGGCTCGGCCAGCACTTCCCAGCTGTTGTCCAGATCCTCGGCCAGGCGAGCCGGGTTGGCCTCGAGCTTGCCGATGCCCTTCAGCGAGGCCTGGTAGGCCACCAGCGCGTAGGCCATGCCGACACCCAGGTTGCGCAGCACGGTGGAGTCGGTCAGGTCGCGCTGCCAGCGAGAGATCGGCAGCTTCTCGGCCAGGTGGCCCAGCACGGCGTTGGCCAGGCCCAGGTTGCCCTCGGAGTTCTCGAAGTCGATCGGGTTGACCTTGTGCGGCATGGTCGAGGAGCCGATCTCGCCGGCGACCGTCTTCTGCTTGAAGTAGCCCAGCGAGATGTAGCCCCAGACGTCGCGGTCGAAGTCGATCAGCACGGTGTTGAAACGGCAGATGGCGTCGAACAGCTCGGCGATGTAGTCGTGCGGCTCGATCTGGGTGGTGTACGGGTTGAAGGTCAGGCCCAGGCCCTCGACGAAGGTGCGGGCGTTGGCCTCCCAGTCGACTTCCGGATAGGTCGCCAGGTGGGCGTTGTAGTTGCCTACGGCGCCGTTGATCTTGCCGAGCAGCTCCATGCCCTCGATCTGCTTGAGCTGGCGACGCAGCCGGTAGGCGACGTTGGCCATCTCCTTGCCCAGGGTAGTGGGGCTGGCGGTCTGGCCGTGGGTGCGCGACAGCATCGGCTGGGCAGCGTGCTCTTCGGCCAGGCGGGCTACCTCGTCGGCCACTTGGTGCATCACCGGCAGCAGAGCGTCCAGGCCGCCGCGCAGCATCAGCGCGTGGGACAGGTTGTTGATGTCCTCGCTGGTGCAGGCGAAGTGCACGAACTCGGTGATGGCATGCAGCTCGGGCGTTTCGGCGATGCGCTCCTTGATGAAGTACTCGACCGCCTTGACGTCGTGGTTGGTGGTGCGCTCGATCTCCTTGATGCGCTCGGCGTCTTCGACGGAGAAGTCGCGGACCAGGGCGTCCAGCGCCGCGGTGGCCTCGGCGGAGAGCGGCGGTACCTCGGTGATCTGCGGCTGCTCGGCCAGGCGCTGCAGCCAACGGGCCTCGACCACGACCCGGGCGCGGATCAGGCCGAACTCGCTGAAGTGCTCGCGCAGGGCCTCGGCCTTGCTGCCGTAGCGGCCGTCGACGGGAGAGAGAGCGGTGAGGGCGGTCAGGGGGAGTGACTTGGGCTGCATGGTCGCGTTCCGGGTAGGCGTGGTGGAGAAATCAGTGGGGAAAATCAGTTCAGCTCGTCTAGGGCCTTCTTGAGGGCGCCGCGCTGGAACATCAGCTTCCAGCGGCGGCCGCCCTGCTGGTGCCACAGCAGCGCGAAGCGAATGCCGGTCAGCAGGCAGGCGCGCACGCGCTCGGGCATCATGCGGCTCTGCAGCAGCGAGGGATCGCCCTGGACGACGATGCGGCTCTTGAAGGTGGAAATGGTGTCTTGGTAGGCCTCGCCGAGGCTAGCGATGACGTTCTCGTGGGTTTCGCCGAAGTGCTCGGCCTGGCCCTGGACGCGGGCCAGGCGAGTACCCAGGGTGTCCATCATGCCGTCGTCGCTTCTCAGCTTGCTCATCAGCATCAGCATCGAGAAGCCGTAGCGCATCACCACCGGGTTGGCCTGGCGGCGCCCCAGCATGCCCTCGAGGGCTTCGATGCCGCGGCGCAGGTTGTTGGGGTGGCCGCCGTAGATCGCCTCGAAGCTGGCCGGGGCGGTGTCCAGGGTGGCGTGGATCAGGGTGTCCCAGGCGCGCTGGTCGACATGGCCGGTCTTGGCCAGGTCGTCGACCAGGCTGGCGGCCTGGAAGACGCCGGCCAGCGCCAGGGCCTGGCGGGCGATGGGCGACTCCGGCGCACGGTGGATGGGCGTGGTGTCGTTCATCGCGCGCTCTCCTCGGCATTCCAGGTGGCCTTGATGACGCCACCGCCCAGACAGATTTCGCCGTCGTAGAGCACCAGCGACTGGCCCGGCGTCACGGCGCGTTGCGGATCGTCGAAGCGTACCCTCACGCCGCCGTCCTCGGCCGTCTCGAAGCGGCAGGGCACGTCGGTCTGGCGATAGCGGGTCTTGGCGGTGAGGCGCCCCTCGGCGGCCGGCGGTTCGCCGGCGACCCAGTCCATCGGCTCGGTGATCAGGCTGTCGGTATAGAGCAGCGGATGATGCTTGCCCTGCACGGCGACCAGCACGTTGCGCTCGAGATCCTTGGCGGCCACGAACCAGGGGGCGTCCGAATAGTCGGCGAGCCCGCCGATGCCGAGCCCCTGGCGCTGGCCGAGGGTGTAGTACATCAGCCCCATGTGCTCGCCGATGACGTCGCCGTCGGGCGTTTCGATGGTGCCGGGCTGGGCGGGCAGGTATTGCTGCAGGAAGTCACGGAAGCGGCGCTCGCCGATGAAGCAGATGCCGGTGGAGTCCTTCTTGCGCGCGGTCACCAGGTCATGGCGCTCGGCCAGGGCGCGCACCTCGGGCTTCTCCAGCTCGCCGACCGGGAACAGGGTGCGGGCGATGGCGGCCTCGGGCACGGCGTGAAGGAAGTAGCTCTGGTCCTTGTTGGCGTCGAGTCCCTTGAGCAGCCGCGGGCGTCCGTCGCGGAGTCCCTCTCGGACGTAGTGGCCGGTGGCGATGCGCTCGGCGCCGAGCATCTCGGCATACTCCAGGAACACCTTGAACTTGATTTCGCGGTTGCAGAGGATGTCCGGGTTCGGCGTGCGGCCGGCCTGGTATTCGGCCAGGAAATGCTCGAAGACGTTGTCCCAGTACTCGGCGGCAAAGTTGGCGGTGTGCAGCTTGATGCCCAGCTTGGCGCACACGGCCTCGGCATCCGCCAGGTCCTCCTTGGCAGTGCAGTATTCGGTGCCGTCGTCCTCGTCCCAGTTCTTCATGAACAGGCCCTCGACATCGAAGCCCTGCTCGAGCAGCAGCAGGGCGGAGACGGAGGAATCGACGCCGCCGGACATGCCGACGATCACCTTGCCTTGGGTGGCTGTCATGACGCTCTCGGATTGGGTGGGTCGCAAATGGGGCGGGATTATACATCACTCGAGCGGGAAGCTCGAAGAGCGGCGCTCCGTCCGGAGCTTGAAGTCATAAGCTTGAAGCGGGAAGAAAATCCCTTGCCCCAATGATGGCAGGGGCATGCTGTCTTCCAGCTTCGCGCGAAGCGCGGCTATCGCTCGTGAATCGCGTCCATCGGGTAGAAGCGCCCGGCCAGGGCGTCTCGCACGCGTCGCATCACCAGCGGACTGTGCAGTCGGCCCTCGCGCTCCAGTGCCTCCAGTTCTTCCAGGGTCAGCCAGTGGGTGGCCAGTATCGCCGGGTCCAGGTCGTGGCCCAGATGAGCCAGCGCCATGCCGTAGAAACCGTGGCTGTGGAAGGTCTTGCCGTCCGGCGCCTCGAAGACATAGAGCCCCAGGTAGTCGCTGATGCCGACCTGCCAGGCGGTCTCCTCGCGGAGCTCGCGCAGGGCCGCGTCGCGAATTCGCTCGCCGGGCTCCAGGTGGCCGGCCGGCTGGTTGAATACGCTGTGCGGCCCGCCGCGGTCTTCCTCGACCATCAGGAAGCGGCCGGCGCGTTCGACCACCGTGGCCACGGTGACGAAGGGTTGCCAGCGGCTCATCGGCGCGTCCTCCCGTTGCGGCTCTTGCTGTTTCTGCGGCCGGCGTCCCGGTGGCCGGGGCTCCGGCGATCCGTGGGCGGTGTGGGTGCGTGCAGGGTCTCGTGACGCCACTCGCCGGGCGCGAGGCCATCGAGCGTCCAGGGGCCGATGGCGACCCGCACCAGGCGCAGGGTGGGATGGCCGACATGGGCCGTCATGCGACGCACCTGGCGGTTGCGGCCCTCGGAGATGGTGAGCTCCAGCCAGCAGGTGTCGGGATGACGCTTCGGATTCAGCGGTGGGGCGCGCTCGGGCAGGCCGCTCGCCTCGAGGCGGCGCACCTTGGCCGGCCGGGTCGGGCCATCCTTGAGCGTGATGCCCGCGCGCAGGGCCCTGAGGGCGGCATCGTCGGGCTCGCCTTCAACCTGCACGCGGTAGGTCTTGGGCTGCTTGTGACGCGGGTGGCTGATGCGGTGGATCAGCTCGCCGTCGTCGGAAAGCAGCAGCAGGCCCTCGGAGTCATGATCGAGTCGGCCTGCCGGATAGATACCGGGCACGTCGAGATAGTCGGCTAGGGTAGCGCGGGGCGTGCCCTCGGCGTTTTCCTTGTCGGTGAACTGCGAGAGGACGCGGTAGGGCTTGTGGAAGAGGTATAGGCGGCTCATGGGGGGTATCTTACCGCCAGGCGCGGCGGGATGGCAGGGTTCGTCCCGGATCCGGATTCATGCGTTGACGGCGGCGGGCTGGTATAATGCGCCTCGCTCGCCGGAGCGCCCTCGTCATTTTTGGATCTGGCGTGACCAGCCCCGAGGGATGGCCGATGCCTCGTTGCGACTGCTGTGCTGGGCTGTTCTCACCATGGTCCCTGTCTGTCAGACATCGTGAGCGAGCGCTACCGATCCCGTTTCATGCACCGCAGTGACCAGAGAGATCTACGCCAACATGTCAAAAACGCCGAAGATTATCTATACGCTGACCGACGAAGCGCCGGCCCTGGCGACCCATTCCCTGCTGCCGATCATCGACGCCTACACCGATTCTGCCGGCATCACCGTCGAGACCCGTGATATCTCCCTGGCCGGGCGTATCATCTCGCAATTTCCCGATGTCCTTTCCGAGGCGCAGCAGCTGGGCGATCACCTGGCCGAACTGGGTGAGCTGGCCAAGACCCCGGAAGCCAACATCATCAAGCTGCCCAACATCAGCGCTTCCGTGCCGCAGCTCAAGGCCGCCATCAAGGAACTGCAGGGTCAGGGTTATTCGCTGCCCGATTACCCGGACGAGCCGAGCGACGACGCCGAGCGCGACATCAAGGCGCGCTACGACCGCGTCAAGGGCAGCGCCGTGAATCCGGTACTGCGCGAGGGCAACAGCGACCGCCGCGCGCCGCGCTCGGTCAAGAACTATGCCCGCAAGTATCCGCACCGCATGGGCACATGGCAGGCCGATTCTCGCTCCCACGTCGCCCACATGAGCGAGGGAGACTTCTACGGCAGCGAGAAGTCCGCCGTGATCGGCGTCGATGGTGCGGTCAAGATCGAGCTGGTCGGCCAGGACGGCAGCGTCCGCGTGCTCAAGGAGCGCACCCCGGTGCTGGCCGGCGAGGTGATCGACGGTTCCATGATGAGCCGCAAGGCGCTGTCCGCTTTCGTCGCCGAGCAGATCGCCGACGCCAAGGCCCAGGGCGTGCTGTTTTCCCTGCACCTCAAGGCGACCATGATGAAGGTCTCTGACCCGATCATGTTCGGCATGGTGGTCGACGAGTTCTACCGCGACGTGCTCGAGAAGCACGCCGAGGCGCTGGAAGGGGTCGGCTTCGACGCCACCAATGGCATCGGCGATCTGTACGCCACCATCGCCAAACTGCCGGCCGACAAGCAGGCCGAGATCGAGGCCGACATCGAGGCGCTCTACGCCGAGCGCCCGAGCCTGGCCATGGTCGATTCCTATAAGGGCATCACCAACCTGCACGTGCCGAGCGACGTGATCATCGACGCCTCCATGCCGGCGATGATCCGCGACTCCGGCAAGATGTGGGGTGCCGACGACGCCCTGCACGACACCAAGGCGGTAATCCCGGATCGCTGCTACGCCGGCATCTATCAGGCCACCATCGAGGACTGCAAGAAGAACGGCGCCTTCGATCCGACCACCATGGGCAGCGTACCCAACGTCGGCCTGATGGCTCAAAAGGCTGAGGAGTATGGCTCCCACGACAAGACCTTCCAGATCCCCGCCGACGGCACCGTGCGTGTGACCGACGAGGCCGGCGAGGTGCTGTTCGAACACGCGGTGGAAGAGGGCGACATCTGGCGCATGTGCCAGACCAAGGATGCGCCGATCCGCGACTGGGTCAAGCTGGCCGTGTCCCGCGCCCGCGAGAGCGGCGCCCCGGCGGTGTTCTGGCTCGATGCCGAGCGTGCCCACGATGCTCAACTGATCAATAAGGTCGAGGCCTACCTCAAGGATCACGACACCGACGGTCTGGATATTCGCATCATGGCCCCGGTCGAGGCGATGGAGTTCTCGCTGGCGCGTATCCGCCAGGGCGAAGACACCATCTCGGTGACCGGCAACGTGCTGCGCGACTACCTGACCGACCTGTTCCCGATCATGGAGCTGGGCACCAGTGCCAAGATGCTGTCCATCGTGCCGCTGATGAACGGCGGTGGCCTGTTCGAGACCGGCGCCGGCGGCAGCGCGCCCAAGCACGTCCAGCAGCTGCTCGAGGAGAATCACCTGCGCTGGGACTCCCTGGGCGAGTTCCTGGCCCTGGCCGCGTCCCTGGAGCACCTGGGCAAGACCTTCGGTAATGCCCGTGCCCAAGTGCTGGCCAAGGCGCTGGACGATGCCAACGGCAAATTCCTCGACAGCAACAAGTCGCCGTCGCGTAAGGTGGGCGAGCTGGACAACCGTGGCAGCCACTTCTATCTGGCCATGTACTGGGCAGAGGCGCTGGCCGCCCAGGACGAGGATGCCGAGCTCAAGGTGCTGTTCGGCAAGCTTGCCGAGGAGCTGAACGCCAAGGAAGCGGCGATCGTCGAGGAACTCAATGGTGTGCAGGGGCAGTCGGTGGACATCGGCGGCTACTATCATGCCAACGGTGAGCTGGCTGATGCGGTCATGCGGCCCAGCCGGACCCTCAATGCTGCCCTGGAACTTGTGGCCAAGCGCTAAGCTGCGCAACCTGCGTCACAGGCACCGCGGTGTCCCGGCCCCCGCCTGCTCAAGGGCGGGGGCCGTTGCATTGAAGGACACTCCGGGCTATAGCAGGGTGGAAGCCTACGATGAACCCGCGAGCGCGCAGGGCGTCCAAATACGGTTGAGACGCCCCGCGCGCTCGGCTTGTCGATAGCGATAGTGAAGCTTATGTTCAAGACAGAGGAAGAGAGCATGGCGGTTCATTTCGCCCTGCCTCAAGCGGGGATGACGCGCCCTCCACAGCACGAGGAGGGCGACGACGGTGATCTGGCGGTACAATCGTCGGAACCGGAGCTGGCGCAGCCGCCGATGTACAAGGTGGTATTGCATAACGACGACTTCACCCCCATGGAGTTTGTCGTGGAGATTCTTCAGACGTACTTCAACATGGACAATGAAACCGCGGTGCAGGTCATGCTGGCGGTGCACACCCAAGGCAAGGCAACCTGTGGTGTGTTCACCCGCGATATCGCGGAAACCAAGAGCCACCAGGTCAACGAGTACGCTCGAGAGTGCCAGCATCCATTGCTGTGCGACATCGAGGCAACGGATTGACTCTCTTGATGGTCGAAGGGAGGAACCATCATCGTTGGTGTGCCGACTTGCAACGCCGATGTTTGTACCCGATGTTGATGATGCCGGACCCAGAAAGATCCGACGCAAGCCCTAAGCGGCGAGAAGGGGACTGCCATGCTGAGCAAAGAACTTGAACTGACCCTGAACACGGCATTTACCGTGGCGCGCTCGAAGCGCCACGAGTTCATGACCGTGGAGCACCTGCTGCTGGCGCTGCTCGACAATGCCTCGGCGGCGGACGTGCTGCGTGCCTGCGGGGCCAACCTCGACAAGTTGCGGTCCGACCTGCAGGATTTCATCAATTCCACTACGCCGCTGATTCCCGAGGATCAGGCCGACCGTGAGACCCAGCCGACGCTGGGCTTTCAGCGTGTCCTGCAGCGGGCCGTGTTTCACGTGCAGTCCTCTGGCAAGAGTGAGGTGACCGGTGCCAACGTGCTGGTGGCTATCTTCTCCGAGCAGGAGAGCCAGGCCGTTTACTTCCTCAAGCAGCAGAATGTGGCGCGGGTGGACGCCGTCAACTACATCGCTCACGGCATCTCCAAGGTCTCCGGCCACGGCCAGAGCCAGAGTTCGCCGTCGCCCGACGCCGAGGAAGCCGAAGAGGCGGGAAGCGAGCCGAGCGGCAATCCCTTGACCGGCTATGCCACCAACCTCAACGAACAGGCCCGGATGGGCAAGATCGACCCGTTGATCGGGCGCGATCACGAGCTCGAGCGGGTGGTGCAGATCCTGGCCAGGCGGCGCAAGAACAATCCGCTGCTGGTCGGCGAAGCCGGGGTCGGCAAGACCGCCATCGCCGAGGGTTTGGCCAAGCGTATCGTTGAGGAAGACGTCCCCGAGGTGATCGGCGACGCCGTGGTCTATTCGCTCGACATGGGCGCGCTACTGGCGGGCACCAAGTACCGCGGCGACTTCGAGAAGCGCCTCAAGAGTCTGCTGGCCGAGCTGCGCAAGCAGCCCAATTCCATCCTGTTCATCGATGAGATTCACACCGTGATTGGTGCCGGGGCGGCGTCCGGCGGTGTGATGGATGCCTCCAACCTGCTCAAGCCGCTGCTGTCCTCCGGTGAGCTGCGCTGCATCGGCTCCACCACCTTTCAGGAGTTCCGCGGCATCTTCGAGAAGGATCGTGCCCTGGCCCGCCGTTTCCAGAAGGTTGACGTCATGGCGCCCTCGGTGGAGGACACCATCCGTATCCTCAAGGGGCTGCGTTCGCGCTTCGAGGAGCATCACCACCTGAAGTACACCGATGCCGCGCTGGAGAGCGCCTCGCGGCTGGCGGATCGCTATATCAATGACCGCCACCTGCCGGACAAGGCCATCGACGTGATCGACGAGGCCGGTGCCCACCAGCGGCTGCTGCCGCCCGAGGTGCGTGTCGACACCATCGACGTTGACCAGGTCGAGGCGGTGGTGGCGTCCATCGCACGGATTCCGCCGAAGAGCGTCTCCAGCTCCGATCGCAAGCTGCTGGCCAACATTGATCGCGACCTCAAGATGCTGGTGTTTGGCCAAGACGAGGCGATCGACAGCCTGGCGGCGGCCATCAAGCTGTCACGGGCCGGGCTCAAGTCGCCGGACAAGCCGGTGGGCAGCTTCCTGTTCGCCGGCCCCACCGGGGTCGGCAAGACCGAAGTGGCCCGCCAGCTTGCCCATATCATGGGCATCGACCTGGTGCGCTTCGACATGTCCGAATACATGGAGCGACACACCGTATCTCGGCTGATCGGTGCACCTCCGGGCTATGTCGGCTATGACCAGGGCGGGCTGCTGACCGAGGCCATCACCAAGCAGCCGCACTGCGTGCTGCTGCTCGACGAGATCGAGAAGGCTCACCCCGAGGTCTTCAACCTGCTGCTGCAGGTGATGGACCACGGCCGGCTGACCGACAACAACGGTCGGGAGGCGGACTTCCGTCACGTGATCTTGATCATGACCTCCAACGCCGGGGTCGAGCTGGCCACGCGGCGTTCCATCGGCTTCCAGACTCAGGATCACTCCACCGATGCCATGGAGGCCATCCGCAAGACCTTCACCCCGGAGTTTCGCAACCGGCTCGATGGCATCATCCAGTTTCACTCGTTGCCCACCGAGGTGGTTCGCAATGTGGTCGACAAGTTCCTGGTCGAGCTCCAGGCGCAGCTCGACGAGAAGCGCGTCCAGCTCGATGTGGACGAGGCGGCCCGGGACTGGCTGGCCGAGAAGGGCTACGATCCCGATATGGGGGCGAGGCCCATGGCCAGGCTGATCCAGGAGAAGCTCAAGAAGCCGCTGGCCGAGCTGATCCTGTTCGGCGAGCTCGCCGAGCATGGTGGGATAGTGCATGTCAGCGTCGAAGGGGACGAACTGCACCTGGCTTCGGAGTCTGAGCTGGCCGACGCGCCCTGACGCGGTGCGTCGTCAGCTTCCGTCAGCCCCTGCAACGCCCTGTCTTCGGATGGGGCGTTGCTCGTTCGGGGCCGTCGAGAAGAGAGGGCAGGGCTGTCCAGCGGCGGGGGCGCATCGGGCCTGGCCCGACGCCTTCCTGTGAGAGCGGCGGACTCATTCGCGGGCGAAGCACGAAGCAGGGCGGGGCGCCGCCGGGGCGCAGAGGCCTGAGTCGAAGTGATGCTCAGCGCCTGTGGCGAGCACCGCCGGCGGTCAAGGTGTCGAGCGCAGCAGTAAAGCAGCGTTCCCTTAGCGGGAACGGTAGACGATGCGGCCTTTGGACAGGTCGTAGGGCGTCAGCTCGACCTTGACCTTGTCGCCGGTCAGGATGCGGATGTAGTTCTTGCGCATCTTGCCCGAGATATGGGCAGTCACCACATGGCCGTTCTCGAGTTCGACACGGAACATGGTGTTGGGCAGCGTGTCGACGACGACGCCTTCCATTTCGATATGGTCTTCGCGTGCCATATAGGCGGTTCCTCGCTGGTGATAACAAACAGCGGCACGAGATGCGGCTGAGCCGCTCGTGCCGATCAGGATAGCGCGATATTGTGCCGCATGCCGGGCGTCAAGGCAAAAAAGCGATGCCTTTTCAGCAAGGGATCAGGCGTCGCCAGTGCCTTCCCTCGAGCAGTTCGAGGGGCTCGAACGCCTGCTTGTAGGCCATCTTGCGGCATTCCCGGATCCAGTAACCGAGATAGACATGGGGTAACCCCAATGAGCGGGCGCGTTCCACCAGCGCCAGTACCGCGTAGGTGCCGAGCGAGCGACGGGTGAACTCATCGCCCGGGTCGAAGAAGGTATAGATGGCCGACAGACCATGCTCGAGCTGGTCGAAGGCCGAGACGGCTAACAGCCGCCCGTCGAGGCGCAGTTCGAGCAGGTGGGCGTAGTTCTGGTCCAGAGTCAGGAAGGTTCGGTATTGCTCATGGCTCGGCGGGTACATGTCGCCGTCGGCATGCCGAGTACGGATATAGTGGGCATACAGCGCGTAATGCTCAGGGTCGAACAGCGCCGGGCGCACATGCATCTCGAGATCGGTGTTGCGGCGGTAGAGCTTGCGCTGGGTGCGGTTGGGCGTAAAGGCGTCGACCGGGATGCGTACCGAGATGCAGGCACTGCAGCCCTCGCAGTGCGGGCGATAGAGATGGCGCCCGCTACGACGGAAGCCGAGCAGCGCCAAGGCATCGTAGACGCCGACGCCGGGCGATTCCTGAGGATCCAGGAACAGGGTGGTGGCCTCGCGATCCTCGAGGTAGCTGCAGGCGTGTGGCACGGTCAGGAAGAACCGTAGATCGCGAATCGGCTGGCGAGGGGTGTTACTGCTCAAGGCGACCGCCTCCTCTGGCTCCGGGGGGCATCTGTCTCGCGGTGTCGAGGCGTTCGAACGACCATGCCGGCGGCGGAATGGCGCCGGGTACATCACCCTGAGCGTCCGGCATTTCGTCCAGCCACTGTTCAAGATAGCCGATGAATTCGACCCGAGCGATGTCGCGGGCGCCGAGGCTCGACAGGTGGGCGGTATGCATCTGGCAGTCGATCAGCTTCCCGCCCTCGGCGGCCATGGCGCGAGCGAGTGCCACCAGCGCTACCTTGGAAGCATCGGGGACCCGCGAGAACATCGACTCGCCGAAGAACACCGGCCCCAGGGCGACGCCGTAGAGGCCGCCGACCAGCTCGCCTGCCTGCCAGACTTCCACTGAGTGGGCCGCTCCCAAGTCGTGCAGCCGGCCGTAAGAGGTCGCCATCTCGTCGGTGATCCAGGTGCCTGGCTGGCCGCGGCGTGGCGAGGCGCAGGCCGCGATGACGGCGTCGAAGGCGTGGTCGCCGGTGATCGTGAACCCGCCGTTGCGCAGTCGTTTGGCCAGGCTGCGGCGTACCCGGATCTCGCTGGGAAACAGTACCATTCGCGGGTCGGGGCTCCACCACAGAATGGGCTGGCCCTCGCTGTACCAGGGGAAGATGCCGTGGCGATAGGCGGTGAGCAGCCAGGCTGGGCTGAGGTTGCCGCCGGCGGCGAGCAGGCCGCCTGGGTCGTCAAGGGCGGTGCCCACCGGAGGGAAGTGAACGGGGTGCTCGGGGAGCCAGGGCAGCATGGTGTGGATGTCCTCGCGACGGGGAGGCCCCAGTTTGACGGTCCCGCTGGTGGGGCTCAAGTCAGCGTTTGCCCCTGTGACGGGCGGGCCTGGCTCGGTATGATTGACGCCCGTGGATTCTGGAAGACGCCATGTGGCGCAAGGGGGTTGGCCGCTTGAGTGCCAAGAAGACGACCACGTCGACGCGCGGACGCGCGGCGACTGCCAAGGAGACGGCCAGGCGCTTCGGCCTGCGCTTGCAGGGATCGGTGCGCGAGGGCGCGGTGATCCTGCTGCTGGCGGCCTGCGTGTTTCTGCTGTTGGCCCTGTACAGTTTTCGTCCCGGCGATCCCGGCTGGTCGCGTAGCGGCCCCGAGACCGAGGTGGCTAACTGGATGGGGCGTATCGGGGCCTGGCTGGCCGACGTGCTGTATTCGCTGTTCGGCGTCAGTGCGCTCTGGTGGCCTGGCATGCTGGGCTTTGCGGCCTGGTGCTTGATCCGCGCTCGACAGGTGCACCTGGAGTGGGATGCCACCGCGCTCGCGGTACGGTGCGGCGGCCTGATGCTGTTGCTGCTCGGCACCACGACTCTTGGGGCCCTGCATTTCTACGATCCCGACAGCGTGCTGCCCTATGCGGCGGGCGGTATCCTCGGTGAGGGCCTGGTCGGTGCCTTGTTGCCCCTGGTCGGCGCCGGCGGCACGTCGCTGCTGGCGTTGGCCGCCATGCTCTGCGGCGTGCCGCTGTTCACCGGCTGGTCGTGGCTGACCATCACCGACGAGTTGGGCCATCGGGCCACGGGGGCAGGGCGCTGGATCGGAGAACGCTTCGCCCTGGGACGTTCCTCTTCGCAGGAGGAAACCGCGGAGGAAAGGAGCCCCGCGTCCGTTCGTGAGCCCGAACCTGAGCCCGAGCCCGGAACGGCGACCTCACACGCACCATGGTGGCGTCGCTGGCTGCCGGGGCGTCGCGAACCGGCGCCGCAACTGGCCGGAGAAGAAGCACGGCGCGAACCCGGTTTCGGCAACGACGGTGACACCGAGATCCCTTGGGAGGTGCCTGAACGCACGCCCTCGGCGAAGCGACCGGAGGCTGCCTATACCGCCCGGGAGCCGCGGCTGTCGCTGACGCCCGAGGTGGCGTCGAGCTCCGAGTCCTACGCGCCGGCCATGCCACTGCGTGCCACCGAGCCCGCCGAGCCGGTGCCGTCCATGGCCGAAGCTGCTGTGCCTGCCGCCACCTCACCCGAGCCGAGGGAGCGAGCGGGCCAAGACGAGTCACGTGGCGCGCCGGCTCAGATCTCGCCCGAACCGAGGGAGCGAGCGGACCAAGACGAGTCACGTGGCGCGCCGGCTCAGATCTCGCCCGAACCGAGGGAGCGAGCGGACCAAGACGAGTCGCGTGGCGCGCCGGCCCCGATCTCGCCCGAACCGAGGGAGCGAGCGGGCCAAGACGAGTCGCGTGGCGCGCCGGCCCCGATCTCGCCCGAACCGAGGGAGCGAGCGGGCCAGGACGAGTCGCGTGGCGCGCCGGCCCCGATCTCGCCCGAGCCGAGGGAGCGAGCGGACCAAGACGAGTCGCTTGAGGCGTCGGCCTCGAGGCACATGGCGTCGTCAGCGGAGATGGAAGACGACACAGGGGCAGACGATGCCTCGTCTGGCCGCGTAGCCGAGCAGGAAGAAACACCCCCGGATGAGGCGCCGGTGGCGCGCCGAGTGCCCGAAGTGATTCCCGATCCCGTGCTGCCGGACGACGACGAGGACTTGCCGGCGAGCATGCCGCCTAGGTACGAGGCCGGCGAGAGTGTCTCTGCGGGGAAATCCGCCGCCGAACTCCCGGATGAAATGCCGGGACGCCTGGCCACCGCCGATCAGGCACGCCGCGCCGCCGATGAAGGTGATGGCCCGACGCTGTGGACGGTGGAGCATCTGCAGAATCAGCGCCCGGACATGGAGCCCTTTGCCGAGCCCGAGGGCGAGCTGCCCAGCTTGCGCCTGCTGACGCCGCCTCAGGCACATCAGCCCAACTACACCGACGAGCAGCTCGCCGAAATGGCCGAGCTGCTGGAGGTCCGGCTGCGCGAATATGGCGTCAAGGCCGAGGTGGTCGACACCTGGCCGGGGCCGGTGATCACGCGCTTCGAGATCAAGCCGGCGGCCGGGGTGAAGGTGTCCAAGATCAGCAACCTGGCCAAGGATCTGGCGCGCTCGCTGATGGTCAAGAGCGTACGAGTGGTGGAGGTGATCCCGGGCCGGCCCACGGTGGGCATCGAGATTCCCAATCCCAATCGCGAGATGATCCGGCTGCGTGAGGTGATCGACTCCGACCGCTATCAGCACGAGGCTTCGGCCTTGACCCTGGCGCTGGGCCAGGACATTGGCGGCGGCGCGGTGGTCGCTAACCTCGGCAAGATGCCTCACCTGCTGGTGGCCGGTACTACCGGCTCGGGCAAGTCGGTGGGGGTCAACGCCATGCTGATCTCCATGCTGCTCAAGGCCAAGCCCGACGAGGTCCGCATGATCATGGTGGACCCCAAGATGCTGGAGCTATCGGTCTACGACGGCATTCCGCACCTGCTGGCGCCGGTGGTCACCGACATGAAGGAAGCCGCTAACGCGCTGCGCTGGTGCGTGGCCGAGATGGAACGTCGCTACAAGCTGATGGCCGCCATGGGCGTGCGCAACATTGCCGGTTTCAACGCCAAGCTCGACGAGGCCGAGCGCGCCGGTGCCCAGGTCGCCGACCCGCTATGGGAGCCGCAGCCCTGGGAGATGCACGAGGCGCCGCCGGTGCTCGAGAAGCTGCCCTACATCGTGGTGGTGATCGACGAGTTCGCCGACATGTTCATGATCGTCGGCAAGAAGGTCGAGGAGTTGATCGCACGGCTGGCCCAGAAGGCCCGGGCTGCCGGCATCCACCTGATTCTGGCGACCCAGCGACCCTCGGTGGACGTGGTAACGGGCCTGATCAAGGCCAACATCCCCACCCGCATGGCCTTCCAGGTGTCGTCTCGGGTCGATTCGCGCACCATCCTTGACCAGGGCGGGGCCGAGAACCTGCTGGGTCACGGCGACATGCTTTACCTGCCGGCGGGCTCCGGCATGCCGACCCGCGTACACGGCGCCTTCGTCGACGACGACGAAGTGCATCGGGTGGTCGAGGACTGGAAGCGTCGCGGCGAACCGGAGTACATCGACGAGATTCTCTCCGGGGGCGTCTCCGCCGATGCCCTGGCGGGGCTCGAGGCTGAGGGTGGCGGTGGCGGCGACGATGACGCCGAACAGGACGCTCTCTACGACGAGGCAGTGGTCTTCGTCACCGAGAGTCGTCGGGCCTCGATCTCGGCGGTCCAGCGCCGCTTCAAGATCGGCTATAACCGGGCGGCGCGCCTGGTCGAGGCGATGGAGATGGCCGGTGTGGTCTCGACCATGGGCACCAACGGCGCCCGCGAGGTGCTGGCGCCGCCGCCGGCGGGCGATTGACGCCGTCGATCGTGCAACCACCATGCAAGCCGTGGCGGGGCGGCAACCCGCTGCGGCGAGTACAGTCCTAATGTGGCAGGACGCCCATCGACCCCAGGGAAACAGGAGATGACCATGAAGAAATCCCTCGCCGCGCTAGCCCTGCTGGCGCTGACACCCCTGTCGGCGCTGGCCAACGAAGGCGCCGAACGGCTGACGCGCATGCTGGCACCGGTAGAGACCTACGTCGCCGATTTCGACCAGCAGATCCTCGATGGCTCGGGTCAGCGGCTGCAAGAGGCCAGCGGGCGGATGTGGCTGTCGCGTCCTGGTCGCTTTCGCTGGGAAGTGGACGCCCCCTACGAACAGATCGTGGTCTCCGATGGAGATGAGGTGACCCTCTACGACCCGGATCTCCAGCAGGCCACCGTCCAGCCCCTGGACGATCGCGTGACGCACACGCCGGCCCTGCTGCTGTCCGGTAGCACCTCGGAGCTGACCGACAGCTACGAAGTGTCGAGCAGCCAGCAGGGCACCGCCGAGACCTTCACCCTGCACCCGAAGAGTGCCGACACCCTGTTCGAGGAACTCAAGCTGACCTTCTACAGTGAGCGGCTGGGCTTCCTGCAGATGACCGACAGTACCGGCCAGCGCACCGCCATCGAGTTCGATGGGGTCGAGCAGAACGCGCCGGTCGAGGATTCGCGCTTCCGCGTGGCGTTGCCCGATGGAACCGATGTGATTCGCGAATCTCCTTGAGCGCACATCGCCATGAGGCTTGCCATCGCCCCCGGAGACTCTCCGGGGGCGATGGCGTTCGATGGCCGGATGTCGGGCCGGTGGCGCTTATGCCAGGCGTTCAGGGCGGCGGTCCTGCTGCCACAGCCAGCCCCCGACCGCCAGGCTGGCGGTGAACAGCGCCAGGCCGAAGGCGATGAGGGCATGGTGCTGGCTGATGCGCTCCATCAGCGCGCCGGTGACGACGACCGGCACGCTGAACCCGAGGTAGGCCATCAGGAAGAAGCCCGCACTGGCGCGGGCGGCCTGGTCGCCGGCCGCCTCCAGGACGCCGCTCAGTCCACCCAGGTAGATGAAGCCGTAGCAGGCGCTGCTGGCACCCACGGCGCCCAGCAGCACGGCGGATAGCCGGCCATCGAGCGCTCCCCAGGCGATCAGCGCATAGGCCAGCGGCAGGATGAGCAGGCCGAGCCGAACGGAGATCGTCGGGTCCAGGCGCCTGGCCAGGGGCTGGAACAGCACGCCGCCGCTGCAGATGCCGAGGGTGGCGAACCCGGACCAGGCCGAGAGGCCGTGCCGGGCCAGCACGCCGGGCAGGATGGCGATGACCAGACCGACCGTGGCCCAGGCCAGCAGGATCGCGACGCCGAACGCCACGCCGCCGACCGGATAGGTGGGCATGCGCAGACGCATGGGCGCCGGCGGGCTGGAGGTGGCATCTTCCAGGCGCCACAGTCCGAGCAGCGCCAGCGAGGCCGCGCACAGATACCACCACAGGCTCGGCGGAGCCAGGCTGGGCTCGTGCACCAGGCACAGGCTGGTCAGGGCGGCGCCCAGGCCGAAACCGAGCGAGGTGCTGGCCGTCACCCAGGCCGTGGGGCCTCGGGTATCACGACCGTCGAACAGCGCGAGCATGTAGGCAGGCGCCGTGGCCGACGTCAGGGCGGCGGCGATGCCCATCAAGAAGCGGGCAATGCCGAGCGTGACGACGCCCGGGGCGAGCCACGTCAGCAGGGTGGCGACGAGACACAGCCCAAGGGCGGTCGCGATCATTGCTCGCCGCCCATATCGGTCGGGCAGTCCGCTGCCCAGGATGAGCACGGGCAGAATGCCCAGTACATAGCAGGCGAAGGCGATGCTGGTGGCGGTGACGCCGAGACCGTCATGGGCGGCCAGGGCGTCGTAGTAGGGAGCCTGGAGGTTGACAGCGGTGGTGATCAGGCACAGGGCCAAGGCCAGGCGAAGTCCCGAAAGCGTTGGCATGGTTGTCCTCGAGCGGATGGGGGGAGGCCCAGGCTCCCATCCTGCCCGTGGCCGCATAAGGTACACTGGCGACGAATTTCTCGGGAACGGTGCGGGCGAGGGAGGATGTCCATGCAGGTGCAGATCGATCCGCTCGCAGAGCGTCCACGGGTCGAACAGCTGACCGACGGCATGCGCGAATGGATTTCGCGGCACGGGGCGTCCGGCGAGCGGTTGCCATCGATCCGCCGATTCGCCGCGACGCACGGCGTCAGCCGCAACATGGTCATCGAGGCCTATGAGCGCCTCGTGGCAATGGGCTGGATCGTTTCGCGTCCCGGTTCGGGGTTCTATGTGGCCGAAGGGGCGATCGATGAAGCTGAGCGTGATGCTCGTTCGGGTATGGCTGACGTCTCCGATGAAATGTGGAACCTCTTCCAGGAAGAAGGCGATTCCCTACGCCTGGGCTGCGGCTGGTTGCCCACTGCCTGGCGCGACGACGACGCCTTCGGGCATGCCCTGCGCCAGGTAACGAGGCGGTCATCGGCGGAACTGTTCGAGTATGGTACGCCGTTGGGATCGCCGGTGTTGCGCGCCCTGTTGCAGGAACGCCTGCGTCGCCTCGCCATCGAGGTCGATGCCAACCAACTGCTGATGACCGGCGGCGGTAGCCAGGCACTCGACATCATCGTGCGTTGGCTGCTGCGTCCGGGAGACACCGTGCTGGTCGAGTCCCCGGGCTACTACAACCTGTTCGGGCTGCTGCATCTCCATCGCATCAACGTCGTTGGCGTGCGTCGGACCGAGGAAGGGCCGGATCCGGAGCATCTCGAGACGCTGCTCGAGCGCCACTCCCCCAAGCTGTTCTTTTGCCACAGCGTCCTCCATAACCCCACGGGCACGCTTCTTTCCCTGGGCGTGGCCGAGCGGGTGCTGGCGCTGGCCGAACGGCATGACCTGTGGATCGTCGAAGACGATATCTATGCCGACTTCCAGGTGGCGCCCACGCCGCGGCTGGCCGCTCTGGATGGCATCCGGCGTGTCCTCTACGTGGGCAGCTTTTCCAAGACCCTGTCCTGTTCGCTGCGCGTTGGCTTCATCGCCGCGCCGCCGGCACTCCTCAAGCCGCTGGTCGACGTCAAGATGCTGAGTAACATCGCCACCTCTCCCCTCGCCGAGCAGGTGGTGGCGACCCTGTTGCGCAACGGGAGCTACCGCCGGCTGACGGACAGGCTGAGCCAGCGGCTGTCGCGTCGCATGACCACCGCCCTCGAGCTTGCCGACGCGGGTGGCTGGGAGCTGTACGCGACACCCCGAGGCGGCATGTTCCTGTGGGCGCGTCACCCGGACGTCGCGTCGTCCCGGGAGCTGGTGGCCAGCGCGGGGCGCCGGGGCATACGGCTGTCTCCGGGGGATGTCTTCCTGCCCGAGGCGAACGAGTCGCCCTGGATTCGCCTCAACGTGGCCTACGTCGACGACGCCAGGGCGAGGGCGTTTCTGGGTGATCCGCGATGACTCAGCGCGACTCCCGGTCGGCGGCCGCATCCAGCTCCTCGCGCCACTCCATGATCTGACCGTAGCGCTTTTCCTGGCCGTAGGCCTTGGGCTGGTAGAAGCGCTCGTGTGGCATCTCCTCCGGCCAGCAATCGTGGGCGCTGCCCGCCGGGTAGCCGTTGGGCTCGCTGTGGGCGTAGCGATAGCCGTCGCCGTGGCCGAGCGACTCCATCAGTTTAGTGGGGGCGTTGCGCAGGTAGGTAGGCACCTCGAGCCGCGGCTGGGCGGCGGCGAAGGCCTTGGCGCGATTCCAGGCCTGGTCGACGGCGTTGCTCTTGGGCGCTACCGCCAGGTGAATGGCGGCGTGGGCGATGGCACGCTGGCCCTCATAGTCGCCGAGCCGCAGGTAGGCGTCCCAGGCCGCCATGGCCAGCGGCAGCGCCTTGGGGTCGGCGTTGCCGACATCCTCCGAGGCGATGGCGGTCAGCCGGCGAATCACGTCCAGCGGGTCGCCGCCGCCCTGGAGGAAGCGGGCGATGTAGAGCAGGGCCGCGTCCGGCCGTGAGGAGCGTACCGACTTGTGAATCGCCGAGAGCAGATCGTAGAAGTGATCCCCCTGCTTGTCGAAGGCGCTGGCCTGGTGGCCGATCACGTCCTCCAGGGCCTCGCGGGGCAGGCGCTCTCCGTCGTCCTCCGGGACGGTGAAGTCGCAGGCGGTCTCCAGCAGGCCCAGGGCCCGTCGGGCGTCGCCGGCGGCGGCCCGTGCCAGCAGCGTCAGAACCTCATCGTCCACGGCGATACGACGGCTGCCGAGGCCGCGCTCGGCATTGCTCAGGGCTCGCTGCAGCACCTCGATCAGGTCCGCTTCGGTAAGCGACTTGAGCACGTGCACCCGTGCCCGGGACAGCAGAGCCGAGTTGACCTCGAAGGACGGGTTTTCGGTGGTAGCGCCGATCAGCGTCAGCAGCCCGGATTCGACGTGGGGCAGTAGGGCATCCTGCTGGCTCTTGTTGAGGCGGTGGATCTCATCGAGAAACAGCAGGGTGCCGCGATCTTGCCCCTGGGCGGCGCGGGCGCGGTCCACGGCCTCGCGAATGTCCTTGACCCCCGCCATCACCGCCGAGAGGCGCTCCAGATGGGCGCCGGATTCCTCGGCAAGGATTTCTGCCAGGGTGGTCTTGCCGGTGCCGGGAGGGCCCCACAGGATCATCGAGCGCACCGTGCCGCCCTCGGCCATGCGCCGCAGGGGCTTGCCAGGGCCGACCAGGGCCGGCTGGCCCACGTAGTCGGCCAGTCGACGGGGGCGCATGCGCCAGGCCAGAGGGGCGTGGTCCTCGCTGGCGGCCTGCTGGAACAGGTCCATTTCTGACTCCTTCGCTGACGGCTGCTATGTTGGATACTCGATGCCGGTCATTCGACCCCGGCATCGGGCAAAGGTCCCGAAAGAGGTGGGCTAACCCCTACGGCCGATGACGACGGCCAGGAACCCGGATGGCGAAGGCGTGTCTAACTCCAGGTGCCTTCCGCCCATGACCGATATTGAGGAGGCTGCCGCAATGCCCATGCTGAACCAATTGCGCCAGGATCATGCCAACATGGCGCGCATGTTGCACGTTCTGCAGCTAAAGCAGAAGACCCTGGCGGGCGGAGAACGTCCGAATTTCCAGCTGGTGCGGGAAGTCGTGGATTACATCCTCGATTATCAGGACGGGTTTTCCCAGCCGTTGGAGAAGGTCTGCTCCGAGCGGCTCAGGGAGCTGGCGCCCGAGTCCGAGGAGGTGACCGAGCGTCTCGCCAAGGACTATCGTTCCTTGAAGGCCCAGCTCAAGCGGTTGTCCGGCGATCTCGACATGATCCTCATGGATGCCGTGTTGCCCATGGACCGCTTCGCCGACGATCTCAGGGCATACCTCGACGCGCACCGGGCTTATCTGCGCGATGAGCGTGAGCTGCTGTTTCCGCTGATTCGGGAATACTTCGATGAGGGCGATCTGGAACGGCTCGCCGAAGCTCTGCCCGATAACGCCGCCGCCGAGCTGGAGCGCCTCCAGGAAGCGTACCCCGAACTCTATGCCGAGCTTCGCGATGCTCCGGAGCCCGTGACCTGAGCCCCTTGCTTCCTGCGGCGGCGGTTTTGACGTTGCCTAGCCGGATTCGGTCGGCTGTAGGGAGAGAACTCGGTTCCCACGGCGGATTGGTCGTTAAGTCCAGTGGGCTCCTGAGGTAGAATGCGCCGCATCGTTCGACGGGAAGCATGCGATGTCGGTAACTGCGAGTGCCCCATTCACTGAGCCCCCCGTGCCTTGCCGGCCGGGGGGCGGTCGTGTGGTGGTCGGCTGATGGCGGGACCGGTGCTGGTGTTCGATTCTGGCGTCGGGGGGCTTTCGGTGGTCGAGGCGCTACGCCGTCGACTTCCCGAGGTCGCTCTGGCGTATGCCTGCGATAACGCCATGCTGCCCTATGGCGTGCGCGAGGATGACTGGCTGGTGACGCGTATCCTCGCCGTCTGCCAGGCGGCGGTAGCGGCCAGCGGCTGCAGCGGCCTGGTGGTGGCCTGCAATACCGCCAGCACGCTGGCGCTTGATGCCCTGCGTGATCGGCTTGCGGTGCCGGTGGTTGGCACCGTGCCGGCGATCAAGCCTGCCGCCGGTACCAGCGCGAGTCGTCATATCGGCCTGCTGGCCACCAGCGCCACCGTGGCGCGACCCTATACCGATCGGCTGATCCGCGATTTCGCCGGCGACTGCCGAGTGACGCGGCTGGCGGCCGATT
Organism: Halomonas sp. B23F22_20; assembly: GCF_043496985.1. Lineage (NCBI taxonomy): Bacteria > Pseudomonadati > Pseudomonadota > Gammaproteobacteria > Oceanospirillales > Halomonadaceae > Halomonas > Halomonas sp. B23F22_20. Next base: position 170,309 of record NZ_JBIEKH010000001.1, read on the forward strand.
CCCTGGTGGGCCAGGCCGAGCGCCTGGTGGCCGGCGAGTCGCTGGAAACCGAGGTCCTGCGCAGGGCGTTGGCGCCGCTGGCCAATTGGCCCGATCTGGACACCCTGGTGCTGGGTTGCACTCATTTTCCGCTGCTGCGCGAGGCGCTCGGGGGGGTGGTGCCGCACCCGGTACGCTGGGTTGATTCAGGTGATGCCATTGCCCGGCGTACCGGTCAGGTGATCGTCGAGCCGCTGCGTCGCCCGGCCATTGAACGGGGTTGGGTCACCGGCCCCGATCCGGCGCTGGCTCGTGGGCTCGCCGGCTTCGGCTTCGTCGACACTCGGTGCCTGACGCTGCCGTGAGGCTCGTCGCTTCCCGTCTCTCTCTACTTCGATCGACCCTACTTTCAGGAGCCGCCGTGGCCATTCCCGTTGTCGACCCCGACCGCTATGACGAACAGCTTGCGGCCAAGCGCGACCGCCTGACCGCCGACTTCGCCCGTTTTTCGCCGCCCCCGCTGGAGATATTCCCCTCGCCGGCAAGCCATTATCGCCAGCGCTGCGAGTTTCGGCTGTGGCACGAGGGTGACGACCTCTACTACGCCATGTTCGAGGTCGATCCCGAGGATCCGAAACAGAAAAAGGTCGTGCGCCTGGATGACTATCCGGTGGCCGGTCGACGCATCAACGAGCTCATGCCGAAGTTGCGCGAGCGCCTGCTCGACTGCCCGACGCTGCGCCATCGGCTGTTCCAGGTGGAGTTTCTTACTACCCTGTCCGGGGAGGCGCTGGTCACGCTGATCTACCATCGTCAGCTCGACGAGGCCTGGGAGCACGAAGCGAGAGCACTCGAGCAGGCGCTGGGTATCATGATCATCGGTCGGGCACGCAAGCAGCGCCTGGTGCTGACTCGGGACCATGTCTGGGAGCGGCTGACCGTCGACGGGCGCGAATTCGTCTACCAGCAGGTGGAGAACAGCTTCACCCAGCCCAACGCCGAGATCTGTCGCTCGATGCTCTCCTGGGCACGGGATGTCACCGCCAATAGTGGCGATCGTGATCTGGTGGAGCTGTACTGTGGCAACGGCAATTTCACCATCGCCCTGGCCGAGAACTTTCGCCGGGTGCTGGCCACCGAGATTTCACGTACTTCGGTGGCCAGTGCTCGCGAGAACCTGGTCGCCAACGGTATCGCGAACGCCACGGTAGGGCGCATGTCCGCCGAGGAGTTCGCCCAGGCGCTAAAGGGTGAGAAGGGAGGACGACGGGTCGCAGAGATGGGCCTTGCGGACTACGATTTCTCCACCGTACTGGTCGATCCGCCCCGGGCTGGCCTCGATGACGAGAGCTGTCGCCAGCTCAGCGATTACGAGCGTATCGTCTATATTTCATGCAACCCCGAGACGCTAGCCGACAATCTGGATGAACTGATCCGTACCCATGAGGTGGTGCGCTTCGCGCTCTTCGATCAGTTTCCCTGGACGCACCACTGTGAGTGCGGCGTGCTGTTGGAGCGCCGCCGCTAAGGGATATGCGGCTGGTCTTGTCAAGGGCGATGCGCAACCGACATGTTCCATGAGGGAACCGGCATGTCTCTGGGGACGCCTGGGAGATTGGCGTAAGCTGTCGCGGATGCAGGTTCGGGGACTGGCCCCGGGCCCGACAATCCGATCAAGTGATCCGGCCGCACGACGCGGTCGCTGTCAGTCGAGGTGATGGATGCTACACGTCGCACACGAGGAGAGCCGTCAGGATCTGCTCAAGCAGCTTGAAGAACGGCTGCAAAGCCGCTTGGACAAGGACAAGGCCAAGACGGTGCAGAGTTTTGCTCGGCATTTCTATGCCGCCGTACCACTGGAGGACCTGTCGGACCGCCGTCTGGACGACCTTTACGGCGCGACGCTCTCGGTGTGGCACTTCATCCAGCAGCTTGATCCCAAGGCACCCAAGGTGAGGGTCTTCAACCCGGACTTCGAAGAGCATGGCTGGCAGTCGACCCATACGTTCATCGCCGTGCTTCACGAGGATATGCCCTTCCTTGTCGACTCGGTACGGGTAGAGCTCAATCGTCGTGGCATGACCGTGCATGCCATCCACAACGCCGTGTTGGCCGTGGATCGTGACAAGCAGCACCGCTTGCGCTGCGTGGCGTCGCCCGGCGAGGACAAGGCCCCGGATTTCCGTGAGTCGCTGATCGCCATCGAGGTGGACCGTCATTCCGACCCGGCCGAACTGGAAGCGATCGAGGTCAGCCTGCAGGAGGTGCTGCACGATGTGCGTACCGCGGTGGCCGATTTCGACCCCATGCGTGAACAAGTGCGAGCCGCCAAGGCCGAGATCGAGGCCTTCCGTCCCGAGCAGGTCGATGTCGAAGATCATCGTGAGGCCATCGCCTTCCTCGACTGGCTGCTCGAGGACAACTTCACCTTCTTCGGTTACGACGAGTACGTGGTCCACGAGGAAGGCGGCCAGCAGCGCCTGGACAAGCTTGAAGGCAGTGAACTCGGCGTCTTCCGACTCGACCAGCCGCGCTATCGCGAGCGCATCCGCACCGACCTCGGCGTCGAGGGCGATCGCTACGTGCTGGTGCCGCAGCTGTTGTCCTTCGCCAAGAGCGCTCATCACGCTCGCATTCATCGGCCGACCTATCCCGACTATATCTCCATCGACCGCTACGACGAACACGGCAACATCATTGGCGAGCGACGTTTTCTGGGGCTGTTCACCGCTACGGTCTACAACGATTCGCCGCGCCATGTGCCGATCCTGCGTCGCAAGCTTCAAGCGGTGATGGACATTTCAGGCTTCAGCGCCAAGGCCCACAACGGCAAGCAGCTGATGCAGATCCTCGAGGTCTATCCGCGCGATGACCTGTTCCAGATCGACGTCGACGAACTGGCGCAGACGGCGCTGGGCATTCTCGACATCCGCGAGCGACGCCGAGTGCGGCTATTCATTCGCGAGGACCGCTTCGGCAAGTTCTATTCCTGTCTGGTGTTCGTGCCTCGCGACGTGTTCTCCACCGAGTTGCGCGTTCGGTTGCAGGAGCTGCTCTGCGAGGAGCTCGATGCCACCTTCGGCGACTTCAACACTTACCTCTCCGAGTCGGTGCTGGCGCGCATCCAGTTCATCCTGCGCTTCAACGGCGATCATCCGGTGGACTACGACATCCGGCGTCTCGAGGAGAAGCTGGTCAAGCTGGCCCGCAACTGGCGCGACGACCTGCTCAATGCCGCCATCGAAGGGTTCGGCGAGGAGCAGGCCAACCTGTTGATGGCGCGCTTCCGCGATGCCTTCCCGGCCAGCTATCGCGATGACTTCAGTGCTCGAACTGCGGTCTACGACCTGCAGCATCTCGGCGCACTCGATGACGGCATCCCGTTGGGCCTGTCACTGTATCGGCTGATCGAGGAAGAGGGCAGCGGGGTCAACCTCAAACTGTTCCACGGCGATGCGCCCATTCCGCTGTCCGACGTGCTGCCGATGATGGAAAACCTCGGCCTGCGAGTGCTGGGCGAGCGTCCCTATGGCGTGCAGGCCACCGACCGTTCCTACTGGGTCCACGACTTCACTCTGGAGCACCACACCAGCGTGGAGGTCAACCTCCAGGAGATGCGTGAACCCTTCATCGAGGCCTTCCGGCGCATCTGGACCGGCGAGGCCGACAACGATGCCTTCAACCGGCTGATCATCTCCGCCAATCTGGATTGGCGTGAGGTAGCGATGCTGCGAGCCTATGCACGTTACCTGAAGCAGATTCGCTTCGGCATGTCCCAGGACTACATCGCCACGACGCTGGTCAATCACCCGGAGATCACCCGCGAGCTGGTGACCTTGTTCGAGCTGCGCTTCGACCCCGCCGAGCGCCCCGAGGAAAGCGAGGTTGCCGACTGCGAAGCACGTATCCTGGCGCTGCTCGACGAGGTGCCCAGTCTCAACGACGACCAGTTGCTGCGCCGCTACATGGAGCTGATTCAGGCCACCCTGCGCACCAACTACTACCAGCGTAGCGAGGCGGGTGGCTTCAAGGACTACATTGCCCTCAAGCTCGAGCCCTCCCGGGTCTCCGGCATGCCCAAGCCGCGGCCGGCCTACGAGATCTTCGTCTGCTCGCCGCGTGTCGAGGGCGTGCACCTGCGCGGTGGCAAGGTGGCCCGCGGCGGGCTGCGCTGGTCGGACCGCCACGAGGATTTCCGCACCGAGGTGCTGGGCCTGGTCAAGGCGCAGCAGGTCAAGAACGCGGTAATCGTGCCGGTGGGGGCCAAGGGTGGCTTCGTGTGCAAGCGCATGCCCGAGGGCGCGGATCGCGAGACCACCCAGAAGGAAGGCATTGCCTGCTACCAGATCTTCATTCGTGCGCTGCTTGATGTCACCGACAACCTGGCCGGCGGCGAGGTGGTGCCGCCGAGGGATGTGGTGCGCCACGACGACGATGATATCTACCTGGTGGTGGCGGCCGACAAGGGCACTGCGACCTTCTCGGACATTGCCAACGAGATCTCCGCCGAATACGGCCACTGGCTGGGCGATGCCTTCGCCTCCGGCGGTGCCAACGGCTATGACCACAAGAAGATGGGGATTACCGCCAAGGGCGCCTGGGAGTCGGTCAAGCGCCACTTCCGCGGGCTGGGCGTGAATACCCAGGAGGACGAGTTCAGCGTGGTCGGCGTCGGTGACATGGCCGGTGACGTGTTCGGCAACGGCATGCTGCTGTCCGACAAGATTCGTCTGCTGGGTGCCTTCAACCACCTACACATCTTCGTCGACCCCACCCCCGATGCCGCGGCGAGTTTTGACGAGCGCAAGCGACTGTTCGAACAGCCGCGCTCGAGCTGGGAAGACTACAATGCCGAGCTGATCTCAGAGGGCGGCGGTATCTTCAAGCGCAGTGCCAAGTCGATCGCCATCACGCCACAGATGAAGAAGGCGTTTGGCATCCGCGAGGACAAGCTGTCGCCCAACGAGCTGATCCGCGCCATGCTGGTCTCCCAGGTCGATCTGATCTGGAACGGCGGCATCGGTACCTACGTCAAGAGCAGTGAAGAGACCGACGCCGAGGTCGGTGACAAGGCCAACGATGCCCTGCGTATCGACGGTCGCGACCTCAACTGCCGGGTGGTCGGTGAGGGCGGCAACCTCGGCCTCACCCAGCGCGGGCGCATGGAGGCCGCGGCCAAGGGCGTGCGTGTCAACACCGACTTCATCGACAACGCCGGCGGCGTGAACTGCTCCGACCATGAGGTCAACATCAAGATCCTCATCGACGAAGTGGTGTCCCGCGGTGATATGACCGAGAAGCAGCGCAACCAGCTGCTCGCCGACATGACCGATGAGGTCAGTGAGCTGGTGCTGCGCGACAACTATCGCCAGACCCAGGCGCTGGACCTGGCCGAACAGCTCTCGCGAGACGGCATCGGGCCTTTCCGTCGCTTCATCACCGAGCTGGAAGCCGCCGGCCAGATCGACCGTGAGCTGGAGTTCCTGCCCAGTGACGACGATCTGCAGGAACGCATCCATCAGGATCTGGGCATGACGTTGCCCGAGCTGTCGGTGCTGATCTCCTACGCCAAGAGCGTACTCAAGGGGGACCTTATCGCCTCGGACGTGCCGGATGATCCGACCATCACCCGCTTCGTGGAGCGTGTGTTCCCCTCGGTGCTGGCCGAGCGCTATCGCGACGAGATGTATGAGCACCGTCTCAAGCGCGAGATTGTTGCGACCCAGGTGGCCAACGATCTCATCGATCACATGGGAATCGTCTTCATCCGGCGGCTGATGGACTCCACCGGGGCGGGCCGTGCTGATATCGCCCGGTCTTACGTGATCGCTCGCGACAGCTTCCAGCTTCCGAAGCTCTGGGAGCAGGTCGAAGCGTTGGACAACAAGGTGCCGAGTCGTGTCCAGTACTCGATGATGCTCGACCTGATGCGCATGCTGCGTCGCGCGACTCGCTGGTTCCTGCGCCATCGCACCACCATGTCGACCCGTGACGCCATCGACTACTTCGCACCGCGTCTGGCCCAACTCCAGGAAGGCATCGGCAAGCGCCTGCGGGGAGAAGAGAAGGCTCAGTGGGAAACCCGTCGTCAGGAACTGATCGAGGCCGGTGTGCCCGATGCCTTGGCCTCCACGGTGGCAGCGGCCAACAGCCTCTATGCGGCCCTGGGTATCATCCATACGGCGCGTCAGAGCGACGACAAGCCGCAGCGAGTCGCCGAGATCTTCTACGAGATCGGTGCGCGGCTCGAGCTGCCTTGGATCCTGCAGCAGGTCACTCAGCTCGAGGTCCGCGATGGCTGGCAGGTCAAGGCTCGCGAGACCTTCCGCGACGATATCGAGCGTCAGCAGCTGGCGCTGACCGGCAGTGTGCTCGGCATGGAAGGCGGGCCACGTGACAGCGCCGAGCGGGTTACGCGCTGGCTGTCGCTACACGAGAGCATGCATCAGCGCTGGTGCCGCCTGCTCGAAGAGGTGGGCAGTGGCAGCCAGGGCGGTTTCCCGCTGTTTGCTGTAGCCGTTCGCGAACTCGTGGACCTGGCGGAGAGCAATAGCGAAACCTAGCCGGTGCCTGGCGTCAGGACCATGCCGACCCTGGGTCGGCATGGTCGACGGCAAAATCATCGATCGGCAACGAAAAAGGGCGCTCCGAGGGGCGCCCTTTTGCATGCTTGTCGTGCCTCTATCAGCGACAGCTGATGCTCCAGATCGCCTTGTAGTCCTCGCCGTCGTCGTTCAGAGCCGCCAGGTTAGTGTCCTCGTTGACGGTGCCGCCTTCCACCATGGATTCGGCCTCTTGGCGTTTCTGCGCGCTGGCGTCCGGGCCCAGCACCTGCTGGTCTTGAATGATGAACTCGTCGCGGTCGCGGTTTTCGCACACATCCAGGGCGCGTTCCTTGGCTTCTTCCAGGGCCTCCTGGCGATCGTCGCCGAGGCCGGTCACCACGTAGTCGGTGCTCTTCATTTCCATGGAGGCGCTGTCGCTGGCGCAGCCGGTCAGGCCCAGGACGGCAATGGCGCCGGCCGCGATGAGCAGGGTGCGTGTCTTGGTCAACAGTGTCTTGGTCAACATGGGGTTCTCCTTTTCCGTCTTGCGATCCGTGCGGTGAAAGCCGCATCCCGCCTCGAGAATGGGCACGGTGTTCGCAGGCATGTCGTGTTGCCATGCTAGCGAGGTGACCGGGGCGTACAAGAGTGGTGCGATGGCGACGCCGGCCGTCGCGGATCGGCGACGGCCGGTGTCTGGCGCCGTTACAGCAGGAAGATCGTGGCGAGACCGAGGAAGGACATGAAGCCCACCACGTCGGTCACCGTGGTCAGTACCACCGAGCCGGACAGTGCCGGATCGATGCCCAGACGCTTGAGCACCAGCGGGACCACGATGCCAGCGACGCCGGCGGCGAGCATGTTGATCACCAGCGCTGCGGCGATGACCACGCCAATGCCGAAGCTGCCGAACCAGGCCACCGCCAGTGCTGCCACCACCAGCGCCCACAGCACCCCGTTGAGCACCGCGATGCCGACTTCCTTGCGCAGCAGCCAGTTGCTATTGGTACGGCTGATCTGACCGAGGGCCAGGCCGCGAATCGCCAGGGTCAGGGTCTGGCTGCCGGCGATGCCGCCCATGCTGGCCACGATCGGCATCAGCACGGCCAGAGCCACGACCTGATCCAGGGCGTTTTCGAAGCGCCCGATCACCCAGGCGGCCAGGAAGGCGGTCAGCAGGTTGATGCCGAGCCACACGGCCCGGCGCTTGGCGCTGGGCAGCACCGGTGCGAACAGGTCTTCTTCCTCGTCGAGGCCGGCCATGTTCATCAGCGCCTGTTCGGAATGCTCGCGGATCACGTCGACGATGTCGTCGATCACCACCCGGCCAAGCAGCAGACCGCGGGCATCGACCACCGGCGCCGAGACCAGATCGTGGGTCTGGAAGAGCGTCGCCACGTCACGCGACTTCATGGTCACCTGGATGCTGTCCACGTCGCTGTCCATCAGGTCGGCGACCGCCAGCTCCTGGTCGCTGGCCACCAGCCGAGCCATCGGCAGCACGCCCATGAACAGGCCGTTGCGGTCCACCACCATCAGGCTGTCGGTGTTATCGGGCACGTCCTGTTTCCAGCGCAGGAATCGCTGCACCGTCTCTAGGCTGACGTCTGCGCGGACGGCAATGGTGTCGGTGCGCATCAGGCGGCCGGCCGAGTCCTCCTCGAAGGCCAGTGTCTCCTGGAGGCGCATGCGCTGAAGCTCGTCCATCGAGCGCAGCATGTCTTCCGCGACCTGCTGGGGGAGATCCTCGAAGAGTTCCGCCAGGTCGGTGGTATCGAGGCCGGAGGTGGCGGCCACGATCTCGGCGTCATCCATGTCATCGATGAGCGTGCTGCGTACCTCGTCATGGACGTGCAGCAGCACTTCGCCGTCGACTTCCTGGGGAATGCGTTCCCACAGCCGGATCCGCTCATTGGGTGGCAGCGACTCCAGCAGCAGGGCAACCTCGGCGGGTTCCAGGTCGGCGATCACGTCGTCGACCCATTCCAGATGTTCCTTTTCCAGTGCCAGGTGAATGCGCGACAGGCGGTGTTCGAGTGTCTCGGTGGTATCGGTCATGGCATCTCCCTGGCGAGGCGGCGGGCGCCCGCGATGTGTCCGCTGTCGGACTTCCTGATGTGCTGTCAGTAGATCATAAATGATGCCTGTCATGGCAGGTGGCAGCGAGGTTCGTCGTCGGGCGGCGGCTGCGCTATACTCGCGCCCCGATTCCCAGCCGATGTCCTCCCAGGAGATGCCATGTACACCCTTGCCCGTTCGCTGCTGTTCCGCCTTGACGCCGAGAAGGCCCATGGCCTGGCGCTGTCGGGGCTGGAGCTGCTGGGTCGCCTGGGCGCCACGCGGGCACTGTGCCGTCGGGTCGAGGATCCGGTCACCCTGATGGGGCTGCGTTTCCCGAACCGGGTGGGCCTGGCCGCCGGGCTCGACAAGAACGCCGATCACCTGGATGCTCTGGGGGCCCTTGGTTTCGGCTTCGTCGAGGTAGGGACCGTGACGCCGCGGCCCCAGGACGGCAATCCCAGGCCTCGACTGTTTCGCCTGCCCGAGGCCGGTGCCATCATCAACCGCATGGGCTTCAACAACGCTGGCGTGGACCACCTGGTCGCCAAGGTTCGGGCCAGCCGCTATGACGGTGTGATCGGCATCAACATCGGCAAGAACCTCACGACGCCGGTAGAGCGTGCGGTGGACGACTATCTGCACTGCCTGGGCAAGGTGCATGCCCACGCCCACTACATCACCGTCAACATCTCCTCGCCGAATACCCCGGGGCTACGCAACCTGCAGTTCGGCGAGCACCTGGACCAGCTGTTGGGCACGCTGCGCGAAGAGGCCGATCGGCTCGACCGGGATAGCGGTCGTGTGGTGCCGTTGGCGGTGAAAATCGCCCCGGACATGGATGCCGAGGAAGTGGCCCTGGTGGCGCGGAGCCTGGCGGCCAATCGCATCGATGGGGTGATCGCCACCAATACCACGGTGTCCCGGGAGGCAGTGCAGGGCTTGCCCTACGGTGAAGAGCAGGGCGGCCTCTCGGGGCGGCCGGTGTTCGAGGCCTCCAACACCGTGATTCGGGAGTTGCGTCGTCACCTGCCTGAGTTGCCGATCATCGGCGTGGGGGGCATCGACAGCGGCGAGGCGGCGTTGGCCAAGGTCGAGGCCGGGGCGGACCTGGTGCAGCTGTATTCCGGGTTCATTTACCGGGGGCCGGCGCTGGTGAGTGAGTGTGCCCGGGCCCTTCAGGTGCAGGGGCAATAAAAAGCCCACGTCATGCGTGGGCTTGTATGCGTGGGCTTGTAGGGGATCGTGAGTGGTGGCTCGCCGTCTCGGGGTCAAACCACCATGGGGTTCTTGTGAATACCGGAGACGCCCGTCATGCCGGACCAATGATCTCCACGACCTTCACGCCAACCGCTCATCCAGTACTCGCGTAGATTGATATCCTGATTGGGACAGTCATCACGGGAACGACCTGAAAGACCCGCCTTGTACCCATGGACATAGGCACGCTGGAAGCGATCACGTTTCTGTCGTTTCATTGGACTACCTCTTGCTAAAGGTACCGTTGGAATACGACGCTGATTCTCGAGTCTTGACTCTTCACAAGCAGTGACTCTCGAGGGGGCGTCGCACCCGTGCTTATTGGGGATGCCCGTTGACACATCCATGTTGCGTGTCTTACAGGTCGGCATCCCTTTGACAGGAACGCATGCGTTGTCTGGTAGCTACCACCTAATTCATAGCGCAACCTGACCGATGCCGTCGACAGGTGATTTGTAACAAAGCGTACACTCAGACGTCACGACGGTGTGGCGGACCCGATGTCATCCGATGGACTTCTCATGACCGAACGACGAGTTTCCGATTCCCAGGCCTTCCTGGCCACCTGTCCCAAGGGCCTCGAGCTGCTGCTGGCCGAGGAGCTGGCGGAGCTGGGCGCCGAGCCAGGCAAGACGACCCTGGCCGGGGTGCATTTCCAGGCCGATCTCGAGACGGCCTATCGGGCCTGCCTGTGGTCTCGGCTGGCCAACCGGGTGGTGCTGTGCCTGGTGCGCGAGGAGGGCATCGAAACCCCCGACCAGTTGCGTGCGGCCGCCGCGGGCGTGGCATGGCGCGATCACTTGCCACGCGGCGCGACCCTGGCGGTGGATTTCCATGGCCGTTCCGCCGAGATTCGCCACACGCGCTTCGGTGCTCAGACCGTCAAGGATGGTGTGGTGGATCGCCTGCAGGCCGAGGGGCAGCCGCGGCCGAACGTCGATACGCGCCAGCCGGACCTGCGGCTCTATGCCCACCTGCATCGCGGCCGGCTGACGCTCGGCGTCGACTTCGCCGGCGACAGCCTGCATCGGCGAGGCTATCGCCGCGACGTGGGGCATGCGCCGCTCAAGGAGAACCTGGCCGCGGCGCTGCTGGTGCGCGCCGGCTGGCCGGCCCTTGCCCGCGAGGGGGCGCCGCTGGTCGACCCGCTGTGCGGCGCCGGCACCCTGCTGATCGAAGCGGCGATGATGGCCGCCGATATGGCTCCCAACCTGCATCGCGAGCGTTTTGGTTTCGAGGGCTGGGCCGGGCATGACGACATCTGCTGGCGCGAACTCAAGCGTGAGGCGGAGGCGCGCGCCAGCATCGGCCGCAAGCGCTGCCGATGCCGGCTCTACGGCTTCGACCAGAGCCCGCCGGCGCTGTCGTCGGCCAAGGCCAACGCCATGCGCGCCGGCATCCCGGCGCTGATCACGCTGAAGGGCGCGAGCCTCACCGAGCTCATGCGCCCCGACGACCTCGATGTCGAGGCGAAGGGGCTGGTGATCACTAACCCGCCCTACGGCGAGCGTCTCGGCGAGCTGCCCGAACTGGTGGGACTTTATGCCGATCTGGGCGAGCGCGCACGGCAAGCTTTTCCGGGTTGGCGTCTGGCGCTGTTTACGGCCAATCCGGATCTTGGCCATCGCACCGCGCTGCGCGCCTACAAGCAGTATTCGCTGAAGAATGGCCCCCTGGATGCCAAGCTGTTGCTGATGGACGTGCCGGAGGCGTCGCAGGGAGACAGCGAAGACAAGACTGCGTCGTCGACGCCGGCGCCACCGCCGCGCTCCGAGGGCGCGCAGATGTTCGCCAATCGCCTGGCCAAGAACCGCAAGCGGCTCAGGAAGTGGCTCAAGCGCTCCGGCGAGCGCTGCTATCGACTGTATGATGCCGACATGCCGGAGTACGCTCTGGCCATCGACGTCTACGGCGATCACGTGCACGTGCAGGAATACGCGCCGCCCAAGTCGATCGACGCCGGCCAGGCCCAGAAGCGGCTGTTCGAGGCGCTGGCGGTGATTCCTGAAGAGCTGCAGGTCGAGGCAAGCCGGGTAGTTGTCAAGCGCCGCGAGCGTCAGAGCGGACGCGCCCAGTACCAGAAACAGGCGGCCAGCGGCGAGCGCTTCGAAGTCCAGGAAGGTCCGGCCAGGCTGTGGGTGAACCTGCGCGACTATCTGGATACCGGTCTGTTCCTCGATCACCGGCCGGTGCGGCGCATGCTCGGCGAGATGGCCCAGGGCAAGCGCTTCCTGAACCTGTTCTGCTACACCGCCACGGCCACCGTGCAGGCGGCACTCGGTGGCGCCTCGGACAGCGTCAGCGTGGACCTGTCCAATACCTACCTGGACTGGGCTCGGGACAACTTCGCCTTGAACCGGCTCGATCCCTCGCGTCATCGCGTGGTGCGCGATGACTGCTTCCAGTGGCTCGAGACTGCCGGTGTCCAGTTCGACCTGATCTTCATGGATCCGCCGACCTTTTCCAACTCCAAGAAGATGGCCGATACCCTGGATGTGCAGCGCGACCAAGGCCGGCTGGTGCGCCTGGCCATGGCGCGGCTGGCGCCCGGCGGCATCCTGGTGTTTTCCAACAACCAGCGGCGCTTCAAGCTCGATGCCGATCTTGCCGAGGCCTTCGCGGTAGAGGACATTTCGGCCAGGACCTTCGATCCCGATTTCTCGCGGCGTCCGGACCTGCACCATGTGTTCCTGATCCAGCACCGGGATGAGGCATGATACGGCTGACGCTCTACACCACGCTGGGCTGCCATCTCTGCGAGCAGCTCGAGGCATGGTTGGGCGTTCTGGCGGCGAACGAGCATCGCCTGGAGAAAGTGGAGATCAGCAAGGACGATCGCCTGCTCGAGCGCTTCGGGGAGCGGATTCCGGTGCTGGTCGATGCCGACGGCGATGAGCTGGAGCGGGGCTTCGAGGCTCCACGCCTGGCCGCCTGGTTGGGTGAGCGGGGCTGGCTCGACGAGGTGGCCTGGCGGGCCGCCCAGGAGGGCGAGGAGCCGCGGTCGGCGACCCGGGGAGCCGAGATGCGCGACGGGCGGCGCTACCTTTCCTCTCCGGACAAGCTTTGAGCCGCAAGCGGGAAGAAGGAAGTCAGGGGCGTGTTTCTGCTTTCCGCGTCAAGGCGCGAAGCGCCGTACTTCCTTCTTCCAGCGGCGTAGCCGTGTTTTTGGATTCAAGGCGTATCCAGCAGTGACAGCTGAGCCACGGCGTTACGACCTTCGGGGGTGTGGTCGTCGGCTTCCAGCACCTTGCGAAAGCCGCGAGACGTCTGGATGGTCGTCTCGTCCTCGAGCCACATCATGGCCTGGGCGTGATCGTCGGCGAGCTGATGCTTGAGCCCGCCGAACTGGGTGCCGATCTGGCCCCAGGCGCGGCTGAAGATCCAGTCGCCGAACATGTCCTGATGGACATGTACCAGCACATAGTCATGGTCGGTTTCCCAGCGAACGATCACAGTGGCTCCCGGTGTCGGCGGCGGCGCGGGAACGCTCCGCTCGTGTAACATGGAGCGCTATTGTAAGGGCTTGTGTCCCGCGGACAAGTCATGTGAAGGAGGCAGTCATGAAAATCGTCGTCGATGCCAACGTTCCGGCGGCCCGGGAATGCTTCGCGCCGTTGGGTGAGGTGGTCGCGGTGCCTGGTCGCGAGATCGATGCCGCGGTGGTGCGCGAGGCGGATGCCTTGGTGGTGCGCTCGATCACCCGTGTCGACGAGTCCCTGGTGGCAGGCTCACGGCTGCGCTTCGTCGGTACTTGTACCATCGGGACCGATCACGTCGATCGGACTGCCCTGGCCGCGCGAGACATCGGCTTTGCCAGCGCGCCGGGCTGCAATGCCGAGGCGGTGGTCGACTACGTGCTGGCAAGCCTGGCGACCCTGGCTGAGCGCCAGGGATTCGGGTTGGCCGAGCGCCGGGTCGGCATCGTCGGGGTGGGTAACGTCGGCGGCCGACTGCTGGCGCGTCTCGAGGCGCTGGGCGTCGAGTGCCTGGCCTGCGATCCGCCCAGGGCGGAAGCAGAGAGCATCGAGGCGGAGGGCGCGGGCTTTCACGAGCTGGACGCCCTGATCGACGCCTGTGACGTGCTGTGCCTGCACACGCCGCTGGTGCGCGAGGGACCTCACGCGACCCAGCACTTGCTCGATGCCAGGCGTATTGCCGAACTGGCACCGGGCACGATCGTGATCAACGCCGGGCGCGGCGACTGCCTCGATGGCCAGGCCCTGCGCTCGAGGCTCTCCGGGCAGGGTGATATCACGGCAGTGCTCGACGTCTGGAAGCAGGAGCCGGGCATCGACGCCGTGCTATGCGACCTGGCGGAGATCGCCACGCCGCACATCGCCGGCCATAGCCGCGATGGCAAGCTGCGCGGTACCCACGCCATCTATCAGGCTCTGGCCCATCGCTTCGGGTTGCCGGCACGGCTCACTCTGGAAGATCTGTCACCGCCGCCTCCGCTGCCTTCCCTGACCCTCGACGGGGGACTGTCGGTGGACGAGGCCCTGCGGCTTTGCATGCGTGCGGTCTACGACGTGCGACGCGACCACGACGCCCTGCATCGCGAGAGTCGCCGACAGGGCATGGCGGTCGGTTTTGACGACTGTCGTGCGCGCTATCCGCTGCGCCGGGAATTCTCGACGCTGACCGTGACGCTGCGACCGGCCGCGGAAGCGTTGGCCGGGCCGCTTTCGGCCGCCGGTTTTCGGGTGGTGGCGGGGTGAGAGGTGAGTAGCGAGTAGTGAAGGGTGAGTGATGAGCAGGATGTTGCGGGCTGCGAGCGATGAATTCCTCACCGTCGCAGCCCGCACGCAGCCCGCAGCTTATTGCTGCCGGTAAGCCGCTTCCTTGAGGGCGCGAATCCGTTCGTCCAGCGGGGGGTGGCTGGCGAACAGTCGCTCCATCAGCTTGCGGGTCTGGCCGGTGGTGATGGCAAACGCCGTCAGGGTGTCGGGCATCTGGTCGGGCATCTGGGTTTCGGCTTTCAGCCGGGCCAGGGCATTGATCATGGCGCCGCTGCCGGCCAGCTTGGCCCCCGCGGCGTCGGCGCGGTACTCGCGGAAGCGTGAGAACCAGGCGACGATCGCCGAGGCGATCAGGCCGAACACGATCTCGGCGACGATCACCACCGCGAAGTAGCCGAAGAAGCCCAGTCCCTCGTTGTCGTCCCGGCGCAGGAAGCTGTCGACCAGCTGTGCCACCACGCGGGCGAAGAACATCACGAAGGTGTTGAGCACGCCCTGGATCAGCGCCAGGGTGACCATGTCGCCGTTGGCCACGTGGCCGATCTCGTGGGCCAGGACGGCACGGATCTCTTCGGGCCTCATGCGGTTGAGTAGGCCGGCCGAGACCGCTACCAGGGCGTCGTTCTTGTTCCAGCCGGTGGCGAAGGCGTTTGACTGCTGGGCGGGAAAGATGCCTACCTCCGGCATCTTGATGCCGGCATCTCGGGCCAGTTCGCCGACGGTGTCGAGCAGCCACTGTTCGGTGCTGTTGGAGGGTTGCTCGATGATGACCGTGCCGGTGGTTCGCTTGGCCATCCACTTGGAGATGAACAGCGATACCATGGAGCCGGCCATGCCGAAGATGAAGCAGAAGATCAGCAGGGCATTGAAGTTGATGCCTTGCGCGGTCAGGTAGGGTTCGACGCCAAGCAGGCGCAAGGTGATGCTGGCCACCAGGATCACCGCCAGGTTGGTGCCCAGGAACAGCAGGATTCTCATCATTGCCGGAGCTCTCCCGTCAGGGTTGTCACGCGGGCGCCGCATCCGGTGTGGATGCGGCGAGTAGAAGCATTTGCTTAGATACGGCCTTTGGACGAGGGTTTCAAGTCCGACGCTGCCGATTGTTCATTGGCGATAGCGCGACAGGAAGCGTGCGAAGCGATCCAGGGCATCGTCGAGCTGATCGGCCCAGGGCAGGGTGACGATGCGCACGTGGTCCGGCTGCGGCCAGTTGAAAGCCGTGCCTTGAACCAGCAGGATCTTCTCCTGCAGCAGCAGATCGAGCACTAACTGCTGATCGTCCCGGATGTTGTATACATTGGGATCGAGGCGCGGGAAGGCGTACAGCGCCCCCTTGGCCTTGGTGCAGGACACGCCTGGAATGGCGTTCAACTTCTCAAAGGTGATATCGCGCTGGGCGAGCAGCCGCCCACCCGGCAATACCAGGTCATTGATCGACTGATAACCGCCCAGCGCGGTCTGGATGGCGTGCTGGGCCGGGACGTTGGCGCACAGACGCATCGATGCCAGCATGTTGAGGCCCTGGATGTAGTCCTGGGCGTGTTGCTTGGCGATGCCGCCGGAGAGCGTCATCCAGCCACTGCGAAAGCCCGCACAGCGGTAGCTCTTCGACAGCCCGTTCATGGTCACCACCAGTTGGTCGTCGCCTGCCAGCGCGCCGGTGGCCACGTGCTCGGTGTCATCGTAGAGGATCTTGTCGTAGATCTCGTCGGAGAACACCACCAAATCGTGCTCGCGGGCGATCTCCAGCAGCTCGCGAACCACCTCCGGCGGATAGACGGCGCCGGTGGGGTTGTTGGGGTTGATGATGACGATGGCTCGGGTGTGCCCGGTGACCTTCTCGCGGACGTCGTCGAGGTCCGGTGCCCAGTCGGCCTGCTCGTCGCACAGGTAGTGCACGGCGCGCCCGCCCGAGAGATTGGTCGCGGCGGTCCACAGCGGATAGTCCGGCGCCGGAATCAGCACCTCATCGCCGTCGTTGAGCAATGACTGCAGGGCGATCGTGATCAGCTCGGATACGCCATTGCCGATGAAGATGTCCTCGATGCCCACGCCGGGAATGCCCTTGCGCTGACACTCCTGCATGATCGCCTTGCGCGCCGAATACAGCCCCTTGGAATCACAATAGCCCTGGGCAGTGGGCAGGTTGCGCATCACGTCCTGGAGGATTTCCTCCGGCGCCTCGAAGCCGAACGGCGCGGGATTGCCGATATTCAGCTTGAGGATGCGCTGGCCTTCCTCTTCCAGGCGCTTGGCGTGGTCGAGCACCGGGCCGCGAATGTCATAGCAGACATTGTCGAGCTTGTGCGATTTCCTGAGCGGGGCAGTGTCCATGGGTCGTGTCCAGTGAGGTCCAGGGCCGCGGGGCGGCGGGGATAGCGTCTTTGGGCTGAGAGAAACTCTGTGTGGGCGTTGTTCAGCTGGCCGCTTCGTCGTCGACTCTCGCAGAGGCGTTGGCATCCTCTTCGGGAGGCTCCGCCGGGATGTCGGCGGGGGTCTCGAGGGTCAGCCGGCCGAGCTTGCCGTCGCGCAACTCGTGCAGCAACACCTCGGCGCCGCGATGAAGATCGACCTCGCCGCCCGGGCGCAGGCCGCCGCGCTTGCCGGCGATGGTGCTCAGGATGGCATGGCCGTCGTAGCCGGCCAGCGCCAGCAGGTCGAGGCGGTCGTCGCCGTCGGCATCGACCCGGTCGGCATCCGGGTTGGGCTGATAGGCGGGCAGTTCCTTGAGCTTGTAGCGCGAAGAGAGTGCCTCGGGGTAGCGCCTGGCCAGCTCGGCGGCGGCGACCACCGCGACATCGACGTAGTCGATGGCGGTATCGCGAATGGCGCCGCTGGCGGCCAGGCGATAGGCGCTGGCCTGATCCTCGATCTTGGGCCATAGCACTCCGGGGGTGTCGATCAGCGCCACCTGCCCGCCGATGCGCACCTTCTGCTGGCGCTTGGTGACCGCCGGCTCATTGCCGGTCTTGGCGATGGTGCGTCCGGCCAGGCCGTTGATCAGCGTCGACTTGCCGACGTTGGGAATGCCCATGATCATCACCCGTACGTCGCGGTCGGCGCGTACCTGGCCGGCCAGCTCGTGGCACAGCTTGGGGATCCGCTTGAGTTCGCGAGCCTGGGTGGTGGTCACCGCCAGCGCCCGGGTGTCGGCCTGGGCGTCGAAGTGAGACGTCCACTCCTTGGTGCGGGCCGGGTCGGCCAGATCGGCCCGGGAGAGAATCTTGAGCACCGGCTTGTGTCGGGTGAGCTCCGCCAGCATGGGGTTGGCGCTGGAGTAGGGCAGACGGGCATCGAGCACCTCGATGACCACGTCGATCTCCGGCAGTGCCTCGAGGATCTGGCGACGTGCCTTGTTCATGTGTCCCGGGTACCAGCCGAGCATCACATCTCTCCTGCTTGCCAAATGAAACGGCCGACCATCATAGCAGATGGCCGGCCGCCTCAGGACGGGGCTCGACTATTCCCCGGGATGAAAGTCGATGGCGACCGAGTTGATGCAGTAGCGTTGGCCGGTGGTCTCGGCCGGGCCGTCCGGGAAGACATGGCCGAGGTGGGCATCGCAGCGGGCGCAGATTACTTCGGTGCGCTGCATGCCGTGGCTCGAATCGGCATGCTGCTCAACGCAGCCGGAGGCAAGCGGACGGTCGAAGCTCGGCCAGCCGCAGCCGGCGTCGAACTTGTGCTCGTTCTCGAACAGCGGGGCGTGACAACACACGCAGTGATAGATGCCGTGCTCGTCGGTGACTCCGTGGTCTCCGGAGAAGGGGCGTTCGGTGCCTTTCTCCCGAGTGACGTGATATTGCTCGGGAGTGAGCTGTTCACGCCATTCGGCATCGCTCTTCTCTATCTTCTTGCGCATGGACTTTCTCCTTATCGCGTCGCGGGCGCCTGCACCTCATTGTGACATCCGAAGGGCGGTTTTTTTCCACCTCGGCTACCAACGCTGAGGTCGCGCAGCACCCCGTGCTTGACAGTTTCCAGGGGGCTCAGTAATATACGCGCCATCTCGACGAGGCGAGACACAGCGTCCCATTCGTCTAGTGGTCCAGGACACCGCCCTTTCACGGCGGTAACAGGGGTTCGAACCCCCTATGGGACGCCACTCTTCTCGATGAGATATCGGAGTGCGGGAATAGCTCAGTGGTAGAGCATCGCCTTGCCAAGGCGAGGGTCGCGAGTTCGAATCTCGTTTCCCGCTCCATTTGTCCATTTGGGCAATGATGCGTCCCATTCGTCTAGTGGTCTAGGACACCGCCCTTTCACGGCGGTAACAGGGGTTCGAACCCCCTATGGGACGCCACTTCCGATGTTTGACAATGCGAGACCTGCGGGAATAGCTCAGTGGTAGAGCATCGCCTTGCCAAGGCGAGGGTCGCGAGTTCGAATCTCGTTTCCCGCTCCAATCTTCCCTCGGGAAATTGGATTAGGAAGTCAGGCGGTCGAGGGTCGCGAGCTGGAGCGCCAGCCCGGTCGAATCTCGTTTTCCGCTCCATTTGTCCATTAGGGCAATGATTGCGTCCCATTCGTCTAGTGGCCTAGGACACCGCCCTTTCACGGCGGTAACAGGGGTTCGAACCCCCTATGGGACGCCACTTCGCATCGTCTCCTTCCTGTAGAGCGGGAATAGCTCAGTGGTAGAGCATCGCCTTGCCAAGGCGAGGGTCGCGAGTTCGAATCTCGTTTCCCGCTCCATTTTCTACGTAGCAATATCCGGTAGGCCAAGGCTCGGGTCACGACCCGGTGTGCCGGCCCAGTCGAATCTCGTTTCCCGCTCCATTCAATTCCAGTGCCTCAATCGGTCTGGCCAAGGCTCACGCCGCGAGCCGGGGCGCCGGTCCGATCGAATCTCGTTTCCCGCTCCATGTCAAGATTCTTACGATCCCTCCCCACTCGATCCAGGCGCGGATCACGATCCGGCATGCCGATCTGATGGGTCGTTTTTCTCGCTTTAGTCTGCCTTACCCCTTACCCCTTACCCCTTACCCCTTACCCCTTACCCTGTTCTTTCACTTCCGTCCGTCGATGCCGCCAAGCGAGGCCGACTGTTCTTGCGTACGTGAATGCGCTATGGTCGACCAAGACACGGGGTGCGGCAGACGCCGCTGAGATGATACCCGTTGAACCTGATCCAGTTCACACTGGCGAAGGGATGTCGGCCGGCTCCAGCGCGGCGCCCTTTGCCGCGTACCAAGGAGTTCCCATGGCCGATTCTCCCCTTCCGATCGCTGAACAGGTGGTGCTCATTACCGGCGGTGCCCGTGGCCTCGGTGCGCACTTGAGCCGTGCGTTCCTCGCCCAGGGCGCCCGGGTGGTGATCAACTACTTCCAGAGTCGCGAGGCCGCCGAGACATTGGTGAAGGAGACGCCGCAGCGGGCCCTGGCCGTGCAGGCGGACGTGCGGGAAGCCGGTGCGGTCACCGCGCTGTTCGAGCGGGCCCGTCGCCACTTCGGCGCGCCGATCACCACCGTGGTGAACAACGCGCTGCCCGAGTTCACCTTCAATGGCGATGCGCGTCCCCACGCCGACGCGCTGGACTGGGCGCACCTCAACCAGCAGATCGAGGGCATCAACCGCGGGGCGCTGAATACCACCCGCTCGGCGCTTGACGGCATGCGCGAACGCGGTGGCGGCCGTATCCTCAATATCGGCACCAATCTGTTCCAGAACCCCGTGGTGCCCTATCACGACTATACCGCCGGCAAGGCCGCGCTCCTCTCTTTGACCCGCACGCTGTCCCATGACCTGGGGCCCGATAACATCACCGTGAACATGATCTCCGGCGGGCTCCTGCGCACCACCGACGCGTCGAGCGCGACCCCGGAAGCGGTCTTCGAGCTGATCGCGCAGAACACGCCGTTGCGCCGGGTGACCACGCCGGAGGAATTCGCCGACGCGGCCCTGTTCTTCGCCTCGCCCTGGGCGAGGGCGGTCACCGGCCAGAACCTGATCGTCGACGGCGGGCTGGTGAAAGGATGATGATGCCGCGCAGTTCCGACGAGACCCTGCACATCAACCTGTTCGTCATGGGCTGCGGCCACCATCGCGCGGCCTGGCGGCATCCCGACTCCTGCGCCGAGCGGCTCGGCGACATCGCCTATTACGAGTCGCTGGCGCGCACTGCCGAGCGCGGCAAGCTGGATGCGGTGTTCTTCGCCGACGGCATGAGCGCCGGCAGCGTGGAGGACGGCTTTCACTGGCACCTCGAACCGCTGACCGCGCTCTCCGCCATGAGTCGGGCGACCCGGCGAATCGGCCTGATCAGCACGATCTCGAGTACCTTCTACACACCGTTTCACGCGGCCAGGCTGGTGGGGTCGCTGGATCACATCTCCGGCGGGCGCGTGGGCTGGAACGTGGTGACCTCGATGTTCGACGGCGAGGCGCGCAATCATGGCTATCCGGCGATGCCCGACCACGCTGAGCGCTATGCCCGTGCCGAGGAATTCGTCGAGACCGTACTGGCGCTCTGGGACAGCTGGTCCGACGACGCCATCGAACGCGATCGGCAGGGCCGCTACGCCGATCCGCACAAGGTGCGCAAGATTCATCATCACGGCGAGCACTTCCTGGTGGACGGGCCTCTGAACCTGCCGCGACCGCCCCAGGGGCATCCGCTGCTGGTGCAAGCCGGCTCCTCGTCGCAGGGGCGCGACCTGGCGGCGCGCTACGCCGAGGCCATCTATGCGGTCGCCTACGATCTGGAGAGTGCCCAGGACTACTACCGCGACATCACGTCACGGGTGCAGGCGGCCGGCCGCGAGGCGCGGGTGCCGATCCTGCCGGGGCTCGTGACCTACGTCGGCTCCACCATGCAAGAGGCCAGGGCCAAGCAGCGCGCCCTGGACGACTGCCTACCGGTGGCGGCCTCTCTGCGTCAGCTAGGGCTGTTCATTGACCAGGACTGCAGCGACTGGGAACTGGATGCGCCGGTGCCGAGCTTGCCGCCGCTGGACGAATTCCGTGGACCCCAGGGACGTTACGCCACCATCCTGCGCATTATCGCGAGCGAAAGGCCTACCCTGCGCGAGCTGCTGGGGCGGCTCGCCGCCGGTGGCGGCCATTGCACCATGATCGGCACCCCGGAGAGCATCGCCGATGAGATGGAGCGCTGGTTCCGCGGGCGCGGCGCGGATGGCTTCAACCTGATGCCACCGTCACTGCCGTCCGGAATCGAGGATTTCGTGGATCACGTGGTGCCGGAGCTGCAGCGCCGCGGACTGTTCCGCGAGGAGTACGAATCGGCCACGCTGCGCGGCCATCTCGGCCTCGAGCGGCCGGCGAACCTGCACGCCTAGAGATTTCCGGCGCTGGGCCGTTGACTTGCGCATGAAGAGCGCCCCGTCGCGGGGCGTTCGCGTGTCGACCGGCGACCATCATCCTTCGAAGCGTCGGGCGCCGGCGCTCAGCATCGTGAAGTCGAAGCGCGGCTTCGCCGGGAGCAGTGCCAGCAGTATCAGGCCCGTCGCCACCGGGGTGAAGGTGGCGAGCAGGAACGACTCCATCAGCGTGTCCAGCGCATCACCGGGAGCCGGGAAGATCGCCAGGCCGGCGACCAGGCCACAAAGGGTGGCGAGCACCGCGGCGCGCCCGTCGAAGCGGCGGTTGAAGAGCCCGAAGAACACCGGGAAAGCGGCCGCGCAGCACAGCAGGTCGGCCTGCAGGAACAGGTACAGCACGCTGTAGCCCTGGGCGGCCACGAAGGTTACCGGCAGCGCCAACAGGCAGATCAGCCAGCGCGACAGCCGCATCAGCCGGTGGCCGCTGGCCTTGGGCAGGAGGCGCCCGCCGTCGACGGCGATCATGCTCGAGGCGGCGCTGATGGTAGTGTCGGCGCTGCTCATGACCAGTGCCAGGCCAAGGACGATCAAGCCAATGGCGAACCAGTCGGGGATATCGGCCAGCAGCACGCTGAACAGCGCGACCGAACCGTCGCCGGGCAGCCCCAGTCCCACGAATGCCAACCCGAACAGGCCCATCACGAAGATCATCGGCGCGCTCAGCAGGCCACCGAGCAGGAAGCCCAAGCGCACGGCGCGGTCGTTTCGGGCGGCATACACGCGCTGCCAGTTTCCCTGGTAGAAGAGCCCGGTCAGCATCACCGCCAGGAAGAAGGTGAGGCCGGCCTCGAGCCCGCCCGGAGCGGTGATGTCCAGTAGTTGCGGTGCGGTGGCCTTGAGGCCGTCGAGGGTGGGAGCGACGCCGCCGGCGGCCTGCCAGCCGAAGATCAGCAGCGTGCCGAGCAGCGGCATGATCACCAGCATCTGCACCTTGTCGGTGAAGATCGAGGCGCGCAGGCCGCCGTAGAGGGTGTAGAGCAGGGTAGCGGCCATCACCGCCGAACTCGTCACCCAGAGCGGCACCGGTGCCAGCAGCCCGACCATCCTGGCGATGGCGGTGATCCCCGCGGCCAGGGAGATGAACAGGTAGAACAGCATGATGGCCAGGGTGAAGGCGTACATGGGGCGCCCGTAACGGGTCATCACGAATTCGGTGAGCGAGTGTCCGCGAGGGGACAGCTCGCGCAGGCGCCTGCCCAGGGGAATCATCACCAGCCGCGGCGCCAGTGAGCCCAGCGCATAGCCGGAAATCGCGGCCAGGCCACCCCAGGTGGCCGCCTGGGCAGGGCCGAACAGGATCCAGGTCCCCATCGTCGATGCCATCAATGTCAGCACCGTGGCGGTTGCGCCCTGGCTGTTGCGCGCGATGATGAAGTCTTCCAGGTTCTCCCGGTGACGACGGGCATACAGCATACCCGGCACGGCAAACAGGACGGCGAAGGCGGTGAGCCACCAGAGGGCATTAGCGGTTGCGAGCATTGCGTTCTCCCCAGCATGGAAACGCCCGGCACGATGCCAAGCGCCGCTGCGAGAGGGCGCGAATGCGTTGGGTGAGAAGCGTGGCAGAAGGCACTTCCTTCCCTTCGCCGGCATGATCCGGATCAGGTTCGAAGGGTTACCGTCGTCGCATGGCATTGGCGCGGCGACGGAGTCTCAGTCCGTCAGGACTCCCCCAGGAATGCGATCAAGCCTAGAGACCCGGCATCGCGGGGTCAACAGGGTCGGCGAACGCCAACCCGATTAGCATGCGAATCGTCAGGCCAATGGCGTAAGATGGGCGGGCGCGACCTTCGGGGACGGACGTGCGGAGGCGCGGATGGCCCTGGGCATCGCTTGAATTGCGCCGCGGCGCCCCCATCTCATAGCGCCCCACGTGCTGCATGGCGAGCCTGTCCGCCTGTTGCTGCGGGCAGGCGTGGCGCGACATTCATTTTCTGGACGGGATCTTTCATGGCCGAACCGGCTCTGTCCATCCGTGGGTTGACCAAGGTCTACGGCAATGGCTTCCAGGCCCTCAAGGGCATCGACCTCGACGTCGCCAGAGGCGACTTCTATGCCCTGCTGGGGCCCAACGGCGCGGGCAAGTCCACCACCCTGGGGGTGGTTTGCTCGCTGGTGCAGAAGACCGCCGGCAAAGTCTCGATCTTCGGCATCGACATCGACAAGGACTTCGCCCGTGCCAAGTATCATCTGGGTGTGGTCCCCCAGGAATTCAACTTTAACCAGTTCGAGAAGGTCATCGACATCGTGATGGCCCAGGCCGGCTACTACGGCATGTCGCGCCGCGAGGCTCTGCCACGCGCCGAGGAGCTGCTGCGCGACCTGGGGCTGTGGGACAAGCGCAACGGGAGTGCCCGCATGCTCTCCGGCGGCATGAAGCGCCGGCTGATGATCGCTCGTGCCCTGATGCACCGCCCCAGGCTGCTGATTCTCGACGAGCCCACCGCCGGTGTCGACATCGAGCTGCGCCGCAGCATGTGGGAATACATGCGCCGCATCAACGAGCAAGAGGGCACCACCATCATCCTTACCACCCACTACCTGGAGGAGGCCGAGAGCCTGTGCCGGCATGTGGGCATCATCAATCACGGCGAGATCATCCGTGACACCAGCGTGCGCGAGCTGCTTGCCGAGCTGGACACCGAGACCTTCCTGCTCGACCTGGCGCATCCGCTCGAGACGCTGCCGGCGATCGAGGGCTTCGATGTCCGGCAAGTGGATGACGCCCAGTTGTCGGTCATGGTGCATCGCGGCCAGCGCCTCAACGCCGTCTTTGATGCGCTGGGCGAGCAGGGCATCGAGGTGATGTCGATGCGTAACCGAGCCAACCGACTCGAGGAGATGTTCGTCTCCATGGTGGAAGACGGGAAGAAAACAGGGAAAGCGGACCAGGAGGTCAGTGCATGAACGCCACCCAGATCGCCATCGCCCTCTGGACGCTCGTGGTCAAGGAGATCAAGCGCTTCACGCGAATCTGGCCGCAGACCCTGCTGCCGCCGTCGATCACCATGACCATGTACTTCATCATCTTCGGCAACCTGATCGGTTCGCGCATCGGGGCCATGGATGGCTTCAGCTACATGGACTTCATCGTTCCCGGGCTGATCATGATGGCGGTGATCACCAACAGCTACTCCAACGTGGCGTCCTCCTTCTTCTCCAACAAGTTCCAGCGCAGCGTGGAGGAGATGATGGTTTCGCCGATGCCCAACTGGGTCATCCTGTCCGGCTTCGTGCTGGGTGGGATGGCGCGTGGCCTGGGCGTCGGCGTGATCGTGACCCTGGTGTCGCTGTTCTTCACTCGGCTCGAGGTGGCGCATCCGCTGTTGACCATCGTGGTGGTGGTACTGACCGCGGCGCTGTTCGCCATCGGCGGCTTCATCAACGCACTGCTGGGCAAGAAGTTCGACGACATCTCCATCGTGCCGACCTTCGTGCTGACGCCGTTGACCTACCTGGGCGGGGTGTTCTATTCGATCTCGCTGCTGCCGGCCTTCTGGCAGGGCGCCTCGATGCTCAACCCGATCCTCTACATGGTGAACGTCTTTCGTTACGGCTTTCTGGGCGTCTCCGACATTCCCGTAGGCTGGGCGCTCACCGCCATCCTGGCGTTCATCGTGGTACTCTTCGGCGTCGCCCTGTGGATGCTCGACAATGGCAAGGGCATCAGGAGTTAACCGATGGCACACGATCGACCCGAGACCCTGGCCGAGGCTCCCCTTGGCCGGGAATCTGCCTACCCCGAGCAGTATGATGCCGGGCTGCTCTACCCTATTCCCCGCGCCGCCAACCGCGCGCCGCTGGGTATCGAGGAGGGAGCCTTGCCGTTCGTCGGTGAGGACGAGTGGCACGCCTTCGAGGTCTCATGGCTCAATGCGCGTGGCAAGCCGATCGTCGCCGTGGCGCGTTTCCGGCTGCCGGCGGACTCGCCGCGGCTGATCGAGTCCAAGTCCTGGAAGCTTTACCTTAACGGCTTCAACCAGACCCGCTTTGCCTCTCGGGACGAGGTCCAGGCGATCATGGAGTGCGACCTCTCCGCCGCGGCCGGCGCTGCCGTGAGCGTTGAGCTTTTCGGTGTCGACGATGCTGAGCTGGCACCGCGCCGCCTGCCCGGAGAGTGCATCGACGATCGCGACATCGCGGTCGATGACTACACGCCCAGCGCCGAGCACCTGGTCGTCGGCAACGAGATCGTCGAGGAGACGCTGTACTCCCACCTGCTCAAGTCCAACTGCCCGGTCACCGGCCAGCCCGACTGGGGCAGCGTGATGATCCGCTACCGAGGGCCGCGCCTCGATCGCGACGGCCTGCTGCGTTACCTGATTGGCTATCGCCAGCATCAGGATTTTCACGAGCACTGCGTCGAGCACATCTTCATGGACGTGATGGAGAGGGCCCGGCCCGAGCGGCTGCTGGTATTGGCGCGCTATGTGCGACGCGGCGGGCTCGACATCAGTCCTTGGCGCGGCACCCCCGGGGAGCGACCGCCGACGCCTCTTCGTTTGTCGAGACAGTGATGTCGCGGCTTGATAGAGTGTCGAGAACTCTTCTCGTTTGAATCCTGGCAAGGAGATCTTGATGGATGCGATGACGCTGCTTCACGAACGCAGTTCCATGGGCAAGCTGATGGGGCCGCCGCCTGACGCTGAACAGCTCGAGGCGATGTACCGGGCGGCGTTGCGGGCTCCGGACCACAAGGAGCTAAGGCCTTGGCGCTTCATCGAGTTCTCCGGCGAGGGGCTCGACCGGCTCGGTGAACTGTTTGCCGAAGCCGAGTTTCGAGAGGATCCGCACGCCAAGGACGCCGTGCTCGAAGCCGCGCGCAAGAAGCCCAAGCGCGCACCGATGATCATCGCCGTGATTGCCAAGGTCGTTCCCGATGAGCCCAAGGTGCCACGCGTGGAGCAGGTTATCTCCGCCGGCTGTGCCGCTCACGGTTTGCTGCTGGCCGCCCATGCTCAGGGGCTCGGCGCCATGTGGCGGACCGGCAAGTACGCCTTCGATCCCACGGTGCGCAAGGGGCTCGGCCTGGCCGAGGACGACGAGCTGGTCGCCTTTCTCTATGTTGGCCAACTTGGGGGGCGCCATCGACCGGTGCCCGAGCATGACATCGATGCCTTCGTCGAGCGTTGGGACTGATCGTGCGCGAACCAGGCATTCCCTATCCCCGACTGCCGCTGCCATCGCTGGGCGACGAGGACGATCCGGCGGCCTTCCTGGCTTGGCTCGGCGAGGCGATACCCATGGTCGGGCATCTCGGTATCGAGGCGATGCAGCGTGACGGCGATGTCCTCGAGTGGCGGCTTGGGCTCTCGCCGAGCCTCAACGACAAGGGCACCGGCTTCGGCGGTTCCCTGGCCGCTCAGACCACCCTGCTCGGCTGGTGCTGGACGACGCTCTGGCTGCGTCGGCACGGCTTCCAACGCGACGTGGTAGTGGCCAAGGCCGAGCAGCGTTTCCTGGCGCCGGTCACCGGCGACTACCGGCTGGTCTGCACGCCCGAAGCCGATAAAGGTGCGGCAAGGCTCGCTGAACGCCTGTCGCAGGGTGGCAAGGGGCGTATCGCCTTGGTCCAACGCCTGTGGTGCGACGAGACCCTGTGTCTCGAGGCGCGCGGCGACTACGCGGTGTTGCCGGCCGGGTAGGGTGGCGACCCATGGAAGGGAATGAACGGAAAGCCGAAAAACGGCTTGCAATCGCGCACTTAAGCCGATAATATGTGCGCCGTTCTCGAGGAGAAGGCAGCGCGACTCAGGCTTGGGAACCACAATGCGGAGGGGTGTCCGAGTGGTCGAAGGAGCACGCCTGGAAAGTGTGTAAGTCGAAAGGCTTCGAGGGTTCGAATCCCTCCCCCTCCGCCAGAACAGCAGATTAAGCCGCCCATCGAGGCGGCTTTTTCGTGTCTGGGTCCCGCCGTTACGCCATTTCCTTGTATTAGCCCGTATCACCTACTACCATCCAATCACAAACTTTTTTGTTGGGTAGGATGTGAGAGGCGGATATGCCCAAGGTTGCGAAGGCACTCACCCCCCTGGAGATCAAGCGGCTGGTCGATCCTGGCTTCTACGCCGTGGGCGGTGCGCCGGGCCTGCACCTGCAGGTGAGCAAGAACGGTGGCCGCTCCTGGATCCTCAGGACGACAGTGGGCAGCAAGCGCCGGGACATCGGGCTCGGCAGTGCCAGCGAGGTGCCCGTGGCCCGGGCGCGGGAGGATGCGTCCGAGCTCAAGCGTCGGATCCGAGAGGAGGGCATCGACCCCGTGCTCGAGCGCCAGGCCAAGCGAAGCGAGCTCATCGCTGCTCAGGCCAAGGCCATCACCTTTGAGCAATGCGCCGCCGCGGTGATCAAGAAGAAGCAGGCTGAGGCCAGCAATCCAAAGCATGGCAAGCAGTGGGCTTCCACCCTGGAGGCCTACGCCTATCCGATCCTCGGCAAGATGGCGGTCGGCGACATCGAGCTACCCCACATCGTCCAGGTTCTCGAGCCGTATTGGGAGGAGAAGACCGAGACCATGACCAGGGTTCGCCAGCGGATCGAGACAGTGCTGGCCTATGCCTCGGCGCATGGCTACCGGGACGCTCCCAACGTGGCCGTCTGGAAGAACAACCTGGATGCCATCCTGCCGGCGCCTACCCGCATCGCCAAGGTGAAGCACCATCGGGCCCTGCCGATCGACGAGGTGCACGACTTCATGGCCGCCCTGCGCAAGCGTAAAGGCGAGGCTGCCCGCTGCCTCGAACTGGTGACGCTGACCGCTGTGAGGTCCAATGAGGCCCGTTCCGCATGCTGGGAAGAGATCGACCTGGAGAACCGCGTCTGGACCATCCCTGCCGAGCGCATGAAGGCTGGCAAGGAGCATCGCGTGCCCCTCTCAGACGCGGCTGTCGAGCTGCTGCGCGGCATGCCCAACAAAGGCGGCGGCCTCATCTTCAGTGCGCCGCGGGGCGGCAGGCTCTCCGATGCTGGCATGTCCGCGGTACTCAAGCGGATGGGCATGAGCGACAAGACCACCGTTCATGGCCTCCGGTCGACGTTCCGTGACTGGACGGCCGAGCGCACCAGCACCCCGCACCACATCGCCGAGATGGCCCTGGCGCACACCATCAAGAACGACGCCGAAGCGGCCTACCGGCGCGGCGACTTGCTGGCCAAGCGGGCTAAGCTGATGGAACAGTGGGCCGACTTCATCGACACCTCGCCCGCCAAGGCTGGGAATGTCACCCCGATTCGCGAGAACAAGGCGTCTGCCGAATAGCCGGCGCTGCCCCTTTTGGCTGGCCTAGGGTCGCTCCCGAACGTGCGGCACACTCCACCGCACTGGCCGGCCTCCTCAATAGATGGAGTAAGCGCAGGAGTAGCGCGATGAGCAAGATGATTCGCCACGTTAGCGAACTGCCAGAGTGGTTCGACATTCGTCCATACGAGATGTGGGAAGACAAAAAACCCCATGAGGCCGCCATGGCCGTTAGCGACCGCTTTTTCTTTTGGTGGGTCGCAGCCTCAATGATGTACAAGGAAGAAGGGGCTAAGTATATGGCTTCAGAAGAGGAGATAGAGGCGGCGCTTAATAGCCTTGCCGAGTCGGCAAAAAAACCTTTTCATCGCCTTTATATGAAGCCCATCATGGAGATATTTAGGGTCCAGCGACATCTTTATAACGAGAAGGACGTGGCTGAGGAGCTGGATGAAGCTGATAGAGAAGAAGAACAGATATCTGATCAGGTGGAGCAGGCCGCTAAGGGCATCCTTGGGGATGATTTTTGCCCAAGAATAAGGGCAGGTGTAAATCGAGTTACCTTATGGGATGCGATGGACTTCATGAAAAGGAATCAGGAGCTTATCCGCAGGGTCGAGGAGTCCGCACAGTCACTGGCTGACCGCTATGGCTGGGATTTTGAAGAAGTCCGTGATGCTATGTTTGAGCATATCCCAATGCATGGAGATGACGGCAGCAGTTTCATCATTATCGAAGGCCACCCAACGATCGATGCCCAAGTCCAAGAGATAAGGCGCTACCTGATAAAAAATTACGGCGATGAAGGATCAATGCCAAAGGCCCGCCCGTCTGAAGTCAGAAAGCTTTTTGACTATCGGGCAGCGGCATATGCTGATCTGAAGATATGGGCTTGTCTAACCGAATCCAGCATCACCGCCAAGTGCATGGCTCAAGCACTTTTCCCTGATGGTCGCTTCAGCGAGCTCGACATGCGCCCCTCTAGAACGGTAGGCGGATTTTTCAAGCGCCTTGAAGGAGACCGGTTTTATCTAGATGACATCACTTCAAAAGCTGCTGAAATGGATAGCATGCAAAAGTGATGCTTGGGAATTGAATGCTTTTCCGGGGGACATGAAACGAATTCCAATTCCTCCGCCTTAGAAAGCATGCATATAAACTTTCCCATCTTGTAATTATATACAGGCTTCTGTGGCGCCAGCATATCTCATGCAACTCAAAAGCATGAGGTGATACTACATGGAAGAGCAGAAGCGCACATGGCTCTCGGCAAAGCAAGTCTCCACTCGATACGGCGTGGGAGTGGCCACCATCTGGCGGTGGTCAAAAGCCCGCGCCGACTTCCCCAAGCCCAAGAAGCTGGGCGACAACTGCACCCGCTGGAACCTGGCCGACCTTGAAGCGTGGGAATCCTCCCGCGAGGAGGTCGCCTAATGCTTGCGCATATCATCCCGTCTCACTACCATGGGGGCGTCACGGCAAATTCCGTGGCCGACCTTGGCCGGTCGAAAGGATGCAGGCGCACAAGCGCCCCTCTCATAGCAGGCGCTTTTTTTGTGTCCGCTATGCGTTATGGCGGCTGTGCGCGGGACACCTTCGGGTGTGCCGGGATCCTGTATCCCCGGTCGGCCAACCCGCGTACAGTCGCCCCCATCAGCTGCTTGGCCGCAGCCGGGGACGACTCCACAGATACAGGAGTCAGACCCATGATCCCCCTCCTTACCCGAAGTGCGTCCGCACGCGCCGCTGCTCATCGAGCGATGGCGAAATCAGCCCTTTTCTCTGATTCAAGCGCCGCCGTTCGGCTGCGCCGCTATAACCACCACATCCAGAAAGCTCGCCGCCTGGAGGCCCGCGTTGCCGGCCAGGAGGTGGCGTCATGAATCACACCGATCACTACGACAACCTGACCCTGGCGAGTGAGCACCTGCAAAACGCCGCCACGATGTTCAAGACCATCGTGGTGCTGATGGAGTCGGATCAGCCCGATGCCATCAAGCACGCCAAGCGTATCGCCAGTCTTTCCCATGATTCCGCCGACATCGCTGCCTGCGACTTCGACGACTTCGCCCGCGAGCTGAAGGATGAGGAGGGCGACGCATGAGCTACTCCACCACCTCTGATCATATCGATTCGCACGCCCGCCAGGCTTGGGCATTGGCCGAGCTGCTGGTTGATCACTACGGCGGCCAGGAAGATCACAACGTCTTGAACGACGACATCATGTCCGGGCTGATGGAGAACCTCGCCTACCACACGGCGAAAATCCAGGAGATCAATGCAGGCAGTGGAGGTGACCATGCCGGATAAAACCATTCGCCTGAACGTGGCGCAGGACGCTCGCATGTGGATCGACGAGTTCATGGGGCGACACCGGGCCCATCCTCTCACGGCTTCCCTGGACACGCTGCTCGAGAGCAGCACCGAGGATGAGCTGAATAGCCGGAAGCTCTTCTGCGGTGGCGCCATTCTCATCATGAAGTGGTATGGCGAGCTCACCGAGCGAGAAGCCAGCGCGCTGGTGGACGAGATCGAGGCGCTTCCCTTCGAGACGGTCGCAGGGAACAAGCAGGGGAGGCATTGAGGCTATGACGTATGAGCAAGCTGCCGACCTGGTGAAGGCCACTCAAGAGCTGCTGGCGCTGGGCGATCGGGTGGATGCCGTCGCCCATGCCCTGGCCGATGCCGGTCATCCCCAGGCTCATCACCAGCCCCTGGTCGATGCCACGGGGCACATCGCGGATACGATCCGCTCGATCCATGGCTGCTTTGAGGAAGTCCGCCGCAACGGAGGAGGGCCCTTCCATGCGAGCTGATCAGCTGCCGAGGGCTGAGTATCGGACCGGGGCCGATGTGCACCGGCTCCTCGCCCGGTTGGACAAGGTAAAGGTGAATGGCACGGGCAGGTGGCTTGCATGCTGCCCAGCGCATGATGACCGATCGCCGAGCCTGGCAATCCGAGAGACCGAGGATGGCACACTGCTGGTGAAGTGCTTCACCGGATGCCCGACCGCGGATGTGATGGCTGCCGTCGGCATGTCCTTGGCCGACCTGTTCCCCCAGCGGGAACAGGAGGCCTTCCGCACAAGCAAGCGATCCGGCGAGCGCTGGGTCCCCCGGGATGTGTTGGCTGCCATCTCCAGGGAGGCGGTGGTGGTCATGCTGGCGGCGGAGGCGGTGCAGTCTGGCAAGCCTCTCCAGCGCACCGACCTGGACCGCCTGGCCAAGGCCGTCGGGCGCCTGCGCGGTGCCGCGGAGGAGGTGGGTTGCCATGTCTGAACGTGACACAGGGGCTAGCTGGCTCGATGAGCGAGCCAACACCGCGGCCAAGCTGAGGCCGGTGCCCAGTGAGGGGCCTCCGACGCCGCCAGCAAGTGCTTATGAGGAAACCGCGGCATCGATGGCGCTGAAGTCCATCAGCCTGGGAGACTTCTTGGGCCTGAACATCCCGCCGAGAACCATGCTCCTGGCGCCCTGGCTGCCCACCAGCGGGCTGGCCATGGTCTACGCGCCTCGGGGCATCGGTAAGACCTGGTTCGCGATGTATGCGGGCTACGCTGTCGCTGCCGGAGGATCCTTTCTTGGCTGGGAAGCGCCTTCACCGGCACCGGTGCTCTACCTGGACGGGGAGATGCCGGCCATCGCCCTGCAGGAGCGATTCGCAAGCATCATCCAGAGCACTGAGCACGAGGCGGCGCCCGAGGCCCTGCAGCTGCTGACGCCTGACTTGCAGCCCAGGGGGATGCCGGACCTCTCGACCGTGGAAGGCCAAACGGCCCTCGAGCCCTTCACCGATCCCGCCAAGCTCATCGTTGTGGACAACATCGCGACCCTTTGTCGGACCGGAAAGGAGAACGAAGGCGAAAGCTGGCTGATGGTGCAGGAATGGGCCCTGCGTATGCGGGCCCAGGGGAAGACGGTGCTGTTCGTCCACCACGCCGGCAAAGGCGGCCAGCAGCGTGGCACCAGTCGCCGGGAGGACGTGCTGGATACCGTCATCGCGCTCCGCTACCCGAAAGGCGAGGACGACGACGCCCAGGGCGCCAAGTTCGAGCTTCATTTCGAGAAGAACCGGGGCTTCTACGGTGACGACGCCAAGGGGCGAGAGATCGAGCTGGTCAGCTCCCCAAGCGGGGGCACCACCTGGTCCTGGCTCCCGCTCCAGGAGAGCACCTATCAGCGGGTCGTTGACCTCCTCAATGAGGGGCTGTCACCGACCGAGGCGGCCCGAGAGCTGGACATCCACAAGAGCACGGCCACTCGGTATCGCAAGCGGGCCGAGCGGGAAGGCCTGCTGGCCAAGAAGGGAGGGGGTGAGTGATGAGCGATCGTCCAGAGTTGCACGTTGCACCCCCTAGGGGATGCAACCCGCAACTTTCCCAGTCCAAGGGGGCAACTTCGCGGGGTCAGGATGCAACCGGGAGTGCAACCGGCGGACTCAAAGCCTTGGCAGACAAGCGGTTGCGAGAGATTGAAAGCAACCGTGATTGCAACTCGGCTGCAACCGACACCCCTGAAACCGTGCAACTTTTAGCCCCTGGCGAGCCCTCCGGAGTTGCATCAGAACCTGACCCTGAGGCGGCGAGTCGGACCGACTGGCTCGAGTGGATCGCCGGCCAGGTGCCGCTTCTTCGAGAGGATCGACAATACGTGTGGTCGCGCTTGGCCACCCTCCCGCCGTTGGCGATGGAGAGAGCTGCCAGGCGGTACATCCAGACCTGGATGCAGGCCGCCGAAGCTGAGCCCAAGCCACATCGCCAGGAGAATGCTGGAAGGCGGGCCGCCAACCGCACCTTGTTGGCCCTCATTCGGCCTGACAGTTGGCGCATGCAGCACGACCACCGGACGCCCTG
Source organism: Halomonas sp. B23F22_20 (assembly GCF_043496985.1). Lineage (NCBI taxonomy): Bacteria > Pseudomonadati > Pseudomonadota > Gammaproteobacteria > Oceanospirillales > Halomonadaceae > Halomonas > Halomonas sp. B23F22_20. The sequence goes on from NZ_JBIEKH010000001.1 coordinate 204,318, forward strand.
ACCTGGAGGATATGCCCATGACCGACACCATCACCCGCGGCACTCTGGCCCATGCTGCCACCCATGGCCTTGGCATTGGACACCTGACGCCCGGCCAGGCTTGGGCCGCCCATCGCCTGGCTATGCCACCGGAACGCTTGGAGAGGCCGCTGGCGTCACATATAGCCGCCCTGTTGGAGAACGTCGAGCGAATGGCCCGCAACCGCTTCTTTGGAGGCGTGTCCCCGAACGATACAGAGGCGATGATTCACCGCGCCCATGACGAGGATCATCCGATGTTCCTGCGCGGCCCAATCCTGGAGACGCTGCGCGACGGCATGGAGGAGTTCTTTCCAGGCCTGAAGCCGTCAGGCGTCGATGAGGAGGGGCGCCCCCTGTTCAACCTGGCCGATCTGGCCCAGGCGCTGGGCGCCAGCGAGGAGGACTTGCTGGCCTATGCCGAGAAGATGGGCATAGCCGACCAGCTACGCACCACACCAACTAAGCCGCTGCACTGACCCTTGCCCGAACCTTGCCCACCATCGGCCCCGTCGCTTGCCGGGGCCGATTTGGTTGCTGCTGATCAGAACAGAGAAAGAACAAGGTCGTCGGCCGCTTGTCCCACGCCTTCCTCAAAGACCATGAAACCCGCGAAAGGGGGCATTACAGGCTCCTGCTGAGGTACTGATGCAAGCTTCTTTCGAGCTCGCCAGTGCTGACGCAGTTATCAAGCCGGAGCTGTACGGGCATACCGTTCCAGTTATCTCGCAGCATTGCTGTTCCGTGTCCAAAAACGTTGGGCTGGACGGTGGTGCCGGCACTTGTTTCTCGGACTAGAACATTGATATTGGCCACTACATTCTGGTTGAGCAGGATGTGCATCGCACCTGGATTAACGGTGCCGCAGTCAATCTGCGAGTAGTTTGCCCCAAGTGTGTATTCGGAGCCGATGATTCCAGAATCTTTCTCGATATTTTTGATTGGGATGTTGTTGACGGCGAACCAGTCAACGGCACCTTCCCAAACGCTATCAAAGTCAGCGCTGTAGGCTTCCGTTTGGTTCCCCGTGGACGTGTTGGGTGGCATCACTGAGGGGCCCGCACACCCCGCAAGAGTGAGTGATGCGGCCGCGGCAAGAATGATCTTCTTCATTTTGGTTCCCTACGATCCTGTTTGCTCTATTCCACCAGTCTCTATGCTGGCCACCCAGATGGTGCCCGACCGAGTTTTGTTGTTCCACCCCGTACCACCCCGTTGCCTGACATCGGTCATGGTTCACGTCGCGGTGTTTGGCGGAGATGTGGTCCGCATCGGAGTATTTGAAAACAATGGTTTATGGGTATAAACTACAAATAACCAACAATATACCCAACAAAAATGCGATTCCATCCACCGAGGTGATACGTCATGAGCCAAGGGAAGCGAGGCGGCCGTCCAGCCGGAGCCCGCAACATTCGCCCCGGCAAAGCGGCCATCGCCAGCTATTACCAGCTCCTGCAGCAAGCCGCTGAACGTGGCGACGTAAATGCCGCCGGCTGGCTGGTTTTCATCAGCGAGCAGACCCCTCAACCACACCGCCCCGGAGGGCAACCAGCATGATCAACACCATGAGTCTTGAGGCCGTCGAGCAGCGCCTGGCCGAGATCACCGAGGAACAACGTGCCTTCGATGCCCGGGATCTCGATGCCGAGCTGGGTAGGGTCATCGCCGATGGCGGCGACGTTGATGCAGTCGAGGACGCGCACCTGGAGGCCGAGCGCCAGGCGCGGAGACTGCGAGTGGAGCGACAGGCGCTCGAGGCTCGGCTGCCGATCGCCAGGGCCGAGGACGCCCAGACCAAGCTCAAGGGCGTGGTGGATGAACATTCCGCTTTGGCAGAGCAAGCAGAAGAGGCCGCGGCAGCCATTGACGAGGCCTGGAAAACGCTTGCCAGCCACCTGGATCGCTATGCCGAGATTCGGGAGCAGGCACAAGCGGTACATGCCGGCGCGCTCAAGATCATCGACAAGTCTGGCGCCAAGGACACCATCGAGGTTCCGAATGTGGGGGCCTTCACCTCCCGCCGCGTGTGTAGCGTTGGGAAGGGCATGTTCGAGCGGGCCGAAGTCGTCATGCACCAGGGCGAGAACGGTTTTCCAGTGGGGCCGGGGCACGCCAAGAGCTATCCCCTGGATTGAGGTGATGTATGGACGGTGATCTCGGCGGGATTCATTTCACGGTAGATGCGCAGACTGAAGCGCTTCTCGAGGCTGAACGGGATGTGTCCCGCTCCTCAAAGCGTATGGAGCGCCGGCTGGATGACGTGAAGGATGGGAGCGATCGCGTCTCCCGCTCTTTCTCTAAGCTCAGGCCTATTGCCGCTAGCGTGAAGTCCGTGGCCATAGCCGGCACGGCGGCGTTCACAGGGCTCTCGGCGGCGATGCTGGTATTAACCCAGCGCGCTGCGCAGTCGGCCCAGGAGCTGACCAGCCAGGCCCGTCAGGCCGGCGTGTCAGTCGAGGCCTATCAGCAGTTGGCCTACGCGGCCAAGAGCGTGAATGTCCAGCAGGAGAGGCTCGCCGACATCTTCCGTGACAGTCAGGACCGCGTGGGCGATTTCCTGGCAACAGGAGGCGGAGAGCTCGCCGACTACTTCGAGAACATCGCTCCACTGGTCGGGCAGACGGCGGAGGAGTTTCGCAATCTCTCCGGCCCCCAAGTGCTCATCAAGCTTCAGCAAGGCATGGACGCGGCCAATCTCTCGATGGAGGAGCAGGTCTTCTATCTCGAGAGCGTGGCCGATGAAGCATCGCGCCTCCAGCCGCTCCTGACCAACAACGCTCGGGCGCTTCGGGACATGGCCAAGGAGGCCCGTGACCTCAATGCCGTGCTTTCTCAGTCGGAGGTTGAGCGCCTGAGAGAGCTAGCCCAGGGATTCAACCAGCTTGGCCAGCAGATCCGTACCGAGACTAGCCGCGCCGTCCTGCAGTTCGACAGCCTGATCAAGGAATCTCTGGAGACTACCAGCGAGGGGCTGGCTGCGCTGGCTCGCGGCTTCAACATCTTCATGGACTCCTTCCGTGATAACGAGGCCAAGCGCTCGCTTGCCGGCATCAATGCCGAGCTTGAGCGCCTTTTCGATGACAAGGCCAGGCTCGAGGCGCGTATCGACCTGTTCGGGGAGAACTCGCCTCAGGCCCAGGATGCTGTACAGGCCCTGCAGGAGCTGCAGGAGGAATATGGGCGCCTTATCGACCGGAAGAAGGAGTTGCTGAATCTGGATACCGGGGTCACTGTGCCTGACACCCTAGACTTGGACCCGCTTACGCCGCCCAAGACCCGACTGCCTGGATTGGGGGCCCCTCTGGAAGATGAAAAGGAAAGCGTAGACGAGCTGGGTCGAGCCTATCGCGGCTTGCGCGACGACTTGCGCCCTCTCGAAGCCTCTCAGCGGCAGTACATGCAGGACAAGCTGACCCTGATCAGCTACGCCGTTCGCGAGGGTATGGCCGCGACCGAACTGGGGGCGCTGCTCAATGACCTGGAGGACAGCTACCGCAGCAACAAGACGGTGGCTGAGGCCTATGGCACGTCTGGCAGTCAGGCCATGGACAAGGTCAGTGACGCCGCGCGAGACCTGGGCTTCACCTTCCAGTCGGCCTTCGAGGATGCCGTACTCGAGGGCGAAGGGCTGCGCAGCGTACTCCAGGGCATTGCCGAGGACATCGCCCGGATCACCCTGCGCAAGACGGTCTCTGAGCCCCTGGCCAATGCGATCTCTGGTTCGATCGGGGGGTTCTTCGGGGGCGGAGGTGTTTCGGGGCCGGGGGCCTACAACACGTCGGCCGGGGGCTTTCTTGGCTCAGTGGGGTTCGCTAATGGCGGCTACACCGGCGACGGAAGCAAGTTCGACGTGGCGGGCATCGTTCACCGAGGCGAGTTCGTCATGCCCAAGGCGGTAGTCGATCAGCCTGGCATGCTGCCGATGCTCGAGCAGCTCAAGAACACTCGCGGCTATCTGAAAGGTGGTCGCGTTGGAGGATCTGGGACGGCCGGTGTGATTGGCGCCGCCCCAGGAGTGGAGATCAACATTCATGCCGATGGTGACACTCAGGTCACGCGCCGCGAATCTCAGGGCGCTGACGGGTCACGACAGCTCGATCTCTATCTTGAGCGCAAGGTCGAGGGCACGGTGAGCAAGATGTTCGCGAGCGGCCAGATGGACCGCACGATGCGCAAGTTCGGCGCTCGCCGGCAATCCACCTAACCAGGAGGCGCTATGCCAGTACACGAGACCGCTCGGGTGGTGGCACGACCCCATCCTTTGCGGAATGACCTTGTCACCTGCGATATCCCGGCAGGGTCGTCCTTAGCCGGGTGCTTCCCGGATATGGCAGATAACGTCACAGCCCAGGTGGATGGCGAGATATGGCCGCGAGAACGATGGGGGGAGCCTCTGTCGGCTGGAGCTCAGGTGCTGATCGCCGCCTCCCCGGAGGACGACGGTATTGGCCGCGCGATTGCGACGATCGCCATTGCTGTCGCTTCCTTCTATACGGGTGGCGCTGCTGCTACGGCTGCTAGCACTGCGGGTTGGTCAACGGCAGGTGTTGCGGCTGCTCAAGCAGGCGCTGCTGCTGCCGTCACAATAGCCGGTCCACTATCCATAAACTCGGAGATCCAACCATGACCACGTTGAACCTAACCATCACGCCGGAGCGGGCTTATCTATCCCAAGACCACGCGCTGTGGCAAGGCGGAAAGTTAGAGCCAGTCGCCCAGGGCGCTACCAAGTCAACTCTCGAAGCGGCTCATAATACCTTTATTGGAAATGGTGAACGTCCCGAGCCGTTCTCCGGCGAAATGGTCGAAAAAATCACCTGCTTGCCGAATCGAAACATGTTGGTCGGTGGCTCAGGGGCTTTCACGCACACCGCGGCATGGCCAATGCGGATCGCGGGCGAGATGCCCGATGGTGACATCTCTGACATCGCCCACCTGGTACCTGAGATGCTGAAGAGTCTGATCGAAACGATCCCGAGTGACGTGGAGGAGTTGGTAATCATCCAGGCCGGGTGGAGCCAGCAAGAGAAGCGCGTTATCGGCTACGCCTACGATCGATACAGAAACTTCGAGCCCGTGCGTCTCGACCATGGCCATACCCATATGCCAGTGGCCAATCCTGAAGCGCCGGAGTATGGCGAGCTTGCAGCACTGTGGCGAGATGCTGTCCAGGGTTGCCGTGTAGAGGCCTTCCACGCCGCCCTGTTCGCCAATCAGCGCTGGAGCTATCAGCAAGGCAAGCTGCGCAAAGGCGTGCACCTGTCCGAGAGCTACACCCTAGCGACCGCTGATGCTGACGGTGCCCGGCGCCTGAACTGAGCGGGAAAAGCCCAACCGATAGAGGACAACGACATGTTCGGTAATCAACTACTTCCGGCCTTCCAGGGCAACGTAGCTGCACCCGAGTCCAGCGACAAGGACCCGGTTGAAGAGCTGGAGAATCAGAGTGGGAAGCTCTACCTGACCCTGTATGACGAGAAGGGAACCGTGGTCTTTAAGAAGAACGTCGGCGACCGGGACGGCGACACCTTTGAGCGTGGCGAGATCGTGAACGAGCAAGGAGAGGTGCTGGGCAGCCTTGATGCTGAAGGCCTGGCCGCGATCCAGGCTGGCAGTGCCGACCTCAAGAAGCATGTCCGCTGGGGGCGCGAGGCTACTGTGGCGAATCGCCAGGCAGGCTTCTACGACACCATGCCAAGCCGCGACGCCCGAGGGGGCTCCAGTGATGACCTCGGCACCATGCCGTCCCGCTAAACAGAACAAGGAAAGAACAGGATGGCATTCAAGCCGGGGCAGTCAGGGAACCCGAAAGGGCGGCCAAGGGGCCGCCCGGATCGGCGCACAGCCTGGCGTAATGAGTTGGAGCCAAAGGGCAAGGCCTTGGTGGCCAAAGCCGTGGAAATGGCGCTCTCCGAGGACGCCCAGGCCTTGCGCCTTTGTCTCGAACGTCTGACGCCGGCCTACAAGCCCCAAGCCGAGCCGGTGCGCTTCGAGCTGAAAGGCGAGACGCTCACCGAGAAGGCGGACAGCGTGCTGACTGCGATCGCTGCCGGCGACCTCGACCCCGCCACCGGGAAAGAGCTGATTGCCGCCATTGCCGGCCTGGTCAAGGTGCAGGAAGTCGATGAGATCGTTCGGCGCCTTGAGGCCCTGGAAGGAGAGAGAAATGCGGATCCTTGACCACAATCCTGACTTTCGGTGGGGAGAACCCCTGCCGCGTCGCTATTTCGCTCGGGTCGAAGACGAGAGCGGCGCGACCATGGCCCGGATCGGCGGCGATACTCCGGAAGAGGCACAGGAGCGGGCCCGGCGCATTGCGGCCACTCTTGGCCCCTCGACATCGACCCACCTAGAGCAATGAGGAGGTTCCAGATGGCGCGATCCAGGAATGCGGCTCGCCTCGATGTGCTTGAGGCTCGAGCTGGAGTCGGCCGGCAACGTCGGCCAGTGCCGGTCTATCAGCCCACTGCTTGCCCCCATGAGGCCGCCCGGCAATATCGAAGCATTCTCGATGGGGGCATTCAGGCAAGCCGGCTGCGCCCGGTTGGGCCCAGCGAGGCCGAGCGCGTCTATCGGGAGGTGATGGGGTGAGGGCATCGACCAAGCGCCGCCTGGAGGCCCTGGAAAGCGATGCCGGATCATCTGGTGATGGCTTGCACGTGCGCCGGATCATCCTCGAGCCGGCCGAGACCGGTCCGAAGCCGTTGCCGTTGCTGGGCTGGCAGGCGTCTACACTGCATGGTCGCTATGGTTCAGGAATCACCACCCTGAGGCAGGATGGCGAAGACGACGACGCGCTATGGCGGCGCCATGATGCAGAGATCAATGAGGCTTATGGGCGGGATGCCGTCGTGCTGTGCGCCCGGCTTTTCGATGAGGAGGGGTGAGGCATGGCTGGCCGCGGAGGAAAGAACGTCAGGCGGAACATGGGCCGGCTGGTGAAGGAGATTCGAGGTCGTGTCACCGAGCGGGCGATGACCGAGATCCTCATTACTGCAGAAGGGTATGCCGCCCGGCTGACGCCGATCGACACCGCAAACCTGATCAACTCTCGATACCGCCAAGTCACCAACACGCTCACCGGCACCCGAGGCATCGCGGGCTATACGGCCGCCTATGCCCTTTACGTCCACGAGGCGTCTGGCAAGCTGAAAGGACAGCCACGCTCCTCGGTGCAGGCCTTTGGCACCTCGGATGGCCGCCAGGCCTTCGCTTCCAACGACGGCAAGTTCTGGGATCCGCGGGGCGAGCCACGCTTCCTCGAGAAGGGGTTCGAGGAGGCTGAACCCGAGATCCGTGGCATACTGCGCCGAAACTACAAGCTATGAGGAACAGGACATGGAAGCCTTGCTGATGCTCTTCGTCGCCGTGGTGGTCTACTTCCTGCCGCTGATCGTGGCCGTCATGCGGTCCAAGGAGAATGCGGTGGCCATCTCGATGCTGAATCTCTTCCTCGGCTGGACCTTCATCGGCTGGGTGGTCGCCCTGGTCTGGGCCTGCATGAACGACCAGGCACCCGCGAGGTAGCGGCCCGCTGCCGAGCTTCTGGCGAAAAGGTGGGAATCTCTCACCTTTTGTTGGCACCACCCTGATACCGGGGAGTGCCTCCCCCACCGAGTGACCTGTGACACCCTGCCCCGGTCGCCCCTGGCTGGAATCCCAGCCGGCTAGCCTGACCGCCCCGATGCGACGATCATCGCACCGCCTGCCAAACGCCCCGAGAGCCCGCAATTGTGACTCGGCGTCACGTTTTCCGGTTTGAAACCGGGAAACCGCCAGCATCCCGCGCTTATCACCTGGCTGCCCGTTGCTACGGGGATAGCATCGAGGCGCCAGAAGGGTAGGAATCTGAGCCCGACCCAGCCACGATGAGAGCCGTCGCAGTGGAGGTGAAGAGTGCTTGCCAGAGGTATCTCCCCGTATCATGGAATAGCATTCTTAATGTGAGGCTCTTTGTTGGGTATGTGGGGAATTCATCAACAAGATATTGATTTATAAGAAATACGAGGGGACTCCCCCTCCGCCAAGAATTTTGAAAGGGAGTCAACCTAGAGGTTGGCTCCCTTTTCTGCGTTTATACCAAGCGTTGGGCCCATGCCTTGGGAAGGTGGCTCGTGGCGTGAGTCGTCCCGCTTGGTGAAACATGTCGGTGAATCCGATCCCCTCTGCTGCCCAGGGGGCTATTCGGGCCGGTTGCCGACTTCCCCTGCCTTGGAGCTGTAGCGTTGGGTCATTCGGCCACAGCTTCCGCAGGTGATCCGGTAGCTGGTTTCATCGAGGGACCGGAGCTCGAAACTTGTCCAGTTCGGCCCCTTGGGCGAGCGTATCTCTGTTGCGCCACACGAGCACATCATCATCCAGTGGCCTAACGGGGAAGGCACCAGTTCGATTTCTGGCATTCATACGTCTCCGTTTCGTGAGCCTCCTATCATCCTGAAACGGTACTGACCTCGCTATACGTTATGTCTTAATTTGAATATGCAGATATTCTGACTGGCATATGGTTTCCGCGCTTCCCGGTATGTAGCGCCATGAGCTTTGGCTATCATTCAGCCCCGGAGCCATTGTTTGTCTACGCTGTTTTCATCGATCTCTTACCCTGCGTGCTGTTGATGCCGTGCGATTCTCCGCAGCAAGAAGAGACATCATGAGAGCGCGGGGACACATCCGAGCCGGACCCTGAGGCCGAGTTCGTGGTCTGTCGGGCGTGAGCCGCTCCAGATCCAGACCGAGCGGACCTGTTCCCTCCTGGCAACGGCGACTTCCCCACCATCGCCACTCATGTTGTTTCGGCCCTGCTCATTCCCTTTTTTGCCCCCGCTCCGGGGGCATTTTTTATCGTTTGCCTAGCGTCGGGAGCCAGGTTGTTCGGAGCCGGCAACGGGATGTTCAGGCAGGTGGCGAACCCATTCGAGGGCGTCAGGCTTGTGTCGCACCGCAAAGGCGCGCACCTCCAGATGCTTGAACAGTCGGTTCTCCAGCCGGGCCAGGTGGCGCACCCAATGCTTGTCGCTGAGCACCGCAGCACGGTAGTAACGATCGAGGTCGCCCACCTGGGTCAGGCCATAGCCCAGGTCACGCAGAAACGCCGTGAAGGTCATCCAGCGCATCGCGTCGATTTCGGTATAGAGGCTGATGCGGGGCTGGGTCTTCTTGACGGCCTCGATGGCATCGATGGCCACCTGGAGGTCCGGCGCGGTGACGCGGCCACTGACCTTCATGGCCACCACATGGTCGGCGCCTGAGGGCAGGAGTTCGAGCATGGTAGGTTCTCCTCGATGCGGCGGTTATGATTCCTTATGCAGCATAGTCTCTTGGGGCATCGCGCATGGCGCGAGACGCCTACACTAGGCTCTGTACGAAAACTGTCTGCGCTTGCCCATACGGCGTTAAACATCGGCTCAACGTACGCATTTACACCGCGTAAACTCGCGCGCGAGCCCGGTCCGTCTTTTCACCGATTTTTGTCTTGTCTGGCCATCGCTCGCCGACTTTTCGTACAAAACCTAAGCGACACGTCTACGGAGAACGCCATGCAAGCGCGCATCAGCATGATCACACTGGGTGTCGCCGACCTCGAGCGGTCGGTGCGCTTCTATGCCGAGGGTTTGGGCTGGGAGCGGATGGAATCGCCACCGAGTGTGGCCTTCTTTCCCCTCAATGGCACCTGGCTGGGGCTCTACGGGCGAGAGGCGCTGGCCGAGGATGCCGGCGTCAGTGCCGATGGTGAGGGGTTTCGCGGGGTGGCGCTGGCTCACAACGTAGCCAGCGAGGCCGAGGTGGACGAGGTGCTGGCCCTGGCGGTGACGGCTGGGGCTCGGCTGGTCAAGCCGGGCCAGGCGGTGTTCTGGGGCGGCTATTCCGGCTACTTCGCCGACCCCGACGGCCACCTCTGGGAGGTGGCCTACAACCCCTTCATGTGGGTCGGGCCCGGCGTCGAGTGATGTCGGGCCCGGTGCTCGGCTCAGTGTCGGGCCGGCGCCTCGCCTATCTCGTGCTCCAGGCGGCGGGCCACGTCTCCTGGTGAGCCGGTGCGCCGAGCCAGCAGGTCATAGGCGACCGGCACCACGAACAGGGTGAAGAAGGTCGCCGCGGCCACCCCGGTGAAGATCACGGTGCCGATCACCAGGCGCGTCTCGGCGCCGGCGCCGCTGGAGAGGATCAGCGGCACCGAGCCGGCGATGGTGGTGGCCGAGGTCATCACGATGGGGCGCAGCCGGGTCATGGCGGCGCGCAGCAGGGCATCGCGGAAGGCGGTGCCTTGGTCGCGCAGCTGGTTGGCGAATTCCACGATCAGGATGCCGTTCTTGGCTGCCAGACCCACCAGCATCACCAGGCCGACCTGGCTGTAGATGTTCAGCGACTGCCCGCTGAGCCACAGGCCGAGCAGGGCGCCGCCGATGGCCAGCGGCACGGTGAGCATGATCACCAACGGATGAACGAAGCTTTCGAACTGAGCGGCCAGCACCAGGAACACCACCAGGATGCCGAGGACCAGCAGGAAGGTGGTAGCGCCGCTTGACTCGCGGTAGTCCCGGGCGGCGCCCTTGACGTCGGTCTGCACGCCCGGTGGCAGCACCTCGTCCACGGCGTTCTCGAGGTACGCCAGCGCCTCGCCCATGGAGTAGCCGTCGGCCAGGTCCGCCTGGACGGTGATCGCCCGCAGGCGATTGTAGCGGTTGAGCTGGCTGGGTCCGGCGTAGGTCTCGAGCTCGACCAGGCTCGACAGCGGGATCAGTTCGCCTGTGCGCGCCGAACGCACGCGCACGCTCTCCAGGGCACTCGGCGTCGGCGTGGCGCCGCGTTCGCCCTCGAGGATCACGTCGTATTCCTCGCCCTGGTCGGTGAAGCGCGTGACGGTGCGCCCGCCCAGCAGGGTCTCCAGGGTGCTGCCGATCTCGCTGACGGTGACGCCGAGATCCGCCGCCCGGGTGTAGTCGATGTTGACGCTGAGCTGGGGCTGGTTCTCCTCGTAGTCGCTTTCCAGGTTGAGCAGCCCGGGATTGTCCCGTCGGATGTGCTCCAGCAGGGCGTCGCGCCAGGCTGCCAGCTGTTCGTAGCTGCCTCCTCCCAGCACGAACTGGACGCCTTGCTCGCTGCCGCCGCCGAAGCCCTGGCTCATGATCGGAAATGCGCGGATACCGGGCAGCTCGGCCAGGGTCTGGCGCACCTCGTTCATGATCGGCCAGGCCGCGCGGCGTTCGGCCCAGTCGGCGAGGCCGACGATGGCAAAACCGGAGTTGAAGTTCTCGGTATTGCCCCGGCCTCGGGGGGAGATGATCAACACCCGCTCGACCTCGCCGTCCTCGCGCAGCGGCAGCAGCCTGGCCTCGACCTCGTCCATGTAGTCTTCCATGTAGGAGAAGGTGGCGCCGGGCGGGCCGTTGATCAGCACGAAGAAGGTGCCGCGATCCTCCCGTGGCGTGTACTCCGCGGGGAGCTGGGGGTAGAGCCAGGCGAGGGCGGCGAGCAGGGCCACGAAGCCGGCCACCACCAGCCAGCGCAGCGCGAGCACCGCCTCGAGGCAGCGGCGGTAGAGGCCCTGGGCCCAGTGCAGGCCGTCGTCGACCCAGTGGGCCAGGCGGCCCTCGTGCAGGTGCGGCGAGAGGATCTTGGAGGCCATCATCGGCGTCAGTGTCAACGCCAGCAGCGTAGAGATGGCCACCGCGGCCGATAGGGTCAACGCGAACTCCGTGAACAGCTTGCCCACGTCGCCCTGGATGAAGCTCAGCGGCACGAATACCGCAATCAGCACCAGGCTGGTGGCGATGACCGCGAAGGCCAACTGGCGGGCCCCGCGATAGGCCGCTACCAGTGGAGTCTCGCCATAAAGGTGCATGCGTCGGTGGATGTTCTCGAGCACTACGATGGCGTCATCCACCACCAGGCCGATCGCCAGTACCAGGGCCAGCAGGGTCAGCAGGTTGATGGTGAAGCCCATGGCGGCCAGGGCGGCGAAGGTGCCGATCAGCGTCACCGGCACCGTCACCGCCGGCACCAGGGTGCTGCGCAGGTTGCCGAGGAACACGAAGATCGCCACTACCACCAGGCCGATGGCGATCAGCAGGGTGGTGACTACCTGACGGATGGCATCGGAGACGAAGTTGGAGGCATCATAGTTGAGCGACAGGCTCATGCCCTCGGGCAGCCTCGGTGCCACGCGCTCCATCTCGGCGCGCACCGCCTCGGAGAGCGCCATGACGTTGGCGGTGGACTGCTTGACCATGCCCAGGCCCACCACCGTCTCGCCGTTGCCGCGAAACAGCGAGCGCTCTTCCACGGTCCCCAGCTCGACTCGGGCCACGTCGGCGAGGCGTACCAGGTAGCCGTCCTCGCCGCGGTCGAGCACCAGTTCACGGAAGTCCTGTGGGGTGGCGAAGCTGCGCGGCAGGCGCACAATGAACTGGCGATCCGCGGATTCCACGGCGCCGCCCGGCAGCTCCACGTTCTCTTCGCGCAGAGTGTCCTCCACGTCGCTGACCGCGAGCCCGCGAGCGGCCAGGGCATCGCTGTCGAGCCACACGCGCATGGCGTATTCCCGGCCGCCGCCGACGAATACCCCGGAGACGCCCTCCTGCACCGAGAAACCGTCGACCAGGTAGCGCTCGGCGTAGTCGGTGAGCTCGGCGGTGGTGTAACCCGCCCCGGAGAGCATCAGCCACATCACCACCTCGGAACTGGTGTCCTCCTTGCGCACCTCGGGCGGGTCGGCCTCGTCGGGCAGGTTGTCCGCGGCCCCGGAGATGCGGTCGCGCACGTCGTTGGCGGCGGCGTCGACGTCGGTGGCGAGGCTGAATTCGATGTTGATATCGGATTCGCCGTCGCTGCTGGAGGACGAGATTACCTCGATGCCGGCGATACCGGCGATGCGTTCCTCCAGCACCTGGGTGATGCGGGTCTCGACCACCTCGGCGTTGGCGCCAGGGTAGTTGGTACTGACACTGACCACCGGCGGATCGATGGTGGGATACTCCTGCAGCGGCAGGCGGGTGAGGGCCAGCAGGCCAAAGGCAACGATCAGCGCCGCCATGACGATGGCCAGCACCGGGCGCTGGACGGAGATGTCGGACAGGCGCATCAGGCGTCATCTCCCTGGCGGTCGGCCCGCAGGATATCGCTGACGCTGGTCGAGTCGTCCTCGATGCCGATCAGCCGGACCCGGGCAGCGGCGTGCAGGCGATCGGCACCATGGCTGACCACCAGGTCGCCCGCTGCCAGGCCCTCGGTGACCTCCACCTCGCCGCGGCGACGGGCCCCGACGGTGATGTCGCGGCGTTCGATCGTGCCGTCCTCCCGGGAGGTGACGATCCACACGCGCTGGTAGCGCCCCTCCACGACCACGGCGGATTCCGGGATCACCAGCGCTTGCCGCGGGCGCCGGTCGAGGGTGACGCGCATCAGCATGCCGGGCCGCAGCAGGCGCTCGGGGTTGTCGAGCAGGGCGCGCACCGCGACACTGCGGCTGACCGGGTCGACCCGGGAATCGACGGTGGCGACCTCGCCTTCGAACACCCGTTCCGGATAGGCCGCGGTGGTGGCGCTGAGGGTAAGCCCGCGGGCCAGCGAACCCAGCTGCACCTCGGGGATTTCGAAGTCAAGCTTCATGCGCGACATGTCGTCCAGGGTGGCCAGCTCGGTGCCCGGGGTCACCAGGCTGCCGGCGCTGATATCGCGCACCCCGACCACGCCGTCGAAGGGCGCCTTGACCCGGTAGTTCTCAAGCCGGGCCCGCAGCCCCTGAATGGTGGCGTCCACCTGTTGAAGCTGCGCGCGGCTGTCCTCGACGTCGGCGCGGGGGGCAAGGTTGCGACTTTGCAGTTGCGAAAGGCGGTCGACGGCATTCTGGCGTTCGACGCGTAGCGCCTGGGCCTCGCGCAGCGCTGCCTGCTCCTCGTCATCGGACAGCTCGACCAGCACATCGCCTCGCTTGACCCGCTCGCCGCCCTCGAAGTTGATCGCCGATACCGTATCGGTAACCGTGGCCGAAAGCGTCACGCTCTCGTTGGCCGAGAGCGTGCCCAGCGATTCCAGCGGGTCGGACCAGGCCTTACGCTCGGCCTGGGCGCCGATCACCGGGGTGAGCGGACGGTCGTCGGCCGGCTGGGCCGGCGCGTTCGGCGACAGCAGGCCGAGCAGGGCGGCGATGGCGGCGAGGCCGAGCCGTCGACCCTGGAGGCGAGGCGAGGTGAGAGAGTGACTCATGAGCGTGTGTCCAGAGAGGGAAGCGTGACCCTCGGCAGCAGGGTGTCGACGTAAAGCGACAGCATGCCTGAAGCCGGAGCCTCGGGTGGCTATGACACTGGGGGTTGCACATTGTTTTCGCAACTCGTTCCCTCCGTCGCAACGCCTCGTCGTCGATGCTGCAACCGCGGGGGATAGACGCGGCTGGCTTTGCTAACATGTCGCCCTTTTCCGGCCAGCGCGACGCGTGGCTCCGGTATATTCCCCGCAAGAGAGGTAGGCATGACATACGACGTGGTCGTCATCGGCGCAGGCGCCGCCGGACTGATGTGCGCGCTGACCGCCGGCTATGCCGGGCGTTCGGTGCTGGTGGTCGATCACGCCAACAGGCCCGGCAAGAAGATCCTGATGTCCGGGGGTGGGCGCTGCAATTTCACCAACCTGGCGGCCACGCCGGCTAACTTCTTCTCGAGCAACCCGCACTTTTGCATCTCGGCGCTGAAGCGCTATCGGCCGGAGCATTTCGTCGAACTGGTCGAGCGCCACGGGCTGGAGTACGTGGAGAAGGCGCCGGGCCAGCTGTTCTGCGCCGAATCGGCCAAGGATCTGCTGGCCGTGCTGCTCACCGAGTGCGACTGGGCAGGCGTCGAGCTGCGGATGAAGACGAGCGTCGAAAGCCTCGAGCGCCAAGGCGAGGGCATGCGGATCGCGACTTCCGGCGGGCGCATCGATGCCGGGGCGGTGGTGATTGCCACCGGCGGGCTGTCGGTGCCCACCATGGGAGCGACCGGCTTCGGCTATGACATCGCGCGCCAGTTCGGCCTCGAGGTGACCGACACCCGAGCGGCCCTGGTGCCCTTCACCCTGACCTCGGCCTTGAAGGCGCGGGCCGCAGCGCTCTCCGGCGTGTCCACCGAAGTGGTGGCGCGCTGCCGGGACGGCGAGTACCGGGAGCCGATGCTGTTCACCCACCGGGGTCTGTCGGGGCCGGCGATGCTGCAGGTGTCCAGCCACTGGTGGCCGGGTGACGAGCTTGCCATCGACCTGCTGCCCGGGGAATCGGCCTTCGAGGCCCTGGCGGCGGCCCGCCGGGACACACCCAAGCGTCGCCTCGCCACCTGGCTCGGCGAGCGGCTGCCGCGCCGCCTGGCCCAGTCGCTGGTCGAGTGGCATGGCGGCGACGGCCCACTGGCCGAGCGCTCCAATACCGAACTCGAGGCCTGGGCCGCCCACCTCAATGACTGGCGGCTCAAGCCCGCCGGCACCGAGGGCTGGCGCACCGCCGAGGTCACCATGGGCGGTGTCGACACTCGGGCCCTGTCGTCTAAGACCTTCGAGGTCAACGGTTTGCCCCAGCTGCGCTTCATCGGCGAGGTGCTGGACGTCACCGGCGAGCTCGGCGGCTACAACTTCCAGTGGGCCTGGGCCAGCGGTGTGGCCTGCGGGCAGTCGGTGTAGGCGGGCTCCGGCCTATACTGGGGGCGTTCATCTCGAGAGGGAGACGCCTGTATGCCGAAGCCATTGAGGAAGCAGCGACTGAACCGCGTGGTCGGGCGGGTCGGCCTGGACATGCTGAAAGAGGCGCGTCGGGCCTGGCCGCGCATCGATGACCCGGAGGATCCGGAGGGCCTGCACGATTTCCGGGTGGCGCTGCGTCGCCTGCGTTCCTGGCTGAAGGCCTATCGTGACCATCCGGGAATAGAGGTGCCCAAGTCGCAGCGCCGTCGACTTCGTGACCTGGCCAGAGCCACCAATGACGCGCGCGACGGCGAGGTGATGCTGGCCTGGCTCGAAGCCGAGCGGCCGGCGCAGGACAATGCCGAGCGCGGCGCCATTGATTGGTGGTGCCAGCGGCTGGCGGCGCAGGTCGAGACTGATTACGCCGAGGCCCGGCGGGCTCTGGCGGAGGGCTTCCCTGCGCTTGAGCGTGGGCTCGGCGAGACGCTCGCCAGGCTGGCCGAGAAAGGAGGCCGCGGGCCGCGTTTCGGCGAAGCAACGGCCCGGGAGCTGGCCACCCTGCACGACACGTTGAACGAGGAGATCGCCGCTATCGGCTCCCCCGAGGAGCGAGAGGCGCTGCATCGCCCGCGCATCACTGGCAAGCGTATCCGTTACCTGTTACGGCCTTGGCAGCAAGAGGGTGAGGTATTCGCGGAGGCGGAAAAGGCCATGAAAGCCTTCCAGGATGCCTTCGGCGTACTCCACGACGACCTGGTGCGCGAGCCGGCCCTCGAGGCCGCGGCCGCCGCCCATGCCGGGGAAGAGACGGCGGCGCGCCTGGCCTTGGCGGCTCGCGGTTCGCAGGTCAGGGCGACGGCACCGCGACACCTGCGCGGCTTCCTGGGGCTGGCGCGGGGCAATCGCGAGCGGCGGCTGGCTCACTATGAGCAGGCCCTGGAGGCTGCACTCCCATCGCGACGGGGAACGGCACTCTCGGAGACGTTGGCCGCGGCCGTCGCGGCGATGCGCGGTGGCTGAGTGGAAAGCGTCAACTCAGGCGCTGGTCGAGCTCTCGCCACAGGGTGGCGTAGGCGCGGGCAGCGGCGCTTCTCGGTGCGAAGTCGCGCACCGGAGCGCGCTCGAGGCCCATGCGTTCGACCACGCTGGCCGCGGGTATGGCCGTCGACAGCCGCAGAGGCCATTGCTCGTGCAGGCTGGCCATCACCTCGCGGTGCAGCGTGCGACGCCGATCAGCGAGGGTCACGAAGGGCCAGCGAGGGCAGGCGATGTCGCGGTCGTCGAGGAAGTCTTCGAGCTGTTCCAGGGTGCGCAGCGAGAGCACGGTGGGTACTACCGGCACCAGCAGGGCGTCGACGCTGGAGAAGATGTTCTCCGAGAGATGCGAGAGGCTCGGCGGGCAGTCGAGGATCACCAGGTCGTAATCGTCGCGTATTGGCTTGAGGATCTGGCGCAGGTGGCTGGCGCCCCGCTTGGCGAGCAGGGCATCCATCTCGCGGGAGGCCAGGGCCGCCGGCAACAGGTCGAGCCCCTCGACCTGCGTGGCGCGGATCACCTTGTCGAAGGAGGCCTTGCCCTTGACCAGCTTGCCGACGCCGCCGCGAATGCGCGGCTTGACGCGTAGATAGAAGCTGGTGGCCGCCTGGGGGTCAAGATCCCACAGCAGTACGCGAAGCCCAGCCCGCGCGGCCTCCGCCGCCAGGTTCACTGACGAGGCGGTCTTGCCGACGCCGCCCTTGATGCTGTAGAGCGCCAGCATGCGCATGGTAGAGGTGTCCTGTCGTGAGTCTGTCATTGAGGGGACACAGGATCATAACAGGCCTGACACATCGGGATGTTACGGCGAGATGATAACGAGCGCTCCGCGACGGTCAGGGCGCTCCAGGTGGCTTGACATGATGAGGTCGGCTCAGGGCAGGGGCAGTACACGCCGCAGTTGCTGAAGTCGCCGAGCGGTGACCCAGGTAAATAGCCCGCGCTTCGCGATGCGCTTGGCGGCGGCTGGATGACGCAGAGACCACCAGAGAAGCAGGGCGCTGCCACCGATCGCCGGCAGGCGATAGCGCTGCATGGCCTGCCAGCCGACCTCCAGCGAACGGGCCGCGGATTGCCAGCGCCGTGCCTCCACCAGCAGGTCGAGTCGCTGCTGCTCGATGGCGGCCTCGAGAGCCGCCTTGCGTGCCCGTCGTTCAGTCTTGCGCATCGCGGTGGGTCTCCAACAGCTCGCGGTCCAGCGCCAGATGCTTGAGGGTGTCGACCAGCAGGGTGCGTCGCCTCGCCAGGTGGAGCACCCAGCCCGCGAGCCCCAGGCCGCCGAACAGCAGCACGCCGGCGCTGACGCCGATGGCGGTCAGCCGGTGGCTGTCCCAGAAAGCGACGATGACCAGGGCGGTCAGCGTCCCCAGCCCCAACAGCAGAAGCAGCAGGCTGATCCCGGCCAGCATCAGCAGGGTGACCAGTCTGGCGCGCTCCTCCTCCAGCTCCAGCACGGCGAGACGCAGTCGCGTCTCGCCGGTGGCGAGCAGGCTGCCCAGCAGGCGCTTGCCGGCGCCAAACAGTCGCTGAGCCGGTCCCTGGCTCTGGGCCATCAGCGCCGCCCGATCAGCATGCCGACCACCACGCCGACGGCGGCGCCGATGCCGATACTGGTCCAGGGATTGTCGTGGACGTAGCGGTCGCAGGCATCGGCCTGGTGGTTCACGGTCTCGCGGGCGTCGTGGTAGGCACGTTCGCCGCGGGCTTCGAGTCGGGCACGAGTCTCGTTGAGGCGTTTTTCCGCCCGTTCACGCAGTTCCTTGATGTTGTTGCGGGAATCGTCTGCGGTGGCGTTCACCAGCTCCTCGACGGTCTGCGACAGATGACGCAGGTCTTCCTTGAGCTGCTGGGTGGTCTCACGGGTATGGGGCGTACGGTCGGCCATTGGGTCATCCTCTGACGGTATATGACAGCCCCAGCATAGCAGCCGTCTCCACCTACCGTAATGACCCAGGGCACATCATTGCTCGAAACTGCCCGTGGAAAACAGTGGGTTGAGACTGAAGCCCACGCCGAGACGCTGAACGCTGCGGTTGTAGTCGATCAGGCTGTCGCCGTAGCCGTGGTAGTACTGGAGGTGGCCACGAACCTTGCCGAACAGCGGCCAGGAGTAGTCGAACTGGGCGCCCATGTGGCCGCGGTCCGGGTTGCCGCGCCACAGCAGGCTGGCCTCGTGGTCGTTGAACAGGCGCCGTGCCACCGTGACGTCGCCGTAACCCAGATACTCGTGGATGTCGGGGTTGTCGTCCTCTCCCTCGGCTTCCGGAAGGCGCCAGTAGGGCGCCAGCGAGACGGCCCAGTCGTCGTTGATGAAGGTACTGGTCAGGATCAGCCGGTTCCAGCTGCGCGACAGGTTGCTGGAGCGGCCGTTGGACTGGTGATTGATGGCGATGCGGTTGTTGATGTTGGTCCAGCCGGCCAGCGACCAGTCGTTGTCGAAGTCGATGAACGCTTCGGGCTCGTAGTTGGTCTCGCGGAAGGGCGACGAGGCGTCGGCATTGTAGGCCTGCCACCAGCTGCGCTGGGTATAGGCGAAATAGAGATCGCCGTGGCCGAGTATCAGGTCCTGGGCGAGCTGGAACTTGGCGCTGAACTGGAACTTCACCTCCAGGCGGTCGGGGTCGGCATCGTTGTCGATCTCGCGGAAGCCGTTCTCGTTGGGGTTGGTGGTATAGCTCAGCGGCAGCAGATAGTTGCGGTGATGGGTGGTGATGGCGAAGGGGTTGGCGGCCGATTCCTCCTCGAGCAGGCGTCGCTCGGCGACCGACGCCTCGAGTTCGGGCTGGGCCTCCGAGTCGTCGACCTCGGGCGTGGGTGCCTCGACGGCGGGCTGTTGGGCCAGGCGCGCGCGCAGCTCGCCGATCTCGGACTGGAGCGAGTCGATGCGATCGCGAATGGCCTGGCGCTCGGCATCGCCGAGGGGTTCGTTGGTCTGGGCGTGGGCCGTCCCCTGGCTGGCCAGGGCGGCGGTCAGCGCAAGCGCCGACAGCCGGGGCAATGAGCATGAAGCCATGGTGCTTCGGCTACCTTGTCGAGGTTGAGAGGTCGTTCTATCACGCCCGTCGGGCAAGTCAACGGGCGGGGCGTGGCACTCGGTGATTGCCTTGCCGCGCCGGTCGGTCGAGAATCCGGGACACAGCCCATGGTAACACTGCTGACGAGGTGCCCTTGATCGCTTTTCCATGTCCCTGGCGGTTCGGCCGCTTTCACATTCTTTGCCTCGTGTTACTGGCGCTGACGCTGGCGCCGATGACCGTGCCGGCCGCCGAGCTGCCCGAGCGCGCCGCGCTGGAGGAACGGCTCGCCTCCCTGCAGCCCGCCGAGGGGGAAACGGTCGATGAGGCGACTCAGGCCGATATCGACGCACTCCAGGCAGCGCTGAAGGGGCTCGAGGCGCTGGACGACAGTGAAACGCGCCTGGCCGACCTGGAAACGCGGGCGGAGCGGGCTCCCCAGGAGCTGGGGGAGACCCGCCGGGCCCTGGCGGCCGCCCAGGATGCGCAGGAACAGGTGCCTGACGACGAAGCGCTTCAGGCGCTGGATCTGGATACACTGGAGTCCCGGCTGAAGACGTCCAGCGATAACCTGGAAGAGGCCCAGGATCGTCTCGCCGACGTGGAGACCCAACTGCTGGGCACCCAGACCCTCCCGGAGCGCGCCCAGCAAGGCATCGCCGAGGCGACCGCGGCGATGGAGGAGCACCGCCGTGCACTAGAGCAGCTGGATGTACGAGAAGCGGCGGACGACGATCCGCAGCGACTGCATCATCGCATCGCGCGGCAGCTTGCCGAGCGGCGCCTGGCGCTGCACCAGCGTGAGCTGGCCACCAATTCACGCTTTCGCGAACTCGCCCAGCAGCGTCGCGATCTGCTCCAGATCCGGGTGGCGAAGAGCGAGGCCCAGGTGCGGGCCCTGCAGAGGGCTCTCGAACGCCGCCGACGCGAGCAGTCCGAGCAGGCCATTGCCCAGGCGGTGCGAGATGAGCCGGAAGGGGTGGCCCGTCATCCCATGATACTGGAGGCTCAGCAGGCCAATCGCGACATGAGTCTCGAGCTGCTGCGCGCCACCAGTCGGGCCAATGATCTGGCTCGCCAGGGACAGGAAGCGCGCCGGCGTCTCGATCGCGTGCGCCAGCTGCAGCGAGGGCTCTCCGAGCATATCGAGGCAATTCGTGGCAGTCCGCTGCTGTCGCGCATCCTGCGCGAGCAGCGCCAGGCGCTGCCGCGAGTCGAGTCGGAGGGCAGTCTCAAGGAGGAGATCGCCGATCTGCGCCTCAAGCAGTTTGAGCTCGATCGCCAGCGCGAGCGCCTGCAGGACGCCGAACAGATGGCGCGTCAGCGCCTGGAAGAAGCCGATGCAAGGGCCTCCGATGCGGTTCTCGATTCGTTGACGCAGCTGCTGCAAGCGCGGCACGAACTGCTTGATCGGCTGGGACCGACCTACGGGGAGGTGCTAACGGCGGCCATCGAACTGCAGCTCAACCAACAGCAATTGCTCGAGACGAGCCGTGCCCTGCGATCGACCATCGACGAGCAGCTGTTCTGGGTCGCCAATGCTCGTCCCCTGGATCTGACCTGGGTGCTGCGCTTGCCGAACCATCTGCAGGCCGAGTGGCATGATGGTGAATGGCGCCAGGCCCTGCCGTCGCACTGGCGGTGGCCCGATGCCGGGGCCTTGCTGGCCTCGCCGCTGCTGTTGCTCGCCGGTATTCTGCTGGGGCTGCGTCGCACCCTGTCGCGACGGCTCAAGGGCCTGCACGGCGAAATTGGCCATCTGCGTCAGGACAGCCAGGGCCATACGCCGCTGGCGGTGGCGCTGCAGGCACTGCAGGCCTTGCCCGGGCCACTGTGCATGGTGACGCTATCCCTTGGCCTGGTGCTGGGAAGCGCTGGCATCGGCGTGAGCGTTGGTTGGGCGCTGCTGCATCTCTCTCTGGCGTGGGCGGTGCTTGCCTGGGCGAGAGGGTTGTTGGTGCCCGAAGGGGTTGCGACCCGCCACTTCCACTGGCCGAGCGGCTACGTGGTGCAACTGCGACGTTGGCTGCTGTGGCTGGGCGTGGCTCTGGTGCCGGTTCTGTTCGTGGGCACCCTGGCGCGTGATGCGGCCATCGACCTGACACAGCGCCCGTTGGCACTACTGCTGTTGCTGCTGGGGCTCACGGGCATGAGCCTGGCGCTGGCCAAGCTGATCCTGGCCCACACGCCCTTTTTCGGCGTCAAGCTGTTCCGCCTGCTGGTGGGCCTGGCGATGGCCATGGTTCCCCTGGTACTGGGCGGCCTGGTCGTCTATGGCTATGCCTATACGGCGCTCAGTCTGGTGGCGCGTTTCGTCATCACCCTGTATCTGTTGGGCGTGTGGATCCTGGTCGAGGCGGCGGTGGTGCGCGGGCTGGCCGTTGCGGCACGCCGGCTGGCCTATCGGCGGGCGCTGGCGCGGCGTCGGGCGCTGGCCCAGGAGACCGACAGCAGCGAGCACGGTGTGGAAGTGGTCGAGGAGCCGCCGCTGGACATGCAGCAGGTCAACCAGCAGTCGCTGCGCCTGTCCAAGCTGATCCTGATGCTGGGCTTTCTGGTGGTCTTCTATCTGGTTTGGGCCGATCTGCTGACGGTGTTCGGCTATCTTGAGCAGGTGATGATCCTGGGCGGCGACGGGCAGCAGGGCAGCGACCTGGTGGGCGCCTCGATCTCGGTGGCCGACCTTTTTGTGGCGCTGCTGGTGGTGGCGCTGACGCTGATCATGGCGCGTAACCTCCCGGGGCTGCTCGAGGTGATGGTGCTGTCGCGGCTCGAGCTCAAGCAGGGCAGTGCCTATGCCATCAGCTCGCTGCTTTCCTACGTCATCATCGGCACCGGCGTGGTCTGGTCGCTGGGCACCCTTGGGGTGTCATGGAGCAAGCTGCAATGGCTGGTGGCGGCGCTCGGCGTGGGGCTCGGCTTCGGGCTGCAGGAGATCTTCGCCAACTTCATCTCCGGGCTGATCATCCTGTTCGAGCGCCCGGTACGCATCGGCGACACCATCACGCTGGGCAATCTCACCGGTACGGTCAACCGCATTCGCATTCGCGCCACCACGGTGACCGACTTCGATCGCAAGGAAATCATCATTCCCAACAAGACCTTCGTCACCGACCAACTGATCAACTGGTCGCTGTCGGACAATATCACCCGGGTGATCCTGACCTATGGTGTGGCCTATGGCAGCGATCACCGGCTGGTGCAGCGGTTGCTGTATCAGGCGGCCGAGGAGAATACCCGTGTGCTGGACGACCCTGAGCCCCAGGTGTTCTTCATGCGCTATGGTGCCAACAGCCTGGAGTTCGAGCTGCGGATCTTCGTCAACAGCCTGGGGGACCGCCTATTCGCCACCGACGAGCTCAATGGCCGGGTCGGAGAGCTGTTTGCCGAGCACGACCTGGATATCGCCTTCAACCAGCTGGATGTCTGGCTTCGCGATCGCCGCGGGAACGAGGCCAAGGTCGTCAGCCAGGGGACGGGGGAGGCGCCGGCCAATCCCCCGCCGGGCGCCGGTGGCGATCCCGGTGATCTGGACGCCGGGGAAGGTGGCGATGGCGGCGGGGGAGATGCCGGGCGCTGAGGTGCGCCGAGTCAGCCCAGGCGCGCGTAGAGCAGGAATTCGCGGTTGCCGTCGCCGCCGCGGATCGGGCTCTCCTGCCAGTGGCGGATCTCGAAGCCGGTGTCGGCACAGGCCTGGCGGACGCGGGCTTGTGCACGGGCATGATGTTCGGGGGATGTCACCAGGCCTCGGGCGTTGACGCCCTCGGGGCCGACCTCGAACTGCGGTTTGACCAGCGATACCAGCTCGCCGCCGCGGGGCAGCAGGGCGGCCAACTCCGGCAGGATCAGGGTCTGCGAGATGAAGGAAACATCCATGACCGCGAGCGTCGCCGGGTGGGCGTCCAGCGCCGCGGCGAGCCGCGGGTCGTCTTGCATGGCGCGGGCGTTGAGCCCCTCCAGGCAGGTGAGGCGCGGCTCGTCGCGCAGTTCCGGGGCCAACTGGTTGTGGCCGACCTCCACGCCGATCACGTGTTCCGCGCCGTGGCGCAGGGCGCAGTCGCTGAAGCCCCCGGTGGACTGGCCTACATCAAGGACCGTGCGGCCTTCGATCGACAACGCCAGGGTCGCCAGCACCGCTTCCAACTTGAGGCCGGCGCGGGATACGTAGCGCTCCTCCGGGTCGTCTTCCACGCTCAGCCGCACCGTGTCGGGCAGCTTCTCGCCGGGCTTGGTCAGGACGCGTCCGTCGTCGGCGAGGCGTACTCTGCCGTGGCGGATCAGGCGCTGGGCACGGGTGCGCGAACGCGCCAGTCCCTGATGGAGCAGCAGCTGGTCGAGGCGTGGCATGAGGCGTCCCGGTATCGAAATGGGCCTGGGATTATGCCACAGGGCCGCGATGCCGGTCCGCCGCTCAAGGTCCGGCGTCGGCTTGCAGGTTGCCGGGTGGCAGGCGATCGGCGCCCCAGCTGCGTTCCAGATAGCCGATCACTCGGTCCAGTTCGTCCTGCTCGATCTGCGCCAGCTCGCCTCGCTCCAGGGGGTCGTGATGGAAGATGTAGAGCCGCGAGGCGAACTGCTCGAAGGGCAGTGACGCCTCGCCGAAGCGCTCGCCGTTCCCTGTCGTGCTGACCCTGACGCCGTCGCCCCAGTCCTGGCCGCTGTCGTTGTTGGGGTTGTAAAAGTAGACCCGCATCTCTCCGCCGGGGTCGAGGTTGGCGCGCAGCAGGGTGATGGCGTGCCAGCCGATGAAGCGTGCAGCACTGTCGGTGACGGCGATGCCTGCCGGCTGCGGATGAATCAACGGCTGATTGCCGTTGTAGTAGGGGTGATAGCTGGCATAGAAGTGGCGCAGGAAACTGTCCAGCTCGACCAGCTTTCCGCTGGCCACGTCGACGTTGATGCGAAAGCCGCGGCCCGACCACCAGCCGTGGAATTCCGGGTTGACCCAGCGGTGGGGATCACCCTCGCGGTCGATGCATCGTCGACCCATCTCGGCGTAGATACGATCCAGGTGCGGCACCACGATCAGCGACACCGGGTCCAGGTCCATCGGCAGTTCGGTGGCGACGCCGCCGATGCTGGCCATGGAAGAGATCGGCTGGCCCTCGAAATGCATGATGATCTCGTCGTCGCGGGCCGCCCAGGCGACCATCTGCAGCAGGTAGTCGGGATCGTTGTAGGCCCACATTGAGAGGGCCCGGGCGGACTGGCAGGTGGGGTTGTTGCCCTGGCCAACGCCCAGTGGCAGGCCGAGCATGCACAATACGCCCTCGAGCAGCCTGGCTCGCGGCGACACCGTTTCCCCGCAGGCCAGGTTGAGCCGCGCTTCCGACCACGCCGATAGCGAAAGCCCCAGTTGGCGCCACATGGCCGGCGCCACCGGCGGCTGGTAGAGGATCCCGCGTTCCAGCATCAGCGCCAGGCCGTAGACGGCCTGGGGCGTGGCGGGATGAACGCCGCCGCGGATCAGGGCGTGCACCAGCTCACGGTAGCACAGCAGGCAGTCACGACCGGTGGAGGAGAGCCCCAGGGCCTCGCTGAGCAGTTGGTCGCCGTGCTCGATCAGATGACGCAGCAGCACCGGATGATAGGGTGAGACCAGGCCGGTATCGTGCATCGCCCGGGCGAAGCCGGTGGCTTCGGCTTGCAGGGCCGTGGCGTCCATGCCGGCCAGGCGGTCGCGATAGATGTCGACGCCCGGATCCTCGCGGGAGGCGTGGGTAGGGCCGTAAAGCGAGCTGACCAGGCGGTCGGCGCCCTGGCCGCTGACGCCGAGGTCGATCGCCGGATCGGCCTGGCAGATGGCGATCTGGGTGATCATCAGCTTGACCGACTCGACCTGGATCGGACGCTGCTGCAGGATCCGCCAGATCTCGGCGATCAGCTTGTCGATGATGTGCTCGTAGCCGATGCGCTGGGCGAGATGCGCGAACAGCCGTCGGGGCAGCGCCGCTAGGCGACCCTGGGTCTCTCGTTCGGCTTCGCTGGGCGCGCCGAACAGCAGCCACAGGTTCAGGGCGATGACCTGGGTCAGGTAGTGATGGGCCTGCTCGGCCGACACCTGGGCGTGACGATACTCGCCCTTGGCCACCGCCAGTAGCCTCAGCTCGCTGATCGCCTCGATCACCACGGTGTTGGCGTCCGGGCTCTTCAGCGCCTGGGTGGTCAGCGAGGGCACCAGGAACTGCGGTGTGGCCCAGTCCGAGCCCTGGAAAACGCCGGCCATCTCCAGCGCCTCGGCGCGGGTTTCGATGGCCTCGGCGCCGCCCTCCTGGAGCAGCATCCGGCGGGCCGTATCCAGCACCCGCGGCAGCTTGCCCGGTTTGGCGAACTCCCGGGCGCCGGCCAGCAGGGCGATGGCTTCGTCCAGCTTGGCCACCAGGCCCGCCAGTTTGTCTTCGGCGGGCCCGCCGGTGCCGGGTTGATCGGGTTGCGTGGTCACGCCGACTCCTCGTCTTCAGGTCATTATGGCGACCATGACGCCCCTATCAGATATAGAAATCAAGTTCTTCCAGATTCTTGAGCAGATCTCGCATGCGATGGGGATCGTCGCCCTTGAAGTACACCAGGCCCCAGTGGGTGCCAAAGGCGGTGCGTTTGGTCACCGTCTCCTGGAGCGGCGGGGTCAATTCGTGGGACTCGAAATAGGGGTCGTCCTCGACCTCTTCGGGAATCTCCAGCCGGCTGACGACCCGCAGCCGCGGGTATACGCCGAAGCAGCCGGCGTAGCCGTCGGCGCCGACCACTTCCTCGGGGAAGAAGGCCTTGACCTCCTCGGCAGTGGTCTTGGGGTCGAAGACCAGCATGCTGGCCTGATAGGCATTGAAGCCATAGACCCGTTCGAGCAGCTCGAAGACCTTGAATCCCGGTGGGCGATAGGCGACTTCACCGAAGTACATCTCGCCGTCGCTGGTCACGAAATATTCGGGATGGATCAGGCCGAACTCGATGTCGAAGGCCTTGATCAGCTTCTCGATCTGGGCGGTGATCTGAGGGCGGTACTTCTCGAGTTCGGGCGAGGCGGGCACGAACACGGAGTAGCCCAGGGTGACGTACTCGGAAATGTTGAGGAAGGCGATCTTGCCGTCGTGGATCCAGGCTTCCACGGCGAACTCCCAGCCGTCCAGGTGCGACTCCATCAGCACCGGGAATTCCTCGTCGGGGATGGTATCCACCTCGTCCGGAGTGCGGATCACCCGGTGCCCCAGGCAGCCGGCCTTGTCGAAGGCCTTGAGGTGGATGGGATCGTTGGGATCGCCGTCGAGCTTGAGCAGGGTCTGGTTGACGCGTTTAAGGAAACGGATGACGTCGTCCTTGTCATGGGCTTCCTCGAAGATTCCGACGCGGATGCCTCCCAGCTGTGCGCGTCGCTTCATCAGCGCCTTGTCGCGCAGCAGCAGCGACTGGCCATAGAGCCGGGGGCTGTCGAGCAGAACCGAATTAATGGCCCCGGCCCATTCAACGGTTTCCTCGAACAGCGGGATGGACACATTGACGCCCATCTCCTTGAGCGTCTCGGCGATCTCCATGGAGCGGTCGTTGAGTCGCTCGAAATTCCATGAAATGTATGGAATATCATGCTGTTGGCAGTATTCTTCTGCCCAGTCAGGGGCCACCACCACGTACCGTCGGTCAAAATTCTCGGCGGCTTCGATGGCATTCAGGCTCCAGCCCAGCAGGGCGATATAGCCCTTGTTCGGATCCTTCTTCATGAGATACCTCCAGGGTCGACAAGGGAAAACGCCCGTCGGCACATCGAGGCCACGAGCGAATGCATGTCTTTACCATAGCAGGTGGCCGCGAGCCGCCTTCCCGCACCAGTCAACGCCTTGTGTCGACGACAATCCATCCTTGCCGAGCGGAGGGTCACTTGGTATAGTGCGCAGCGTTCGGCAAGTGCCTGATCCCGCTCAGAGAACTGCCTAACCAAAATGGCACGCCAAGTGCCCGTTATGGTGGCCCCTTAGGTCCTCCCGCAACGCTAAGTCGCAAACCCCGCCAGGCCCGGAAGGGAGCAACGGTAGTGATGGACGCGTGTGCCGGGATGTGGCTTTTGGGGCCGCCTCCATTTCAGGGCCCGGACATCATCGATGGTCAGCTCGACGACCGCCGAAGACGTTGCGCTTCCTATCCTCTCGCGTGTTCCACCCCCGCGTGATGGTGTTTCCCGGCAATACCTTCCAGTGAATACCGGCGTGCGGTGAGTTGCCTGCTGTTGCCGTTCCTGATGTAAGCCTTCCAAATGACTCGAGCCTTCCTTTTCGGCTCCGTTTGTCTCGCTGTGATGTCAAGCCGAGCCGCGTTGTGCTCCCGCCTTCGCCCCTTGTTTGCAGAATCTGTCTGAGTATCGGTGCCGCCCCGACGCTTGTCTGCGATGTCAGCACGGCGCAGGTGTCCGGTTTCGATAGTCGCATGTCCGGATGAAACGACTTGGCATTGCTGGCCACGGCGGCTGAATTCGCGCCGGTCATCCGGCGACTACATTGCTTTTTCATAATGTATGATTTTTTTCATGCTTCCACGGCGTTCCATTGCAGGGGCGGAATCGCGACGTCATCGGAATATCGTGGGGGCCAGGATGCCTCGTCTCAGGCTGCAGGTAACAGAGGTAGCAAGGGGCTCCATCATTCGGCTGTGTAATGGGGGCAGGGTAGTTTGCCGTGGGGTCTCGTGAGGCCGTTTCCGTGACTTCACGCTGTCCGAGACATAACAACGCATACGACAACATATACAACGATATATACAACAACAGATGCAGCAACAGGGGGGAGAGGACATGTCAGCTCATCAGCCGACATATCATCCCGGCGTGCTCGACACGCCAGCGAATTATAGCGTTCTCGAACAGCTGGCCAGAACCTGGGTCAATCACAACCCGGATAACAATCGTACGGGGTGGGGGTTGCACACCACTTGCCTGCCTTCCCCCGGTACCAACTCAGAAACCATTCCCGGAAAGTTTCACTTTCTCTGTCAGGATTACCAGGAAGAACTGAGCTTTACGCTGGTGCCCGGTGGCGTTCGCAACCGCGGTGGCGCCAACGAGCAGTTCAGTGGTGTGGTCGAGTACAGCCAGAGTATTCAGGATCTCGCGGGGAACGGGCTCCATGAAGAGAACGGCATGTATCTGTGGCTGGATACCCTATATAATCATCCCGCCGACGATCAATCCATCATGACCGACATCGGTTATCCCGAACTATCCGCGGGCGCTGGCTCCGACGGGCCGGTGTATGTGCCTCCCTATTCGATCTCTCGCAGTGGCACGATTCCCCACGGTAGCACCGTGCTGTTACTCGGCAAGTACTCGCAGGGTTCGGGCAGGCCGAAATTCCCCCATGGAACCGCTGCCTAGGATCCTGCTCACCTGGCCATTTCATCGAGCATGGGCCTGGCCGGTACCGTCCCGGCTTGACGCTGTTCTCCATTGCTTTCCTGCCCATAGCGGTTTCGTGACCCGGGCCGCTGGCCCGGGTTGGTGGCCGTGGGCGACGCCTTGGCCACTTTCGACCCACTGACCTCCTCGGGGATTTCCAATGCGCTGGGCGATGGCCTGGCCGCGGCGCCGGTCATCGCCGCCTGGCTCGACGACAACGGTCTGGAAGCGGCCCGGCAGTGTGCGCAGCGCGCGAACCTGGGCATCGGTCGTTTTCTCCAGGAGTGGCAGGACCCGTATCGGCGGGAGCAGCGTTGGTCGGACCATCCCTTCTGGTCTCGACGTCATGACGTCATGCCTGTCGACAAGGCAATGTGACGCCTGGCCCGGTGCCCGCCTGTACCTTCACTCGTTTCCATTTCATTTATCAAGCGCCGGCTGAGCTCGACTGTCTGATGCCGGGGCTTGACGAGGTCTGAGGTGCGAGGCAGGCGCCGGCGATGGCATGCGTCCGGTGCGGTATCGAGCATGGCGGGAGCGCGCTTGCAGCCCGCCACGGGCCGCGTCATAGTCGTGCCCGAGGCGTCGAGAGCGTGGGATGTCGTTCCCGTCCGACGTCGTCTCGCCGAAGCGTTTCCCATCCTGGAGGCTGTGATGAACGCACAACGAATTCTCGCTCAACTGATGCAGCAAGCCGGTGCTGGACGCCGCGGCGGCGTTGACGTCCAAGGCCTGGTAGACGGCCTGACGTCGCGGGTCTCAGGGGATGGCGCGTCCGGCCAGTCGTCGCGCCGTTCCGGTGGAGGACTCAACAGTGCCCTGGGCGGCGGTGCGCTCGGCCTGCTGCTCGGCTCCAAGCGGGGCCGTAAGCTGGGCGGCAAGGCACTCAAGTACGGTGCCATCGCCGGTGTCGGGATGCTGGCCTGGAAGGCCTGGCAAGGCTCGCGAGGTGGTGCCTCGGGGGATGCGGCCGCGGAGGGCGCTCCCCTCGAGGACCTGCAGGGCGAGGCCGGCGAGCAGCGCAGCCTGGCCTTGCTGCAGGCAATGATCATGGCGGCCCGGGCCGATGGCCACATCGACGAACGCGAGCGGGCACTGATCACTGAGCAGATCGACGCCATTGGCGCCGACGACGAGCTGCATGCCTGGATGGAGCGCCAGCTGTCGGCGCCCCTGGATGCCCTGGCCCTATCGCGGCAGGCCGATTCGCCCCAGGCGGCCCGGGAGATGTATCTGACCAGCGTGGCGGTGATCGACGAGGAGAACCCCATGGAGCGCGCCTGGCTCGACCAGCTCGCTTCGGGGCTGGGGCTGGACGAGAACGTGAAGCGCTCCCTCGAGCGCGAGGCCGAGGCGGCCGCCAGGTCCGATGCCTGAGTCGCATGCATGATGACAAGGAACCCAAGATCCGATGTTGACCTTCCACAGTGATGACACTGGCCGCCGTCGCGCCCGCACAGAGCTCGACGAGGGCCGCTTGGTAACCCCCTACGAGTGCCCGGAACGCGTCGAGCTGGTGCTGAGGCGGGTGCACGAGGTGTCGCTAGGCGAAGTGCGTGCTCCCGAGACCTTCGGCCTAGAGCCCGTGCTGGCGGTGCATGACTCCGGTTACGTGGACTTCATTGCCCGCTGCTGGGACGACTGGTGTGCCGCCGGCCACGGCGGCGAAGCCATCCCGACGATCTGGCCGACCCGCGCCATGCGTGACGACATCATTCCCGAGCATATCGATGGCCGGCTCGGCTACTACGCTCTGGCCGCCGAGACCTCGATCTGCGAGGGCACCTTCGAGGCCGCCATGGCCAGCAAGGACATCGCGCTGTCCGCCGTGCGTCATACCCTGTCAAGCGGCGAGCCCTGCTTCGGGCTGTGCCGGCCGCCGGGACATCACGCCGCCACCGACCAGTTCGGCGGCTACTGCTTCTTCAACAATGCCGCCATCGCCGCCCAGCATGCCCTGGATCGCGGCGTCGGGCGGGTGGCGGTGCTGGACGTCGACTTCCATCACGGCAACGGCACCCAGCAGATCTTCTATGAGCGCGATGATGTGCTGTTCGCCTCGCTGCACGGCGATCCGCGCACCTGCTTCCCCTATTTTTTGGGCCACGCCGACGAGACCGGCCGTGAGCGAGGGGAGGGCTTCAACCTCAACTATCCGATGGCACCGGGGACCGACTTCGCGGCCTGGTCCCTGGCCCTCGGCGACGCCCTCGAGCGCATCCGCGACGCCGGCTGCGAGTTGCTGGTGGTATCGCTCGGCGTCGACGCCTTCGAACACGATCCCATCAGCGCCTTCAAGCTGACCAGCGACGACTTCACGGCCCTCGGCCGGCGCCTCGCCGACCTGGGCCTGCCAACGACTTTCCTGCTCGAGGGCGGCTACGCGGTGGAGGAGATCGGTATCAACGCCGTGAACGTGCTGACCGGCTTCGAGGCCGCCCGTTAATACGCCCATCACAAGGAGTGATCCATGGCACGCATCTATGACGACAATTCCCAGTCGATCGGCAACACCCCCTTGGTCCGGCTCAACCGGGTCAGCGAGGGGGCGACGATCTGGGCCAAGATCGAGGGCCGCAACCCGGCTTACTCGGTGAAGTGCCGCATCGGCGCGGCGATGATCTGGGACGCCGAGGAGCGCGGCGTGCTCAAGCCGGGCATGACCATCGTCGAGCCCACCAGCGGCAACACCGGCATCGCCCTGGCCTTCGTCGCCGCGGCCCGCGGCTACCCGCTGGTGCTGACCATGCCGTCCTCCATGAGCCTGGAGCGACGCAAGGTACTCAAGGCGCTGGGTGCCGAGCTGGTGCTCACCGAGCCGGCCAAGGGCATGGCCGGGGCCATCGCCAAGGCCAGGGAGCTGGCCGATGCCGAGCCGGACAAGTACTTCCTGCCCCAGCAGTTCGAGAATCCGGCCAATCCGCGCATCCACGAGACCACCACCGGCCCCGAGATCTGGAACGATACCGATGGTGAAGTGGACGTCTTCGTCGCTGGCGTGGGCACCGGCGGTACCCTGACCGGCGTTTCGCGCTATATCAAGGAGACTCAGGGCAAGGCGATCACCAGCGTGGCCGTGGAGCCGGTCGATTCGCCGGTGATCACCCAGACGCGGGACGGCCAGGATCCGACGCCCGCGCCGCACAAGATCCAGGGCATCGGCGCCGGTTTCGTGCCCACCAACCTCGACATGTCGCTGGTCGACCGGGTCGAGACCGTCGGCAACGACGAGGCCATGGAGATGGCGCACCGGCTGATGCAGGAGGAGGGGATCCTGTGCGGTATCTCCTGCGGTGCGGCTGTGGTCGCCGCGCTGCGCGTGGCTCGGGATCCGGCCTATCAAGGCAAAAACATCGTCGTGGTGCTGCCCGACAGCGCCGAACGCTACCTGTCCTCGGCGCTGTTCGCCGGCCGCTTCGGCGAGCTGGAGACCGAGCAGTAAGCCTCATCCCGAGTCCCTGTCCCGGCGGTCGCCCGTCCGCCGGGGCCAGTTTCTCGCACGCTCTGTCGCCTCGCTGGGCTATCTACGCCTTCGGCGGCGGCAGGCTGGGCACCAGGTCGACCACTCCAAAGGTCTCCACTCCGATCCACACCAGGAAACCGGCGTAGAGCGCCAGCAGGATCGCGCATTCGGGCTTGGTCAGCACCATGCCGGTGCGCATCATCAGAAACAGCGCCACGGTGGCGGCGGTGAGCACCGCCATCATCGGTGCGGCGATCGAGAAGTTGACCATCGCCGTGCCCGCGATCAGCACCCCTGCCGGAATGCACACCAGCAGATCGAAGGTGTTGCTGCCCAGTACGTTGGCGATGCTGGTCACGCCGCGGCCCTGGCGGGCGGCGCGGATCGACACGAAGGCATCCGGGATCGAGGTGCCGGCGGCGACCACGGTGATGCCCCACAGGAAGCTCGGGGTGTCGAAGATCTCGCCGAAGTGGATCGCCGCCTGTACCAGCCCCTCCACGCCGAGCACGATTACCCCGAGCGACAGCGCCAGCCGAGCCCATTCGCGACCCGGGCGCACGTCGCCGGCGTCGACCTCGCCCTGGTGGTCGAGGGTGTCCTGATACTGCACGAACAGATAGAGCCCGTAGAGCGCTACCGGCATCAGCGCCAGGCCGCGGGTCAGCTCGCCGCTGATGGCGCCGCCCGAGGTCTCGACGGGGTGATAGATGGCGGCGAAGGCGAAGGTCAGGGTCAGCACCGCGACGGCGATCATGTAGAACTGGGCTTCCTTGTAGACCAGATCGCGGTTGGCCTTCAACGGGTGGCGGCTGGCCAGACCCGACACCGCGGGAATCACCAGGATATTGAACAGCGCCGAGCCGACGATGGCGGCCACGCCCAGCTCGAACTCGCCGTGGATCAGGGTCGAGATCACTGTGGTGGAGAGTTCCGGAAAGCTCGAGCCGATGGCCACCACGATGGCACCCTGAACGATGTCCGGCAGTTGATAGTAGGCCGCCAGTCGCTCGCTGCTGGTTTCCAGCAGGCCGCTGCCGCGCCAGACGATGACGGTGGCCACTACGGCCACGAGGCTCCAGAGCAGGATGGGAGGCATGACGGTCGTCCCTTCCGTGAATGACGTGCCAAGCCTACCAGCCTTGCTCGCTTACGGCTGATGCATATTTACTGTTGCTGATATTGATGTCGTCGTCGCCGACGGGCAGGATGGCGCCTTTCCGACATGGAGAGTCGCATGCAACGTCTTGTCTTGGCTGCATTTCTGACATTGGTTCCGACTGTTTTTCCAGGCCTGGCCGGGGCCGCGGTGATCGGCAGCTGGAATCTCGAGCATCTGGGCTGGAACAACGACAAGCGCCTCGACCTGGTGGCTCGGGTGGCTGGGCGCTTTGATCTGCTGGCGGTGCAGGAGCTGATGGACGGCGAGGCGCTGACGCAGCTGGAACGCGAGCTCGAGGCCGTCTCCGGCGAGGACTGGTCGTCGATGGCCAGCCACGCGGTGGGGCGCAGCAGCTACCAGGAGCACTACGGATTCCTGTGGCGCGAATCGCGCGTCGAATCGCTCGGCGGCGGGGCGGTGTATATCGATCGCGGCGACGTCTTCGCCCGCGAGCCCTTCTCGGCGACATTTCGCGACCTGGACAGCGGCGACACCTTCGTCACTGCCACGGTGCATGTGGTCTACGGCGACGGCCTCGATGACCGCCGGCCTGAGGTCGAGGCGCTGGCCGACTACTGGCAATGGCTCGACGAGGCCTATCCCGACACGCCAAGGATGCTGATGGGTGACTTCAACATGGCGCCGGATGATCCCGCCTGGGCGCCGCTCAGGGCGCTCGGCGCGGTGCCCGCCCTGAGCGATCAGGCCACCACGCTTGGCCATGCGCCAGGCCGCTATGCCAGCCCCTACGACAACATCTGGTATCGCCCGGATCGCCTGAGCCCGTCGATGCTGGGGATGCTTCGCTATCCGGCACTGGCCGGGCTATCTCATGACGAGGCCCGCGAGCGAGTCTCTGACCATGCCCCGGTCTACCTGGCACTGCACCAGGGCGAGCTTGAGTTCCTGCCGCCCGGCGCCGGTGTGGTCGCAGGTGCCGGCGGCGCCTCTCTCGGTTCCACGGCCGGCTGCATCGACCTCAACGCCAGTTCCCGTGCCGAGCTGGAGGTCTTGCCGCATATCGGGCCGGCCCGCGCCGCGGCCATCGTGGCCGGCAGACCCTGGGCGGGCAGCGGCGAGCTCACTCGCATCGACGGCATCGCCGCCGGCCGTCTCGCCGACATCCGCGACAGCGGCCGGCTGTGCAGCGGCTGAGGCTCAGGGCTATGCTTTGCGCCCGGGCCGCCACCCGGTAGAATGTAGCCATCTCTTTCTAGCCCGTCGGTGGGCGAGCCCGGTACCGGCGGGGCTTTCGTGTTCGGCTGCCAGCCAGCCCAGCCGCAAGGATTCCGAGCTGCATGAGCTATCAGGTTCTGGCCCGCAAGTGGCGGCCGCGTACCTTCCATGAACTGGTCGGCCAGGAGCATGTCCAGCGCGCGCTGGTCAACGCCCTGGATCAGGGCCGGCTGCACCACGCCTACCTGTTCACCGGCACCCGAGGGGTCGGTAAGACCACCCTGGCGCGGATACTGGCCAAGTGCCTGAACTGCACCGCAGGCGGGCGGGGCGACGAGGGCGTGACCTCGACCCCCTGTGGCCAGTGCCCGAGCTGCGAGGCCATCGACCAGGGCCGCTTCGTCGATCTGATCGAAGTCGACGCCGCCTCGCGCACCAAGGTCGAGGACACCCGCGAGCTGCTCGACAACGTCCAGTACGCGCCGACCCAGGGGCGCTACAAGGTGTACCTCATCGACGAGGTGCACATGCTCTCCACCAGCAGCTTCAATGCGCTGCTCAAGACGCTGGAAGAGCCGCCGCCCCATGTGAAGTTCCTGCTGGCCACCACCGACCCGCAGAAGCTGCCGCCCACGGTGCTGTCGCGCTGCCTGCAGTTCACGCTCAAGCACATGCCCCCCGAGCGCATCGTCGGCCATCTCTCCCAGGTGCTCGAGGCAGAGGGCGTTTCCTTCGAGGAGAGCGCGCTGTGGCTGCTGGGCAAGGCCGCCGAGGGCTCGATGCGTGACGCCATGAGCCTGACCGACCAGGCGATCGCCTTCGGCCAGGGCGCGGTGCGCCACGCCGACGTGGCGGCCATGCTCGGCACCCTCGACCATCGCCACGTGCTGGCGCTGCTCGAGGCGCTGGCCGAGGTCGATGCCGCTCGGGTGCTGGCCGAGGTCGCCGCCCTGGCCGAGCAGGGCCCGGACTTCGCCGGGGTGCTCGACGACGTGACCGGCGTGCTGCACCGCCTGGCGGTAGCGCAGATGGTGCCGGACGCCCTGGACAACGGCCACGGTGACCGCGAGACGCTGCTGGCGCTGGCGGCGCGCTTCACCGCCGAGGACATCCAGCTCTACTACCAGATCGGCATCCAGGGCCGTGGCGACATGGCCCATGCGCCGGACCTGCGTACCGCCCTGGAAATGACCCTGCTGCGCATGCTGGCCTTCCGGCCCCAGGGTGTGCCCAAGCCGGCCCAGACGCCGCTGCCGATGCGCGGCGATGGCGGAACCCCGGCACCGGGCAACGATCAGGCGGGCGGCAACGTCGGTCAGGCGCCGGGCGCCGCAGCGGCCGGGGGCGAAGCGCCCCGACAGCCCGCCGCCGCGCCTGCGGAGCCGGCCACGCCGACTGATCGGTCTCCGTCCCGTCCCGCGCCTGAACCGCCTCCAGCGTCTGAAACGGCCCCAGCGCCTGAGCCCGAGGCGGCCCCGGAGCCTGCCGCTGTCGACAGGGCCGAACAGCCTGAGCCGACGCTGCAGGCCGAGCCGATCCCGGAACCGCCGCCCTGGATCGAGGACGAGCCGTCTCGGCCGGTATTGCCCGTATCCGAGGCTTCCTCGCCCCAGGCCGAGGTCCCGGCAGCGGCGTCGCCTGAGCCCACCATGCCGGAAACGCCAGCTCCCGCGCTCGAGACGGAGTCTCCCCCCGCGGCTGCGGTCGAACCGGCCCCAGCGTCTCAGCCAGCAACCGAGCCCGCCGAGTCGCCGGACGCTGCTGACACGGCCGAAGCCGCAGCGGGCGAGCTGAGTCACTCCATCTGGCTGGAGCGCTTCGATTCGCTGGGCCTGTCCGGGCTGACGCGCAACCTCGCCGCCCATTGCGTGGTCGAAGCCGACGACGGCATGGCGCTGGCTCTTCGGCTCGATCCGTCCCAGGCGGCCATGCAGGCCGAGGTCCACGTCGAGCGCATTCGCCAGGCGTTGGCTGCTGCCGGGTTCGAGCGGCGCTTGACCATCGCCGATGGGCCGCTGCCTACGGACATCGAGACGCCGCGCCAGCGCGCCGATCGGCTGGCCGCCGAGCGACATGCCGAGGCGGTGGCCGCACTGCAGGCCGATCCTCAGGTGCAGAAGATCCAGCAGGCCTTCGGCGCCAGGCTGATCGAGACCACGGTGAAGCCCGCCGAGGCGGCGGAGCGTCGCTGAAACGACCCGAACAGACAACGGCCGCCGCGGCGGCCGAGCGGAACATCCAATCGAGAGGACGTCACCATGATGAAGGGTGGAATGGGCAACCTGATGAAGCAGGCCCAGGAGATGCAGGAGAAAATGCAGAAGGCCCAGGAGGAGGTCGCCAAGGCCGAGGTGCATGGCGAAGCCGGGGCCGGCATGATCAAGATCACCATGAACGGCCGCCACGACGTGCTCAAGGTCGACATCGACCCGAGCGTCATGGAAGAGGACAAGGAGCTGCTGGAAGACTTGCTGGCCGCCGCGGTCAATGATGCCGTGCGCAAGGTCGAGGCCAACTCCAAGCAGCTCATGGAAGATGCCACTTCCGGCCTGAATCTGCCGCCCGGGTTCAAGATGCCTTTCTGAGGCATCTCGTTCACGATACGAGGGATGAGCGCTATGCCTTCGCATGACGCTCATCCCGCCGCATGACGAAAGTTGAGTCCTGACCACCGATGAGCTTTTCCCCCCTGGTCGAACGGCTGATGGAGGCCTTCCGGGTGCTGCCCGGCGTCGGCCCCAAGACCGCCCAGCGCATGGCCATGCACCTGCTCGAGCGTGATCGTGATGGCGGCCGGCGCCTGGTGGAGTCGCTCGGTCTGGCCCTCGAGGCGGTCGGCTACTGCCAGCGCTGTCGCACCCTCACCGAGGAAGAGCTGTGCGGCATCTGTGCCAGCCCCAGGCGCGACGATGGCGTGCTGTGCGTGGTGGAATCTCCCGCCGACCAGATCGCCATCGAAGAGGCCGGCGGCTTCCGCGGCCGCTACTTCGTGCTGCACGGCCATCTCTCGCCGCTGGACGGCATCGGGCCCGAGGACATCGGCCTTGACCAGCTGGAGGCGCGAGTCGCCGAGGCCGGTGTCGAGGAGGTGATCCTGGCCACCAACCCCACGGTCGAGGGTGAGGCCACGGCTCACTACATCGCGTCCCAGCTGTCGCCGCTGGGCGTCAAGCTCTCGCGTCTCGCCTATGGTGTGCCCATGGGCGGCGAACTCGAATACGTCGACGGCGGCACTCTGAGCCGGGCCTTCAACGGCCGGCTGCCCTTCCAGGGCGAGTGATCGCTCTCCCATCCCTGCCATGTCGGATGACCCATGTCCCTGACTCCCGAGATCCGCTGGATCGATACCCCCGAGGCCCTGGATGCCGCCTGCGCCGAGGTGGCGGGGGCCGACGTCCTCGCTCTGGATACCGAGTTCTTTCGCGAACGCACC
Organism: Halomonas sp. B23F22_20; assembly: GCF_043496985.1. Classification (NCBI taxonomy): domain Bacteria; kingdom Pseudomonadati; phylum Pseudomonadota; class Gammaproteobacteria; order Oceanospirillales; family Halomonadaceae; genus Halomonas; species Halomonas sp. B23F22_20. Next base: position 242,637 of record NZ_JBIEKH010000001.1, read on the forward strand.
TTTCACCCGGTGCCGGCGCTGATCCAGTTCTGTGCCGGTGGGCCGGCCTTCCTGGTCGACCCGCTGGAGGTCGAGTGCACCGCGAGCTTTCGCCGCCTGCTCTCCGAGGGACCGCTGAAGCTGTTGCACGCTTCCAGTGAGGACCTGGAAGTATTTGCCCACTGGGCCGGCGCGCCGGTAGCGCCGTTGGTGGACACCCAGATCGCCCAGGCCTTGCTCGGCGAGGTTCCGTCCATGGGCTACCAGAAGCTGGTCGAGCACTGGGTGGGCGAGACCCTACCCAAGGACGAGACTCGTTCGAACTGGTTGGAGCGTCCGCTCTCCGAGGCCCAGAAGTCCTACGCGGCGCTGGACGTGGTTTACCTGCTTGACGTCTGGACCGGCCAGCGTGAATCCCTGGAACGCCACGGGCGCCTGGCCTGGCTGGAAGAGGATTGCGCGGCGCTGGTGGATCAGGCGACCCGCAGCGACGAGGCCGATGGCCAGTGGTACCTGCGCCAGCGCAACCTGTGGCGGCTGGGGCCTCGGCAGATCGAGGCCTACCGGCGGATGACCATCTGGCGTGAGGGCGAGGTGCGCCGCCGCGACCTCCCGCGTAGCTGGCTGGTCAGCGACAAGCTGCTGTTCGCCATTGCCGAGCGACTGCCGGAGAATCGCTATGAGCTGGCCTCGGTCGACGGTATCAAGCCACCACTGGTCAAGCGCGAGGGCGATGCCCTGCTGGCGCTGGTCAAGGAGGCGCGCCACGCCGATGAGGCCGATCTGGCGCCGGCGCCGCTGTCGCCGCTGTCGCCGGCCTTCAAGCGCTGCCTGAAGGCGATGAAAAAAGTCGTGGGCGCCGAGGCAGAATCTTTGGGGGTGGCGCCGGAGGTGCTGATGCGACGCCGTGACCTCGAGGCCCTGGCCAGCGCCCGGCTGCGCGGGCGGCCACTGCCGCTGCCGGTCGGTTGGCGCGGCGAGCGCCTGGCCGCGACACTGGAGCGTACCCTGAACGAGGTGGGAGAACCCGCATGACGACCCTGAACGGCAAGCTGTTGTGCGAGGTCTTCAAGAGCCCGCGCAAGGAAGAGATGTACCTCTACGTGGACAAGCGTCGCGGTCTCGTAGACGTGCCTGAGGCGCTGCTCGAGCGCTTCGGTGAGCCGGTCTCGGCGATGACGCTGATTCTGTCGCCGGACAAGCCGCTGGCCCGAACCCGCGGCGCCGAGGTGATGGCCGCCATCGCGGAGAAGGGCTTCTATTTGCAGATGCCGCCGGCCAAGGAAGCGTATCTGCTGGATCTTTACCGGACGCCCACGGAAGCAAAATACTAGGCTGCGGGCTGCGGGCTGCGGGCTGCGGGCTGCGGGCTGCGGGCTGCGGGCTGCGGGCTGCGGGCTGCGGGCTGCGGGCTGCGGGCTGCGGGCTGCGGGCTGCGGGCTTGCGATGAATCGCTCGCTGCCCGGGGCTCGCTGCTCGCGGCTTGTTTGCCACTAACCGATCGACGACGGTGACGATGAGAGAACGTTTCTGGGAGCGCTTCCCGCTGGAGGAGCTGACCAATGAGGAGTGGGAGGCGCTGTGCGACGGCTGTGGTCAGTGCTGCCTGCTCAAGTTCCAGGACGACGAAGGTGACCTGGCGGTGCTCAACGTGGCCTGCGAGCTGCTCGACATCCAGGGTTGTCGTTGCAGCGATTACGCTCATCGCTTCGAAAAGGTGCCGGACTGCCAGCAGCTCACCGTCGAACGCATCGAGGAGTTCCGCTGGCTGCCCAGGTCCTGCGCCTACCGGCGTCTGGCCGAGGGGCGCAAGCTTGCCGGCTGGCATCCGCTGATCTCCGGTGACCCCGAGCGGGTGCATCGCAAGGGCATCAGCGTGCGCAGTTTCGCGGTGTCCCAGTCCGAGGTCCCCGAGGAAGAGCTCGAGGACCATATCATCGCGATTCTTCCGATCGATGGGTAAATGAGAAAGGCGGCCTCTTGGCCGCCTTCTTCGTGGTGACGCCTGGTGTGCACGTCGCTCAGGCTTCCCGCGTTTCCAGCCCCAGCGCCCACAGGATGAAGGCATCCTGGCGGGCGTTGTCGTGCCAGCCCTTGAAGCGCCCCGAGGCGCCGCCGTGGCCGGCTTCAAGGTCGGTTCGCAGCAGTGTGGGATGGTCGTGCGAGGACAGCCCGCTGCCCTCGGCCAGCTCGGTGAGGCGGGCATACAGCTTGGCCGGCTCCCAGTAGGGCACCCGGGTGTCGTGCCAGCTGCCTTGCAGGAACACCGGCGGCCAGGGGCGCTCAGGGAGGTTGTCGAGCGGCGAGTAGTCGCGTATGCGGCGCCGCGCGGCTGGCTCGCGTGGGTCGCCCCACTCGCTGTACTCGGCGGTGGTCAGCGGCAGATCGGGGTTCTCCATGGTGCGCAGCACGTCGACGAAGGGCACGTCGAGTACCGCGGCGCAAAAGCCTTCCGGCGCCAGGTTGAGGCTGGCTCCCACCAGTAGCCCGCCGGCGCTGGCGCCATAGGCGACAAGGCGTTCATCGTCGCTGAACCCCTGCTCGACCAGGGCGTCGCGGGCGGCCAGGAAGTCCTGGAAGCTGTTGGCCTTGTGCTCGAGCTTGCCAGCCAGGTACCAGGGCTCCCCACGGTCGCCGCCGCCGCGCACGTGGGCCACCGCGAAGGCGGCGCCCCGCGCTAGCAGTTCCAGGCGGGCCACCGAGAACCAGGGGTCGAGCACCTCACCGTAGGCGCCGTAGCCGTAGAGCAGGGTGGGCAGCGGATGACCGCTCAGGTCGGCGCGCATCACCACCGAGACCGGGATGCGCTCGCCGTCGTGGGAGGTGGCCCACAGTCGCTCGCAGACCAACTGGTCGGGCGTGAGGTCGCCATGCACCGGCTGCTGCTTGAGGCGTCGCCGGCGTCCGCTGTCCAGGTCCAGCTCGGTCCAGGTCACCGGCAGGGTGAAGGACTCCTCGCGCAGTCGCAGGCACCGCTCGGCGAAGTGCGGCGCGTCGGCAAGCGACAGGCTGCAGGGCGTCTCGGGTAGCGTCAGCCGCTCATTGCGACGCAGTATGTGGCGCTCATCGAGCTCGAGTACCCTCAGATGCACCTGGGCCTGGTGATGGTCGCGCTCGGTGGCCACCAGGCCCCAGGCGAAGGCATCGATGCCTTCGAGGGTGGTGTCTTCGCGGTGTTCGATCAGCCGTTCGGGCTTGCCCTGAGGGGCGGCCTCGTCGACCCGGTCGAGGCAGAAATGGGGCGCCTCGCGGTTGTGCAGCACGTAGAAATGGCCGGGTCGGTGATCCACGCCGTACTCCACGCCGCGCTCGCGAGGTTGGAACAGCGTGGGCGTCGTCGTCGGTGCGGCTGCCGGAACCAGGTGGACCTCGCTGGTGTCCTTGGAGGCGGACTCCAGCATCAGCCACTCGCGGGAGCGTGTCTTGCCAAGCCCCAGCCAGAATTCCGGGTCGTCCTCGCGCAGCATCAGCGCCGGCTCGTCCGCCGTGGGTGTCGCGCCGAGTCGAAGCGGCAATCGCCAGATGCTGTCGGGCCGTTGGGTGGCATCATAGCGGGTGAACAGCAGGGTGGCGCCGTCCTCTGCCCAGCATAGCTCGGGACCGATCTCCTCCAGCAGGGCCAGCGGCTCGCCGTCGGGCAGTCGTTTGAGCCATAGGGTATAGGTCTCGTCGCCACGCGTGTCTTCACTCCAGGCCAGCCAGCCTTCGTCCGGTGATAGCGACATGTCGCCGACCTCGAAGAAGGCATGGTCGGCGGCGCGGCGCTGCAGGTCGAAGAACGGCTCGCCTCGCTCGGGTTGGCCGTTGAGATGGCGCCACCAGACCGGATGATCGGCGTCTACCGCGGTTTCGCTCCACACCGTGTAGTGGTCGAGCGCCGTGGGCAGACCATGAACGGCCAGCTCGCGACGGGCCAGGTGGCCGTGATAGAGGCGTTCGGTGAGATCGTCCAGTGGTGCGAACCAGGCCCGGGATTGGTCGTTGGCGGCCTCGAGGAAGGCCGTCACCTGCGGATCGTCGCGCTGTTCCAGCCAGTGCCAGTCGGGGTCTTCGGGACGCCGGAATCCGGCGATCGGGGAGGAGGCGAAGGAGGCCGTTGGCTGGCGGGGATCACGTGGCGGCTGTGCTTTCATGGTGCGGGATGTACCATACTCGAAGTGAATTCAACAGGGTGCGTCTTTCGACGCCGCAAATGACGAGGTACCGATGCTGCTTTCGGATTCAATGTCTCTACTATGGCTGAGCTATGCCGTGCTGTCGCTGGTGGTGCTCGGCACCGGCTATCTGGGTCTGGCGTTCCTGCCGCGCCTGCCGCGTCTGGTGATTACCTGGGCGGTGGCTGGCGTAATGTGGGTGCCGGCCAGTTTTCAGCTGCCGTTGATGGAAGAGGGGGAAGTCTACAGGGGTTTGGCTCCGGCCGTGGTGGTCAGCGGGCTGGCCTTCCTCGAAGGGGACTCCGGGGCCATGCTCCCGGCGCTGCTGCTGGTCGTGGTGTCAGCGGGCCTGGGTGCCCTGGTCGGCCTGTTGCTGTGGCGTCGCGGCCGGCGTGGAGCGGCGGCCGAGGCCACCGAGGATCAGGGGCGTCAGAGAGAACGCCGCCAGGATGGCGGCGCACAACGACAGGAGCCGGTGATCGGCTAAGGATGCGCGATGCGTAGCGGAGGTTGGCGCGGTCGTTGGGGTAGCCACTCGTGGTGGCTGCTGATGCTGTGGTTGGCCGGCGTGGCGCTGATGGCGGCTGCACCGCCGGCGTCGGCGCGACCGGACGTGCGGGTCGTCGTCGACGTTTCCGGTAGCATGAAGGCCCATGATCCCGATCGCCTGGCGGCGAGTGCCATGGGGCTTCTGGTCTCGCTGCTGCCGGAGGGAGCCAGCGCCGGGGTCTGGACCTTCGGTGAACGGATCGACAATCCGCTGCCGCTGGGGCGCGTTGAGTCCGCCTGGCGCGAGCGCGCCCTGGGCCTTCCCCCGGCGTTGCGCGACTATCAGCAGTACACCGACATCGAGGCCGCGCTGCGCCGGGCCAGTGAGGCCGAGGCCAATGGCGGTCGGCACTTGATACTGATGACCGATGGGGTCATCGATCTGCCGCCCGCCCGTGGCGCCAAGCCTGCCATCGACCGGGACTCGCGGCGTCGCCTGATGGAGGAGCTGGCGCCGACGCTCGCCGACCAGGGGGTGGCGGTGCACGCCATCGCCTTCTCCGACGAGGCCGATCTGGCGCTGGTCGAGCGGCTGGCCCAGAACACCGGCGGATTGGCTTCCCGGGTGGATTCACCCGAGGGGCTACTTGGGGCTTTTCTCGATATCTTCGAGCGTATCTTTCCGGCCGACCGTCTGCCCCTCGACGACGAAGGCCGCTTCATCGTTGACGAAGGGGTGGATAGCCTCTCGGCGCTGGTCTTCCACGAGCCCGACGCCCCTCCGCTGACCCTGGTCGCCCCGGATGGTACCCGCTACCAGGCCGAGACGGCTCCGGAAGGAGCGAACTGGCAAGTGGAGCCCCGTTTTGATCTGATCCGTCTGCCGGAGCCCCAGGCGGGCGAGTGGCGTCTCGAAGGGGCGGTGGGTGAACGCAGCCGCATCAGCGTCAGCGGCGCCTGGCATCTGCGCACCTCGCCGCTGCCCGCCACGCTGTACCGTGGTTTCCCGGTGCCGGTCGAGGCTTGGCTGGAGGCGGAATCGGACGCGGTCGACCTGCCCGGGAATCTCACCTTCGAGGTGGCCCTGGAGGGTGCGGACGGCGAAGAGCAGTCGTTGGTGACCCTGGACGCCGAGGCAGACGGACGCTACATGGGCGAGTTACCGCCGCCGGATTTGACCGGCAATGCACGGCTGGTGGTGCGGGCCTCCGGCGAGGGATTCACACGCCAGCGCAGTCAGGCGGTCAATGTCCTGCCGGCGATTGGTGCCGTGCATGATCCGGCGGCGGAGCGGGTGGTGCTGGCCGCCGAACACCCGCGCCTGACCCGTGGCAATACTCGCATCCGCGGCGATTTGCGGGGTGAGTCGCTCACCGCCGAGGCGGTCGGTGAGGCACGCTGGACCCTGTCACTGCCGGCGCTGGATCCCGAGCTGCGCCAGCCGCTCGCGCTGATCGCGACCATCACCCTGGATGGTCAGACTCGCGAACTGAATCTGCCGCGGCTGATGCTCAATCCCGATGCGCGGATCGGCATCGCCGGCACCGAGGCCGGTCCGACGCTTGCCGCCGAACGCTTCGCCGGTCCCGATGACCCGGCTGCACCCGATGCGTCGTCGAGCCTCGCCGACCGCTTCGTCGAGGGCGTCAACGCGGTGCCAGCCAAGCTTCGCCTGGCCTGGCAGGCCGGCTGGCCGGGGCTGGTCGAGCGAGCCCGTGGCTGGGCGGCTGGCCCCTGGCTGTGGGGGCTCGCGGTGCTGGCGGGATGTCTGCTGCTGCTCGGGCTGCTGAGGCATCGGAGGCGCCGCTCAAAGGTCCATCATCACCGCGAGGACCCCTATGTGTGAGCTGCTGGGCATGAGCGCCAACGTGCCGACCGACATCTGCTTCAGCTTCACCGGTTTCCTGCATCGGGGCGGCGGCACGGGGCCGCACCGCGACGGCTGGGGCATCGCTTTCTACGAGGCCGGCGGCTATCGCGATTTCCGCGACCCTCACCCCTCGGTGGATTCGCCCATCGCCCGGCTGATTCGTGATTATCCGATCAAGTCGCATATCGTGATCAGCCACATCCGCCAGGCCAATGTCGGCCAGGTGCGGCTGACCAATACCCATCCCTTCACCCGGGAAATGTGGGGCCAGCCCTGGTGCTATGCCCACAACGGTCAGCTCGAGGGCTGGGAGGCTCTGCCGCTGTCCTTCTACCGGCCGGTGGGAGGTACCGACAGCGAGCATGCTTTCTGCTGGCTGATGGGCGAGCTGCGCGGCGCCTTTCCAGAGCCGCCGGCGGATCGCCGCCGGCTCTGGAGCCTACTGCATCGCCTCTGTGAACGGCTTCGCGGCCTCGGGGTCTTCAACCTGTTGCTGGCCGATGGCGAGTATCTCTACACCTATTGCACCACCAAGCTGGCGCATATCACCCGCCGGGCACCGTTCGGGCAGGCCAACCTTTCGGATGCCGAACTGGCGGTGAACTTCGCCGAGCACACCACGCCCGACGACGTGGTCTCGGTGATCGCCACCGAACCGCTGACAGACAACGAGGATTGGGTCCGCATGGTCCCCGGCGAGCTGCTGGTGTGGCGTGACGGCGAGATTTGCGGGAGCTATAAAACGTAAGTTTCAATCGGTCGTTTTACATTCGCAAAAAGGTTGGGATAGGGTAGAGCCAGAACAACAAGGAGCGACCCGGAACGCCCGGGGCGATCACAGCCTGGAGAATGCCATGAGCGAGCACGCCACTCCCTACGTCCTGCGCGGCCCCGAGCTCGAGGACAGCGACGCCTATGCCTCGGTGATGGAGGTCTTTCATGCCGCCATCGAGCGCTTCGCCGACAAGCCGGCCTTCACCTGCATGGGCCGGACCCTGAACTACGGAGAGCTTGACCGCCTGTCGGCCGATTTCGCCGCCTGGTTGCAGCACGAGACCGATCTGCAGCCCGGCGACCGCATCGCCATCCAGTTGCCCAATGTCCTGCAGTTCCCGGTAGCGGTGTTCGGCGCCCTGCGGGCCGGCCTGGTGGTCGTCAATACCAACCCGCTCTACACCGAGCGGGAAATGGCTCACCAGTTCAAGGATTCCGGCGCCAAGGCCATCGTCATCCTGGCCAACATGGCAGGCAAGCTCGAGAAAATCCTCGATGACACCGAGCTCTCGCACGTAGTGGTCACGGAGCTGGCCGACCTGCATGCCTTCCCCAAGCGGCCGTTGATCAATGCTGCGGTGAAATATCTCAAGAAGCTGGTGCCCTCTTATCGCCTGCCTGGTGCCTGGCGTTTCCGTGATACCTTGTCGCGGGGGGCGTTGCTTGAGCACCGTGAGATCGCACGCGCAGCCGACGATATCGCTGCCCTGCAGTACACCGGTGGTACTACCGGGCTAGCCAAGGGCACCATGCTGACCCACGGCAACCTGGTGGCCAACATGCTCCAGGCACGCCAGGCGATCGGGCAGGGGCTGGCGGAGGGTGGCGAGACCATCATCGCGCCGCTGCCCGTCTACCACATCTACACCTTCACCGTGAACTGCCTGTTCATGATGGAAACCGGCAATCACTCAGTGCTGATTCCCAATCCCCGAGATCTGGACGGTTTCATCAAGACCCTGAAATCGGTGCGTTTCACCGGTTTCGTGGGGCTCAATACCCTGTTCAATGCGCTATGCAACCGCGACGACTTCCGGGCGCTCGACTTCTCCGGCCTGCACCTGACCATCTCCGGCGGCATGGCGCTGACCCGGGCGGTGGCCAAGCGCTGGGAGGAGGTGACCGGCTGCCCGGTCGCCGAGGGCTACGGGCTTACCGAGACCTCGCCGATCGTCAGCTTCAACCCTGTCGATGCCATACGGCTCGGCACGATCGGCAAGCCGGTGGCCGGCACCGAGGTCAAGGCCGTGGACCTGGAAGGCAATGACCTGCTGGGCGGCGAGGCCGGCGAGCTCTGCGTCCGAGGCCCCCAGGTAATGAAAGGCTATTGGAACCGCGACGATGAGACCGCGCGTGCCATCGACGCCGATGGCTGGTTCCACACCGGCGACGTCGCGGTGTTCGAGGACGACGGCTATATCCGCATCGTCGATCGCAAGAAGGATATGATTCTGGTATCCGGCTTCAACGTGTACCCCAACGAGATCGAGGACGTCGTGGCTCACCATCCCGGCGTGGTGGAATCGGCCGCCGTCGGGGTGCCGGACGAGGCCTGTGGCGAGGCGATCAAGCTGTTCGTGGTGGCCAGGGATCCCGACCTGGATGCCGAGACCCTGCGTGCCTGGTGCAAGCGGGAATTGACCGGCTACAAGGTGCCACGCTACGTAGAGTTTCGTGACGAGCTGCCCAAGACCAATGTGGGCAAGGTACTGCGCCGTCAGCTACGAGATGAGGTAAAGGAAGAGGGCCAGGCGTCCTAGGCCGGCTCGGTTGCCCAAGGCGCGATCACGTTCAGGAAAGTGCCGCGCCGCCAGCGGCCCGTAGCTCGAAGCTGGAGGCCCGCAGCCCGTAGCCCGTAGCCCTCAGCTCGGTGCGATTAGCCGCCGACTGTCTCTCGGCGTTACAATACTTGGCCCGCATCGCCCTGCCGATGCGGGTTCTTTCGTCCCGAGCCTGATCGATCACCGGAGCCCTTGAGTCCATCGTGAGTAGCCTGACCCCAGCCCCCGACGCGCCCGAATCCGACGCCGCCGCCCTGAAGGCCCTCCAGGGCGAGCTCGACGGCGTGCTGCTGCGCGATGCGCCCCGCCTGGGCAAGCGCCTCGCCGGCCTGATCCGGCGCAGTCGGCAGGGCAAGCCGGTGGACCGTGGGCTTGCCGAGCTGCGCCGGGAGGTCGAGCGTTCGCGGGCGAAGGTGGACGCCCGGGCGTCGCGCCCGGTACGCCTGGCCTATCCCGAGGAGCTGCCGGTGGCCGAGCGCCGCGAGGACATCCTCGAGGCGCTGCGCGATCACCAGGTGGTGGTGGTGGCCGGCGAGACGGGCTCGGGCAAGACCACTCAGTTGCCCAAGCTGTGCCTGGAGCTGGGGCTTGGACGACGCGGGTTGATCGGTCATACCCAGCCGCGTCGGCTGGCGGCCCGCTCGGTGGCCACTCGCCTGGCCGAGGAGATGGACGTACCGCTGGGCGAGCAGGTCGGCTATCAGGTGCGCTTCACCGACCACACCGACGATGCCACCCTGGTCAAGCTGATGACCGACGGGATCCTGCTGGCCGAGACCCGTCATGATCCCGACCTCAGGCGCTACGAGGCGATCATCATCGACGAGGCCCACGAGCGCAGCCTCAACATCGATTTCCTGCTCGGCTACCTCAAGCGCCTGCTCGAGCGTCGCCCCGACCTCAAGGTGATCATCACCTCGGCGACCATCGACGTGGAACGCTTCGCCGAGCACTTCGCGCTAAAGGGGCCGGACGGCACGCCGACCCCGGCACCGGTGGTCGAAGTGTCCGGGCGCACCTATCCGGTGGAGGTGCGCTATCGGCCGCTAACCCGCGAGGCCGAGGATGAGGAGGACCGCACCCTGCAGGAGGGCATCCTGCAGGCGGTGGAGGAGATCGAGGCCATCGAGCGCGAGAAGCGCTGGTTCCATGGCCCCCGCGACATCCTGGTGTTCCTGCCGGGCGAGCGCGAGATCCGCGAGGCCGCCGACACCCTGCGACGCGCCGAGCTGCGCGACACCGAGATTCTGCCGCTCTACGCGCGGCTCTCCAACGCCGAGCAGAACCGCGTGTTCGCCGCGCATCGCGGGCGGCGAATCGTGCTCTCGACCAACGTCGCCGAGACGTCCCTGACCGTACCGGGCATCCGCTACGTGATCGACCCGGGCCTGGTGCGCATCAGCCGCTACAGCTACCGGGCCAAGATCCAGCGCCTGCCGGTGGAGGCGGTCAGCCAGGCCAGCGCCGACCAGCGCAAGGGCCGCTGCGGCCGCGTGGCCGAGGGGGTATGCATCCGCCTCTATGACGAGGAGGACTACCTTGGTCGCCCCGAATTCACCGATCCCGAGATCCGGCGCACCAACCTGGCCTCGGTGATACTGTCGATGCTGTCGTTGAAGCTCGGCAGCATCGAGGCCTTTCCGTTCGTCGATCCGCCCGATTCTCGCTTCGTCACCGACGGCTTCCGGCTGCTGTTCGAGCTCGGTGCGGTGGACGAGGGCCAGCGCATCACGCCGCTCGGCCGCAAGCTGGCGCGGTTGCCCATCGACCCGCGCCTGGCGCGCATGCTGCTGGCCGGTGCCGAGCAGGGCGGGCTGCGCGAGGTGCTGGTGGTGGTCTCGGCGCTGGCTATCCAGGACCCGCGCGACCGCCCGGCCGAGAAGCGCCAGGCCGCCGATCAGGCCCACCGCCGCTGGCAGGATCCGGACTCCGATTTCGTGGCGCTGCTCAACCTGTGGCACGGCTTCGAGGCCGCCCGCGAGGAGCTCTCCGGCAACCGACTGCGCCGCTGGTGCAAGGATCACTACCTCAACTATCTGCGCCTGCGCGAGTGGCACGACACTTTCCGCCAGCTGCGTCAGCTGCTGCGCGACATGGACATCGACGTCCCGGCGCCGAGTCCGCTTCCGCCGGTTGATGACGATGGTGAGACCGCCAAGAAGGCCCGCCGTGACAGCGCCGTGCGGCTGCACAAGGCGCTACTGCCGGGGCTGCTGTCGCACCTCGGCCATTTCCTGGAGAATCGGGAGTATCAGGGCGCGCGCAACCGCAAGTTCATGATCCATCCCGGCTCGGGACTCTCCAAGAAAACGCCCAAGTGGGTGATGGCCTTCGAGCTGGTCGAGACGTCGAAGCTTTTTGCCCGCACCGTGGCGAAGATCGATCCGGCCTGGATCGAGCCGCTGGCCGGCCATCTGGTCAAGCGCAGCTACAGCGAACCACACTGGGAGATGAAGCGCGCCCAGGTGGTGGCCTTCGAGCAGGTCACGCTGTTCGGTCTGGCGATCGTCAACCGCCGCCGGGTGCATTATGGCCCGATCGCGCCGGCAGAGTCCCGGGAGCTTTTCATCCGCCGGGCGCTGGTGGAGGGCGAGTTCAAGACCCGCGGCGAGTTCTTCGCTCACAATCGCGCGCTGGTGGAAGAGGTCGAGGACCTCGAGGACCGCGCCCGCAAGCGCGACATCCTGGTCGACGAGGAGGCGCTGTTCGACTTCTACGACGCACGGATCCCAGAGGACATCGTCAACGGCAAGGGCTTCGAGGCCTGGCGCAAGCAGGCCGAGCGCGACGCCCCGGACGTGCTCAAGTTCGACCGTGCCGCGCTGCTGGCCCGGGAGGCGGAGGAGGTCACCCAGGCCGATTACCCCGACGAGCTGGCGTTGAACGGCGTGCGCTATCCGCTGAGCTATCATTTCGCCCCCGGCGCCGCCGACGACGGCGTGACCCTGACCGTGCCGGCGGCGATGTTGCCGCAGCTGTCCGAAGCGCGCCTTGAGTGGCTGGTACCGGGCCTGCTGCGCGAGAAGTGCATTGCGCTGCTCAAGTCGCTGCCCAAGTCGATCCGCCGCCAGGTGGTGCCGATTCCCGACTGGGTAGACGCCGCCTTGCAGGCCATGACGCCGGACGACGTGTCGCTTACCGAGGCGCTGGGCGAGTTCCTGCGGGTCAAGACAGGGGTTCGCCTGCATCCCGATGACTGGCGGGTCGATCAGCTCGAGCCGCACCTGGTGATGAACCTGCGGGTGGTCGACCATGAGGGACGAGAACTTGGCCAGGGGCGCGACATTCGCGCCCTGGAGCAGCGTTTCGAGACCGCCGCCGGTGAGGGCGCTCGCGCGCTGGCCAGTGAGGCCAGCGAGGCGGATGCGCTGGAGACGCTGCCCGAGGCACCGCTGCCGGAATCCAGGGTCACCACCCAGGCCGGCATCCGCGTCGAGGCCTATCCGGCCGTGGTGCCTGACGACGACAGCCTGAGGGTCGAGCTGTTCGACCATCCCGACAAGGCGCGCGAGGCCCATCGCCGCGGCGTGGTGCGCGCCGCCATGTCGCGCCTGCCCGATCAGGTGTGCGCCATCGAGCGCCTGCCCGGCCTTTCGCCCTGCGCGCTGCTGTTCGCCAAGGTAGGCAGCAAGCGCCAGTTGGCCGAGGATCTGGTCAGCGCCGTGTTCCAGCAGGTGGTGGCCGTCGACCCGCTGCCACGCTCTCGCGATGAACTGGAGGCGCGCCTGGCCCAGACACGCGACGCCCTGGTGCCCCACGCCGAGGAACGGCTCGGTACCCTCAAGCAGGCGCTGGAGGGGCATCTGGCGGTGACCAAGGCGTTGAAGGGCAACCTCAACCTCTCGCTGGCGCTGGTTTACAGTGATCTAAAGGCCCAGATGCAGCGTCTGGTGCATCCTGGCTTCCTCACCGAGGCCGGCGACTGGCTGACGGAGTACCCGCGCTATATGGACGCCGCACAGATTCGATTGGAGAAGGCGCCGAGGGAGCGCATGCGCGACCAGATGCACATGCAGGCGGTGCAGGACTTCGAGTCCAGGTGGATGGCTCGGCGCGAGAGCGAGCGTCGCGGAGGCGTTGAGGATCCGGCGCTGGTCGAGTTCGGCTGGTGGATCGAGGAACTGCGCGTGTCGCTGTTCGCCCAGCAGCTGGGGACCCGGATGCCGGTATCGGAGAAGCGTCTCGAGAAGCGCTGGAAGGAGCTCATCGGGCGTGGCTGATTCACGAGTTGGCCGGCCAGGACAGCAGCCACGCGCCGGCCCAAGGAGACATGCATGACGGATGTGATCATCACCGGCACCGGCCTCTACACCCCGCCGCATGCCATCGGCAACGACGCCCTGGTGGATGCCTTCAACGCCTGGGTAGAGACCGAGAACGCCAGGCGCGCCGAGGCGGGCGAGACGGCAAGGCTCGAACCGTCGAGCAGTGACTTCATCGTCAAGGCCTCGGGCATCGAGAACCGCTACGTGCTCGACGCCGAGGGTATCCTCGATCCGACCCGGATGCGCCCCAGGCTGCCCGGAAGACGCAATGACGAGCCCTCGATCCAGTGCGAGATGGGGCTGGCGGCGGCTAATGAGGCCTTGGCCGCGGCGGGCGTCGAGGCCGCTGACATCGATCTGGTGATCGTGGCCTGTTCCAACCTGGAGCGTGCCTATCCGGCGGTGGCCGTGGAGCTGCAGGCGGGCCTGGGCGCCTCCGGCCACGCCTACGACATGAATGTGGCCTGCAGCTCGGCGACCTTTGCCATCGACGCCGCCGCCAATGCCATCCGCGGCGGCGGCGTGCGCCGCGCCCTGGTGGTCAACCCCGAGATCTGCTCGGCGCATCTCAACTTCCGCGACCGCGACAGCCATTTCATCTTCGGCGATGCCTGTACGGCCATCGTTCTCGAGGATGCCAGCCTGGCCAGTGCCAAGGGGGGCTTCGAGATCCTGGGGACGCGACTCGTGACCCGTTTCTCCAATGCCATCCGCAACAATGCCGGCTTCCTCGACCGGGTCACCGACGCCGATCCGCTGGCTGCCGATCGGCTGTTCGTCCAGGAGGGTCGACGAGTATTCAAGGACGTCTGCCCGATGGTGGCCTCGTTGATCGGCGATCACCTGGTCGAGCTGTCACTGTCTGGGGAGACGCTCGATCGTCTGTGGCTGCATCAGGCCAACCGTCACATGAATGACCTGATCGCCCGACGGGTCCTGGGCCGCGACCCGAGTCCCGCGGAAGCGCCGATCATTCTCGATCGCTACGCCAATACCAGCTCAGCCGGCTCGATCATCGCCTTGCATTTGCACCGCCAGGACTTGCCGGCGGGCTCACTCGGGGTGGTGTGTTCCTTCGGCGCGGGCTACAGTGCCGGCAGCGTCGTGATCCAGCGACGCTGAGACCGATATGGACGATAGAAAGATGCGTAGGGAGACTGCTCCAGCAATGACCTCACATGCCCCGATGCGCCAGGCCGGACGTGGCCTGGCGGCGCTGTGCGCGCTGGCCCTGCTGACGGGTTGTGCGTCCACTGCCACCAGCGAGCGCTCCCGACCCGAGGACCCCTGGGAGGGTTTCAACCGCCAGGTGTTCGCCTTCAACGAGACCCTCGATCGCTATGCCCTCAAGCCGGCGGCCCAGGGCTACCGATTCGTGACCCCGGACCCGGTGGAAACGGGCGTCGGCAACTTCTTCTCGAATCTTGGCGAGATTCGTACCACCCTCAACAGCCTGCTGCAGGGCAAGGGCAGTAACGCTGGTATTGCCACGGGGCGCTTCTTGATCAACTCCACGGTGGGCGTGCTCGGCTTCTTCGACGTGGCCTCGCACATGGAGTTGACCGGTCGCGAGGAAGATTTCGGCCAGACCCTGGCCACCTGGGGCGTCGGCGAGGGGCCCTACGTGGTGCTGCCGCTGCTGGGGCCGAGCACGGTGCGCGATACTGCCGGGCTGCCGGTGGACATGTACACCGATCCGCTCACCTATGTGGAGGAGGATAAGGTACGCTATTCGCTGTTGGCCCTGGATGTCATCGATACCCGTGCGGGACTGCTCGACCAGGAGCGCCTGATTCGCGGCGATCGCTACAGTTTCATCCGCGACAGCTGGTTGCAGCGTCGACGCTTCGAGGTCAACGACGGCGAACTGGGCGAAGATCCCTTCGCCACCGATGAGTTCGACTTCGACGATGCCGACTTCGATGACGCCTTCGCCGAATGAGGCCATGACAGCATGCCTGGAGCCAACGAGCTGATTGCTCTGATCGACGTTCCCGGGCCCGAGCGCGACGCCCTGGCCGAGATCATTGCCAAGGACGGGCTGGCGGTGATCGCCGTGGAGAACGCCGAGCAACTGCCGCAAAATGCCGCCCTGGTGGTGGCGCATTCACGCGCGCTGCCCAGCGATGCCTGGGGAGATCTGGCTGAACGCGTGCCGACCCTGGTGGTCAGCGACGATCGCCAGGACAGCGAGCTGCTGAGGGCCGTCGATGCCGGCCTGGTCGACTACGTGGTCGAGCCGCGCCGGCACGGTCACCTGCTGCGACGCATGATTCGTCGCGTCATCGACCTCAACCGGCTGGCCCAGGAGCGCGAGCACGATCGGGCGCGGCTGGCCGAACTCAACGAGCGCCTCGAAACCCATCTGGCGATGCTGCGCCTCGACCAGCAGGCCGGCGGCCAGATCCAGCGCAAGCTGCTGCCGCCTCGGCCCCAGAGCGTGGGCGGGGTGATCTGCGACTACTGGCTGGCGCCGTCACTGTACCTGTCCGGCGACTTCCTCGACTTCCAGCGCTTCGACGATCGCTATACCCTGTTCTATTTCGCCGACGTGTCGGGGCACGGAGCCTCCTCGGCCTTCGTTACCGTGCTGCTCAAGTCGTTGTCCAACCGCTGGCAGCACGAGTGGGACGGCCAACATCCGGAATGCCTGGCGCCGCGCTGGCTGGCCGGCTTGAATCGTGAGCTGCTCGACACGGGCATCGGCAAGCATGCCACGCTGTTCGTCGGCGTCATTGACCGTGAGCGTCGCTATCTGCACTATTCGCTCGGTGCTCAGTTGCCCATGCCGCTGCTGGTCGAAGAGGGCGAAGCTCGCTACCTCGCGGGGGAGGGCATGCCGGTGGGGTTGTTTCCGGATGTCGAATACCCGCAGTTGGGCTGTGAGCTGCCGGCCGACTTTCGGCTGTGGCTGTGCTCCGATGGCATCCTCGAGTGCCTGCCCGGTGAAACGCTCGAGTCGCGTCTCGAGGAACTGCGCAGGCGGGCCCGGGACAGCGAGACGCTGTCGGCGCTGCGCGACGGCCTTGCCCTGGGCGACAAGATCGCCGACGATGATACTGAGGTCGCCGAGCACGCCCCCGGCCATGACGAGCTTCCCGATGACCTGACGATCATGATGTTGAGCGGATTTGGCAATGATGATGCATGAAGGCCGCATCAAGGCGGCGTTCGATTCCGGGGTGTTCGTACTCAAGCTTTGTGGAGACGTTCGCCTGACGCTGTGTGCGACCCTCGACACCCAGGCCCAGCGCCTGGCCGAGACCCCGGGGCTGGAGGCGGTGATGGTGGACCTTCGCGAGGCCACCAATGTCGATTCCACGGCGCTCGGTTTCCTGGCCAAGGTCGCCATGGCGCTGCAGGGCCGACTGCGTCAGCCGCCGACCATCGTCGTCGACAATCCCGACGTCCGGCGCATGCTCGACGTCATGGGCTTCGCCCATTACTTCACCCTCGTGGATTCGCCGATCACCGAGCCCCATGAGCTGCGTGACCTGCCCGAAGTTCCTGCCGACGAGGCGCAGATGCGTGAACGCATCCTCGAGGCGCATCGTATTCTGATGCACATGAATGAGCACAATCGCGAGCAGTTCCAGCCGCTGGTGGAAATGCTCGAGGATCAGGAGACCACGCCACACCGGGGCTGAGTGAGTCGTTTTCCGCGCGAGTCCGATTGCATCGTGCTTCTCATTCCGCGGGAGTCGCCGAAAGGCGACTCCCGCGCGTCGTTCAGCCTTGGCGGAGCTCGCCCAGCAGCGTCTCGAGCTTGCGCTGGTCGGCCATGAACTTGCGGATGCCTTCGGCCAGTTTCTCGGTGACCATGGCATCTTCGTTCAGGGCCCAGCGGAACTCGGCCTCGTTCTGCGGTTCTGGGGCGCGGGTCTCAGCGTCCAGCGGGGACAGGCGACGCGCCAGGTGACCGTGACTCTCGGCCAGCTCGCCCAGCAGGGTCGGCGAGATGGTCAGCCGGTCGCAGCCGGCGAGCGCCTTGATCTCGCCGCTGTTGCGGAAGCTGGCGCCCATCACGATGGTCTCGTAGCCGTGGCCCTTGAAATGCTCGTAGATGCGCTTGACCGACTGCACGCCCGGGTCGCGATCACCCTCGAAGTCGGCTTCTGGTTCCCGAGACTTGTGCCAGTCGAGGATGCGGCCGACGAAGGGCGAGACCAGGGTGACGCCGGCATCCGCGCAGGCGCGGGCCTGGTCGACGCCGAACATCAGCGTCAGGTTGCAGTGGATGCCCTCGCGTTCCAGGACCTGGGCGGCACGAATACCTTCCCAGGTGGAGGCGAGCTTGATCAGGATCCGCGATGGATCCACGCCGTGTCGCTGGTAGCGGTCGATCAGTGAACGGGCCCGGGCCAGCGAGGCCTCGGTGTCGAAGGACAGCCGCGCGCTGACCTCGGTGGACACGTAGCCGGGCACCAGGGCGCTGATCTCGCTGCCGATTTCCACCGCGACTGCGTCGAGGGCGTCATCGATGTCGGTGGCCTGTCGGGCGATCTCGCCCAGTCGCTGGCGGCGGCCCTCCTGCTGGGCGGCCTGCAGGATCAGCGATGGATTGGTGGTGGCGTCGGTGGGCTGGAAACGGCGAATGGCTTCGATGTCGCCGGTGTCGGCCACTACCGTGGTCATGTCTTTGAGTTGCGTCAGCAGGTCGTCAGCCATGGGTCATGCGTCCTCCGTGGTATCTGGCTTGTCACTCTAGCAAGGGCCGGTAGGCGAATATAGGTGATCCCGGCAAGAGGCTGGCACTTGGGTTACCATTAGCGCCCTAGTGGATATTGTTCTGGAGGCTCCTTGTCCCTCAATGCCCGACGCGTGGCCCTGCTGGTCGCCATCAATACCGCCCTGGCCCCCTTCGCCATCGATGCCTATCTGCCGGCCATGCCGGCGCTGGCCGCGGCGGTGGGGGAAAGCATTCACCACACCGAGCTGTCGATCAGCATCTTCCTGCTCGGCTTCGCCTTCGGCCAGCTGGCCGGCGGGCCGATGTCCGATCGCCTGGGGCGCCGCCCGGTGCTGCTGACCGGGCTGGTGGTCTTCCTGCTGGCCAGCCTGATGATCATCCAGGTGGATACCTTGGGCGAGCTGCTGACCTGGCGCTTCGTTCAGGCCCTCGGCGGCGGAGCCTGCGTGGTCAATTCGGCGGCCATCGTGCGTGACTGCTTCAGCGGGCGCGAGGCGGCCAAGGTGATGTCGACCATGGCGATGATCCTGATGTTGGCGCCGCTGGTGGCGCCGGCGGTGGGCAGCGGCCTGCTGTATCTGGCCGATTGGTGGCTGATCTTCGCCTTCCTGGCCGCTTATGCGGCCTTCCTGCTGTGGTTCATGGGCACCCGGCTGCCGGAGACACGGGCCCCTGATGCCCCGGTGGCCTCGCCGCGCCAGGTGCTTCGCAACTACGCCAGCGTGCTGCGTCATCGCGAGGGCATGGGTTATGTGCTCTCCGTAGCTGCGACCTTCTCCGGGATGTTCGCCTTCATCACCGCCTCGCCCTTTCTCTACATGACCCACTACGGCGTGTCACCGGCGGTCTATCCGCTGGTGTTCGGCGCCAATGTGGTGGTCATGGCGCTCTCCAACCGGGTCAACATCCGCCTGCTGCGGCGGCGCACGCCACAGCAGAACATGCGCCTGGGGCTGGGCGTGCAATTCGGTGTGGCCATTGCCCTGGTGGCGCTGGTGGCCACCGGGTTGGATTCGCTGGTGAACGTGGTGCCGCTGATCATGCTGTTCATGGGAATGGTCGGGTTGATCACACCCAACGCCATCGCCTCGCTGCTCGAGCATTTCAGCCACATGAGCGCTACCGCCACGGCACTGCTGGGCTGCATACAGTTCACCTGTGGGGCCCTGGCCGGTGTGGTGGTGAGTGCTTTCGAGGTCGACAGTGCCTGGCCGATGGTGCTGACCATGCTACTGGTGTCGCTGGCCGGCAACCTGGCCCTGCGGCGACTGGTGGGGCGCGCCGCCCTCCACTGAGATGGCTTTCCTCCGCGCCGACCGCTCGGTCGGTGCTGCCCTGGCCGCTGGGTGCCAGGGCGACTGTTTCCCTTCGCCGACGATGCGGTCGGCACGAGTTAGCACTTGTCATGAAGCTGTCATTTTCGTGGGGCATCGTGTGTCTCGCGCAGGATGATCACTTCTCAGAACAGGAGCTTTCTCCATGAACCGCATCCTCAAGACCACCGCTATCGCTGCCGCCGTCATGGGCGTGGTCGGTGTCGCCCAAGCCCGCGACCAGGTTCGCATCGTCGGGTCCAGCACCGTCTATC
This sequence comes from Halomonas sp. B23F22_20, assembly GCF_043496985.1. Taxonomy (NCBI): domain Bacteria; kingdom Pseudomonadati; phylum Pseudomonadota; class Gammaproteobacteria; order Oceanospirillales; family Halomonadaceae; genus Halomonas; species Halomonas sp. B23F22_20. The sequence goes on from NZ_JBIEKH010000001.1 coordinate 262,227, forward strand.
CGTTTGCCAGCTACGTGGCCGAGGAATTCGGCGCCACCACCGACTATCCGACCCCGGTTATCGAGTCCACCGGTTCCGGCGGTGGCCTGCGCCTGTTCTGCAACGGCGTCGGCGACGATACCCCGGACATCACCAACGCCTCGCGCCGCATGAAGCCCTCCGAGTTCGAGCGCTGCGCCGAGAACGGCGTGACCGACATCACCGAGGCCTTCGTTGGCTATGACGGCATCGCCTTCGCTCAGTCCAGTGCCAACGAGGCCATGAACCTGAGCCGCGAGCAGCTGTTCCTGGCCCTGGCCGCCCAGGTCCCGGTCGACGGTGAACTGGTCGACAACCCCTACACCCAGTGGAGCGACATCGACGCGTCGCTGCCGGATCGCGAGATCGCCGTCTACGGGCCGCCCACCACTTCCGGCACCCGCGACGCCTTCGAGGAGCTGGTGATGGAAGCCGCCTCAGAGGACATGGAGGCCTACGGCGGCGAGGGCTACACCGACATCCGTGCCGATGGCGCCTTCATCGACGCCGGCGAGAACGACAACCTGATCGTTCAGCGCCTGGCCGAGAACACCGACGCCTTCGGTATCTTCGGCTACTCCTTCCTCGAGGAGAACGCCGACAGCTTGATCGGTTCCAGCATCGACGGCGTCGAGCCGACCCCGGAGGCCATCGGCAGCGGTGAGTATCCGGTGTCCCGTTCGCTGTTCTTCTACGTCAAGAACCAGCACGCCGACGAGGTCCCGGCCATGAACGCGTACGCCAACATGTTCATGAGCGAGCAGATGATCGGCGATCTCGGCTACCTCAAGGGCATTGGCCTGATTCCGGCGCCGGAAGACATGCGTGCCGAGGCCCGCAGCGCGGTCGAGAATCACGAGGCACTCGAGCTGGCCGACCTCAAGTAAGAGGCCGGGTTCCAGCCCTGAACCGGCCGGCAGCCAGGGGCTGTCGGCCGGCGCACGTTCCGGCGGGGTGCCGGTTTGGGCCCCGCGGATCCATTCCGCCGAGAGACACCTATGCAGACCAATCAACTCCTCGCTCTGTTCTGCGGCACCTTGCTGGTGCTGGGTCTGATAGCCTTCTTCCTGGGACGGGCCAAGGCCGCCAAGGTGCGCGCCGCCGGCATGTCCATGTACGCCCAGCCCGATCAGTACGCCTGGTTCAGCGTGCTGACCACCGCCGGGCCGGCGATTGTCGTGGGAGCGGTCGGCGCCTTCGCGATGCTGCTGCTGGGCGCGGCGATTCCGCCCCTCTACCTGTTGGCTGCCAGCATGGTCGTGGCCTGTGCGGGATTGGCCGCCGGCATCGGTCTGGTGCGCCCTGACTTCCATGCGCGCAAGGCCATCGAGCGGGTCATCCGCTTCATCCTGGCCGGCGCCGCGCTGATCTCGATCTTCACGACATTCGGGATCTTGATCTCCATCGTGGGGGAGGCCATCCGCTTCTTCCAGATGCAGAGTTTCTGGGACTTCATCACCGGCACCACCTGGAATCCCGGGGCCAGCTTCCTCGAGGCCGCCGGACGCGCCGAGGAAGGCGGCAGTGCCGCCCAGTTCGGCTCGGTGCCGCTGTTTGCCGGCACCTTCATGATCTCCGCCATCGCCATGCTGGTGGCGATCCCCGTGGGGCTGCTGGCGGCGATCTACATGGCCGAGTTCGCGCCGGCGCGCGTGCGGACCCTGGCCAAGCCGGTACTCGAGGTGCTGGCCGGCATTCCCACCGTGGTCTATGGCTTCTTCGCCGCCATCACCGTGGCGCCGATCATCGTCGACGTAGCCGGCGCGCTTGGCTTCGAGGCCTCCTTCAACAACGCCCTGGCCCCCGGCATCGTCATGGGCATCATGATCATCCCGTTCATCTCCTCGCTGTCCGATGACGTCATCAATTCGGTGCCGGACAGCATGCGCCAGGGGTCGTTGGCGCTGGGCATGACCAAGGCCGAGACCATCCGCGACGTGGTGGTGCCGGCGGCCCTGCCGGGCATCATTTCTGCCTCGCTGCTGGCGGTCTCCCGGGCGCTGGGCGAAACCATGATCGTGGTGATGGCCGCCGGCATGCGGCCCAACTTGACCGTCAATCCGCTGGAGGACATGACCACCGTGACGGTGCGCATCGTCGCCGCCCTGACCGGCGATCAGGAGTTCGCCAGCGCCGAGACCCTCTCGGCCTTCGCCCTGGGACTGGTGCTGTTCGTGGTCACCCTGTCGCTGAACCTGGTCTCGGTGATCATGATCCGCCGGTTCCGCGAGAAGTACCGGATCAATAACCTTTAACGCTGGGAGCCATTCCGATGAGCCAATCCTTCGACGAGATCAGCGCCCAGCTTCGGCGTCGTCATCGCAAGTCCGCCCGCCTGAAGTGGATGTCCATGGGGGCCCTGGGGCTGGCCGGCCTGTTCCTGGTGCTGTTCTTCGCCGATATGCTGGTCAAGGGCCTGCCGGCCTTCCAGCAGGCGCAGATCCAGGTCGAGGTCGACTACAGCGAACGCGCCGCTGAACTGCCCCTGGCTGCCGTCCAGGAGGATGTCCGCCCGCTGGTCAGCCGCGGCTACCTGCGCCTGATTCCGGGCCGCATGGAAGACGATGCCGGCCTGCTCGGCACCACCCGCATGGAGTGGGTGCTGGCCGACGGCCAGGTCGACCAGTACCTCAAGGGCCACCATTCGCGGCTCAGTTCGGGCCAGCAGGCGGTGGTCGATCGACTGGTGGACGAGGGCCGCGCCGAGCTGCGCTTCAACACCACCTTCTTCACCAGCGGCGATTCCAAGATGCCCGAGCTCGCCGGCATTGCGGCCGCCGCCATGGGCACGGTGATGACTCTGCTGGTGACCCTGGCGGTGTCCTTCCCGATCGGCGTGATGACCGCGGTGTATCTCGAGGAATTCGCCCCGGATAACCGCTTCACCCAGCTGATCGAGATCAACATCAACAACCTGGCGGCCATTCCCTCGATCCTGTTCGGCCTGCTGGGCCTGGCGATCTTCATCAACTTCTTCGGCGTACCGCGCTCCTCGCCGGTGGTCGGCGGCCTGACGCTGGCGCTGATGACCCTGCCGGTGATCATCATCGCCACCCGCACGGCGCTGCGCAGCGTGCCGGACTCGATCCGCCATGCCGCTTTCGGGGTGGGCTGCTCGCGCTGGCAGGTGGTGCGTGACCATGTCCTGCCGCTGGCCCTGCCGGGCATCATGACCGGCTCGATCATCGGCCTGGCCCAGGCCATGGGCGAGACGGCACCGCTGATCATCGTCGGCATGGTGGCCTTCATCCCCGACGTCACTGCTTCCTTCAACGAGGCGGCTACGGTGCTGCCGGCGCAGATCTTTACCTGGGCGGGCGAGCCCGACCGCGCCTTCATCGAGAAGACCTCCGGCGGCATCCTGGTGCTGCTTGCCGTGCTGATCACCCTCAACGCCACCGCTGTGGTGCTGCGCAAGAAATTCGAACGTCGCTGGTAAGCCATGCGGCCCGACACAGGACATGCCAAGATGAACATTAAAGTTGCCCAGCGGAGCATGACGCCCATGACCGGTCACAGTGCGGGCGAGCCGGTGACCCGCAACGAGCAGGCCAACCACGAGCTGAGCGTGCGTGTGCGCGACCTCAACCTCTGGTACGGCGACAGCCAGGCGCTGCGCGATATCAACATCGACGTCTATCAAAAGAACATCACGGCGCTGATCGGCCCGTCCGGCTGCGGCAAGTCGACCTTCCTGCGCTGCCTCAACCGCATGAACGACCTGATCCCCAGCGTGCGTATCGCCGGGCTGGTGGAGATGGACTGCCGCGACGTCAACGAAGCGAAGATGGACGAGGTGGCGCTGCGTCGTCGGGTGGGCATGGTGTTCCAGAAGCCCAACCCGTTTCCCAAGTCGATCTACGACAACATCGCCTATGCGCCGCGCATGCACGACCTGGTGAGCCGCAAGGCCGACACCGACGAGCTGGTGGAGCGCTCGCTGCGCGACGCTGGGCTCTGGGAGGAGGTCAAGGACAAGCTGCAGGAGCCCGGCACTTCGCTGTCCGGCGGCCAGCAGCAGCGCCTGTGCATCGCTCGGGCGATTGCCGTGCAGCCCGATGTCATCCTGATGGACGAGCCGACCTCGGCCCTGGACCCGATCTCCACGGCGACCATCGAGGACTTGATGGACAAGCTCAAGCAGCAGTTCACCATCATCACCGTGACCCACAACATGCAGCAGGCCGCGCGGGTCGCCGACTACACGGCGTTCTTCCACCTTGGCGAGCTGATCGAGTACAACGACACCCAGACCATGTTCTCCAACCCGGCCACCAAGAAGGCTGAGGATTACATCACCGGTCGTTACGGCTGATCGCGGCGCGTCCGCAGGGGATCGACGGGGAGGCGGCCACGCCTCCCCGTCTTCGTTTCCGAGCGTGTCATGCGATCGTCACGCCGATGGCATAATATATGGAATTCCATATATGTTGGCGGCCTGTAGACCATCGGCGACTCGGAGAACATTCCCATGACCTTGAAGATCGGCATCAACGGCTTCGGCCGTATCGGACGCCTCGTGCTGCGCAGCCTCTGGCCACGGGTCGAGGCCGGCGAGGTCGAGGTGGTGCGCCTCAACGACCCCGGTGGCGACGCCGCCACCTTCGCTCACCTGCTGGAGTTCGATTCGGTCCACGGCCACTGGTCGCCGGGCCAGGGCATCCGGGCCGAGGCCGACGGCCTGGTGATCGACGGCCGGCGCATCGCCTTCGCCGGCCATGACACTATCGGCGGGGCCGACTGGTCCGGCTGCGATGTCGCCATCGAGTGCTCCGGCAGGATGAAGTCGAAGGACAGGCTCCAGGCCTACCTGGATCAGGGCGTCGGCCGGGTGGTGGTCAGCGCGCCGGTCAAGGAGGAGGGCGTGCTCAACGTGGTGATGGGCGTCAACGACGACGAATACGACCCCGGGGTGCATCGCATCGTCACCGCGGCTAGTTGCACCACCAACTGCCTGGCGCCGGTGGTCAAGGTGATCCTCGAGACCTTCGGCATCCGCCACGGCTCGATGACCACGGTGCATGACATCACCAATACCCAGACCATCCTCGATGCCCCGAGCTCTCCACGAAAGCCTGATCTGCGCCGCTCCCGGGCCTGTGGCATGAGCCTGATCCCGACCACCACCGGCTCGGCCAGGGCCATCAGCGCCATCTTTCCCGAGCTTGAGGGCAAGCTGAACGGCCACGCGGTGCGGGTGCCGCTGGCCAACGCCTCGCTGACCGACATGGTCTTCGAGCTCGAGTGCGAGACCACGGCGGAGGCGGTCAACGCCGCCCTCGAGGCCGCCGCCGAGGGCCCGCTGGCCGGGATCCTTGGCTATGAGACGCGCCCCCTGGTGTCCATCGACTACCGAACCGACCCGCGCAGCTCGATCATCGATGCGCCCTCGACCCTGGTGGTGAACGGCACCCAGCTGAAGCTCTATGCCTGGTACGACAACGAGTGGGGCTACGCCAATCGCACCGCCGAACTGGCGCTGAAGGTGGGCGGTGAGCGGGGCGACCATGCCTGACGGCCTGTCACTCGGCGCACGTCTGAAGGCGTTGCCCTTCGAGGTCCGCCAGTACCTGCTGATCACCGGCAACTACTGGGCCTTTACCCTCACCGACGGGGCGTTGCGCATGCTGGTGGTGCTGCACTTCCACCAGTTGGGCTATTCGCCGCTGGAAGTAGCGCTGCTGTTCCTCTTCTACGAGGCCTTCGGTGTAGTCACCAACCTGGTGGGGGGCTGGCTGGGCGCGCGGCTCGGTCTCAACCGCACCATGAACGTCGGGCTCGGCCTGCAGATCGTGGCGCTGGGGATGCTGATGGTGCCCGCGGCGGCCCTGACCGTGCCCTGGGTGATGGCCGCCCAGGCGCTGTCGGGCATCGCCAAGGACCTCAACAAGATGAGCGCCAAGAGTGCGGTCAAGGTACTGGTACCCGAAGGTGGCGTCAGCGCCCAGGGGGCCCTCTACCGCTGGGTGGCCATCCTTACCGGCTCCAAGAACGCCCTCAAGGGCGCCGGCTTCTTCCTAGGCGGGCTGCTGCTGACGCTGATCGGCTTTCGGGGCGCCGTCATCGCCATGGCGCTGATGCTGATCGCGGTGTTGTCACTGTCGCTGGTCAGGCTTACGGCCGATCTGGGGCGCGGCAAACGCAAGCCCAGGTTCACCGAGGTGTTTTCGTCATCGCGCGCGGTCAACGTGCTCTCGGCGGCGCGGCTGTGCCTGTTCGCCGCTCGGGATGTGTGGTTCGTGGTGGCGTTGCCGGTGTTCCTGTATGACCAGCACGGCTGGAGCCACTGGACGGTGGGCGGCCTGCTGGCCCTGTGGGTGATCGGCTACGGCGGCGTGCAGACCCAGGCGCCGCGGCTGACGGCTCGGCTCGGCGCGAGCCCGCGGGGCGTCACCGTGGGGCTGGCGGCGCTGCTGGCCGGCCTGCCGGCGTTGCTGGCCCTGCTGCCGTTGGCCGAGGTGGGCTGGCTGGTGGCTGGCCTGCTGGCCTTCGGCGTGCTGTTCGCCGTCAATTCGAGCTGGCACAGCTACCTGATCGTGCGTTTCGCCCGGGCCGACGGCGTGTCCATGGACGTGGGCTTCTACTATATGGCCAACGCCATGGGTCGACTCGTCGGGACACTGCTGTCCGGTTGGCTCTACCAGGCCCAGGGGCTGGCCGCCTGCCTGGGAGTATCGGCGGCGCTGGTAGCAGCCAGTGCGGCGTTGGCCCTGGCGTTGCCCCGCGATGCTTGAGGGGCGAGCGCCACATGGTGGGCGGAATAACCGAGGAGGCGAGGACACCGTGATATCACTGACCCCCGTGGAGGTCTTCAAGTGCCTGGCCGATGACACCCGCCTGATGCTGATGCTGCTGATTCGCCACCAGGGCGAGCTCTGTGTCTGCGAGCTGACCGAAGCCCTCGAGCTCTCCCAGCCCAAGGTGTCACGCCATCTGGCCCAGCTTCGCCGCTGCGGCCTGCTGGAGGATCGTCGCGCCGGACAGTGGGTGCATTACCGCCTGCCCGTCGACCTGCCCGACTGGGCGCTGTCGACGCTCGAGGCCGCCGCCAAGGGCGATGCCGAGCGGGTGAAAGGCTTGGCGGCACGATTGAACGAGATGGGCGAACGGCCGGCACGACGCGCGGCGCTCTGCTGAGCCGGGGCGGTCACGCCGTCCCTTCGCCCCGAGAGGGCGTGCTACGCAGGCTCCAGAGTCCCAGGACCGGGCCCGGCAGCAGCCACCAGATCGCCCAGGGGCCCTGGGAGGCCCATAGCGCGGTAGTCAGCCAGATGCCGGGAATCGTCAGGCCGAAGCCGATGGCGTTCATCACCGCCAGGGTCGAGCCGATGTGGGCGCGCGGTGCGTTGGCCGCGGCCAGGGCGGAGAACTGGGGCGAATCGGCGATCACCGTCAGTCCCCACAGCGCCATCAGCGCCAGCAGCCACCAGGGCGACAGGTTCGCCAGTAACGGATAGCCCAGGCAGATCAGCCCCGAGATGGCCAGCGCGCCTCGGGCCACCGGCAGGCTGCCCAGTCGCCGGCTCAGCCGACCGCCCAATACGCAGCCCGCCGCGCCCAGCGCTATCACGGTGAAGGCCAGCCAGGGCACCAGCGCCGGCGAGGCCGACAGCCGGGTGAGCTCGCGACCGACCAGGAAGGGCGTCAGGGTCCATACTGCATAGAGCTCCCAGCAGTGGCCGAAGTAGCCGCCGGCGAAGGCTCGAAAGCGGGGGGTGCGCAGCGCGGCCAGCCCCTCGCGCAGCCGCGCCCGGCCACCGGGAGGCGGCAAATGCGGGCCGTCGCCGAGGACAAGCACCAGGGCGCCGCCGACGAGTGCCAGCGCCGAGGCGCCCAGCAGCGGCCATTGCCAGGGCAGCCCCAGAGTGGCACCGCGCAGCAGGTGGGGCAGGGCGGTGCCCAGCGTCAGCATGCCCAGCAGCCAGGACAGCGCCGCCCCGGTGTAACGCGGCGTCCAGCCGATCACCAGCTTCATGCCCAGCGGATAGATGCCTGCCAGGCAGACGCCGGTGAGAAAGCGCAGCACCAGGGCGAGCGCGGGGTGTTGAGCGGCCAGCATGAAGCCGGCATTGGCCAGGGCGCCGGCCAGGCAGGCGGTGGCGAACACGCGGCTGGCGCGGAAGCGGTCGGTGATCCCACTGGTGGCAAGCCCCAGGGCACCGAGGATGAAGCCGGCCTGCACGGCCAGCGTCAGCCGGCCGAGGTCGGCATCGGAGAGGCCCAGGTCACTGGCGAGCGAAAGTCCCACGCCGTTGACGCTGAACCACAGCGAGGTGCCGAACAGCTGAGCGATAACGATGATGGCCAGGGGATGGCGCGAGGGCGAGCGCATGACAGGAAATCCGCGGATGCGATGCTGGAGCGACCATCCTATGAGCCATGGCTCATATCATCCAGCCGGCGATGGACGCGTACGATGCCGCAGGCTGTCAACGCGACCGGGTTCGCCCGGCCTCAGCAAGCCGTCGAGGCGGCGACGAAGGACGCGATGCCGTCGATCAAGCGCTCGGGGCACTCCCGATGGGGTACATGACCGCAGTCCGGGAGCATCAGCGGATCGGCGGGGCCGGGTGTCAGGGCCGCGATGCGCCGGGGCTGTTGCGGGGAGCCGTATTCGTCGCGCTCGCCGTGAACGGCCAGGGTGGGGCAGCGAACGCCGCCCAGCGCCTCATCCAGCCGCCAGTGCCGAAAGGGTTCGGAGTGCCAGGTGTCCACCCAGGCGCGCAGTACCCAATCGGCCTTGTCGCCGTGATGGCGGGCCAGCCGCTCCATCTGGCCGGGGACCGCGAAGGCGCGCTCGGCCGTGCGGATGCCGACCAGCGTGCGGGGCTCGGTGAATGCCTGGGCCGCGACGGTGATCAGCCCCTGGCAGGCTTCCGGATACATTGCCGCGATGGCGGCGGCCATGCAGCCACCTACGCTGTGGCCCAGCACCATGAAACGCGCCAGCCCCAGGTGCTCCCGTACGGCGGCGAAGCCGCTGCTCGCCTCGTCGTCGATGAAGCTCGGGGGCTGCGCCCCGGGATAGGGCGCCGACCGGCCGTAGCCCAGGCGATCGTAGGCCACCACCGGGCGTTTCAGGATGCACGCCAGTCGGGCTGGGAAGCGCCGCCACAGCGAGACGCTGCCCAGCGAATCGTGCAGCAGCACCACGGGCGTCCGGTCGGCGTCTTCTCCTCGCGGCGGCATCCATCGCACGGCGTACAGCTCGCCCTGCGGCGTCGCGATGCGTGTTTCCCGGCCCTCTCTCACGGCATCGTGCCTAGTCGACCAGCTCGACGGCCACTGCCGTGGCCTCGCCGCCGCCGATGCACAGGCTGGCGATGCCGCGTTTGCCGCCGCGCTGGCGCAGGGCGTGAATCAGGGTGGCGATGATGCGCGAGCCGGTGGAACCGATGGGGTGGCCCTGGGCGCAGGCGCCGCCGAAGACGTTGACCTTGTCGTGGGGCAGGCCCAGGTCGTCCATGGCGATCAGGGTGACCACGGCGAAGGCCTCGTTGATCTCGAACAGGTCGACGTCGCCCACGCCCCAGCCGAGCCTGGTCATCAGCTTCTCGATGGCGCCGACCGGGGCGATGGTGAATTCGCTGGGATGCCGCGAGTGGGTGCTGTGGCCCAGCATGCGCGCGATGGGCTTGGCCCCCGCACGCTCTGCCGCGGCCCGACTGGCCAGAATCAGCGCCGAGGCGCCGTCGGAGATGGAGCTCGAGTTGGCGGCGGTGATGGTTCCGTCCTTGGCGAAGGCCGGGCGCAGCGAGCGGATCTTGTCGAGCTTGGCCTGGAAGGGCTGCTCGTCGTGCTCGACGAGAGTATCGCCGTGTCGGCCCGGGACCGTGACCGGGGCCATCTCCGCGTCCAGGTGTCCGGCGTTGGTGGCGGCCATGGCCCGCTCGAGGGAGGCGATGGCGAAATCGTCCAGGCGCTCGCGGGAATAGTCACGGGCGCTGGCGACCTGCTGGGCGAAGCCGCCCATCAGCTGCCCCGTTTCGGCGTCCTCGAGGCCGTCCAGGAACATGTGATCCTTGAGTTCGCCATGGCCCAGTCGATAACCGCCGCGCGCCTTGGTCAACACGTGAGGGGCGTTGGACATCGACTCCATGCCGCCGGCCAGCAGGATGTCGCCGCTGCCGGCGCGGATCAGGTCATGGGCCAGCATGGTGGCCTTCATGCCGGAGCCGCACAGCTTGTTGATGGTGGTGGCACCGATGCCGTCGGGGATGCCGGCCTGGCGCATGGCCTGGCGGGCGGGCCCTTGCTTGACACCGGCGGGCAGCACGCAGCCCAGGATGCCTTCGTCGAGGGCATCGGCCTCGATGCCGGCGCGCTCGATGGCGGTGCGGATCGCCGTGGCAGCGAGCGTCGGCGCGCTGAGGCTGGACAGGCTGCCCAGCAGGCCGCCCATGGGTGTACGTGCGGCGGAGAGGAAGACGATGTCTGTGGAATCGCTCATGTGGGGTCTCCCGACTCGAGGGTTGTTGTCGTGAAGGTCAGAGACCGTCGGCGCGTTGACCCGCCGGCGGGGCTATGGTTCTCTCAGGGTCAACCAAGCAAGCGCTAGTGTAAACGTCGATGAATGTAATGAATGACTCTCCGCGTCGCAAGGAACTCACGCGTCAGGCCGCCCAGCTGTTCGTCCAGGAAGGCTTCGACCGAACCACGGTGCGCATGCTGGCCCAGGAGATGGGGATCAAGTCGGGCAGCCTCTTCCATCATTTCCGTGACAAGCAGGAGATCCTGGCCGCTGTGATCGAGGAGGGCACCGAGAATGCTCTGAGCATCGCTCGTGCCGCTCTCGATGAATGCGACAGCGACCCGGAGGCGAGGTTGCACGCCATGGCCCGGGCCCATCTGGAGACCCTGCTCACCGATCGTAACGCCCATGTGGTGGCACTCTACGAGTGGCGCCGTCTGGACGGCCAGGCTCGTGCTCATCTCAGTCACCTGCGCGATGCCTACGAGGCGCTGTGGGAGACGGTCATCGACGAGGCGCTAGCGGCCGGGTTGATCCAGGGCGATCGTTTCCTGGTGTCGCGCTTTGTGATGGGCGCGCTCAACTGGACCGTGCGTTGGTACGACCCCGAGGGTGAACGTTCTCCTGAGGACCTGGCCCGGGAACTCATTGCCATGCTCATGTCTCCTCGCGCCTGACGTCTCACGATGCCCGCCGTGCGGCGGGCTCGACCATCGTCTAGTTCATCCTGTCGCTTTACATCTTGCCCCATCGCCGAGAAGCCTCTAGCGTGTACCTAGCGCTTGCTAGGTTGACGTTTACGTCAACTGTATATCAGCGAGCCGGATTCGCCAAGAGGCACCCGTGCCGGCAGACGGCCGATCGCCGACAACAAGCACAATGGCCCCGGGAAGGGGCCGTCAGCCAAGAGGGCAGCTCATGAGCACATCCGCAACGCTTACCGACTACTCGACTTATCTCGACGCCTTCTCCGTCGATGCGGTGATCGATCGGCTCGACGATCATCGCGATGGCAAGCTCAATGCCTTCGAGGCCTGCTGTGGGCGCCACCTGCGCGAGGGGCGAGGCGGGGCGACGGCGCTGGTGCACGAGGATGTCCAGGGAAGCATCACCACCCTGAGCTATGCCCAGCTGGCGGAGGCAAGCGAGCGGCTTGCCGGCTGGCTGGAGCATCGCGGCCTGGGGCAGGGCGATCGCATCGCCTGCATGCTGCCGCGTTCGCCGCAGCTGTTGATTGCGGTGCTCGCCACCTGGCGCATCGGTGCGGTCTATCAACCGCTGTTCACCGCCTTCGGTCCGGATTCGGTGGACTTCCGCCTGGGCCGTGCCGATACCCGGCTGGTGATCACCGATCGGGCCAATCGCGCCAAGTTCGATGGCCTGGCGAACTGCCCGCCGGTACTCGCGGTGGGTGGGGCAGATGGCGACCACGAGGCCGATCTGGATTGGGAGATGGCGCTGGCGTCAGCTCCCATCGCCTCCCCGGCACCGCGGCAGGCGCCGGATGCCCCCTTCCTGCAGATGTTTACCTCCGGCACGGTGGGCAAGCCCAAGGGCGTGGCCGTGCCGCTCGCGGCGCTGCCGGCCTTTGCCCTCTACATGGAGCTGTCCGTCGGCCTGGAGCCCAACGATCGTTTCTGGAACATGGCCGATCCGGGCTGGGCCTATGGGCTCTACTACGCGATCGCCGGCCCGCTGCTGCTGGGGGTGACCACCCATTTCTGCGAGGCGGGCTTCAGCGCCGAAGGCGCGCTGGCCTTCATGGCGCGTCATCGCATCACCAACTTCGCCGCAGCGCCCACCGCCTACCGGTTGATGAAGGCCTCGGGGCTGTTCGACGATGCCCACGAGATCCTCGAACTGCGGCGGGCCAGTTCCGCCGGCGAACCGCTCAATACCGAAGTGGTGACCTGGGTGGAGAGTGCGCTGGGCTGCCCGGTGATGGATCACTACGGCCAGACCGAGACCGGCATGACCTGCTGCAACCACCATGCCCTTGGCCATCTCAAGCACGTCGGCGGCATGGGCGTGCCGTTGCCCGGCTATCGGCTGGCGATCCTCGACGCCGAACATCGCGAGCTGCCACCGGGTGAGCCCGGAGTACTGGCGGTGGATATCGCCCGGTCCCCGGCGCATTTCTTCCCCGGCTACACTTGGCAGGAGAAGCATCCCTTCGCCGAGGGCTACTACCTGACCGGCGACGTGGTGGTGCGCAACGAAGACGGCACCTTCCAGTTCGCCGGCCGCGACGACGACATCATCACCACCGCCGGCTACCGGGTGGGGCCCACCGACGTGGAGAACTCCGTCCTTTGCCATCCCGCCGTGGCCGAGTCGGCCGCCGTCGGCCAGCCTGACGAGATTCGCGGCGAGATCATCAAGTCCTACGTGGTGCTGCGCGAGGGCTTCGAGCCGAGCGACGAGCTGGCCAACGAGGTTCGCCAGCAGGTTCGCGAGCGGCTCTCGACCCATGCATTTCCCCGGGTGATCGAGTTCGTCGATGCCCTGCCCAAGACCCCGAGCGGCAAGATCCAGCGCTTCAAGCTACGCGCGGATGCCGCCGACAAGGCGGCGACGCCCGCCCCCTGACCGAGGAGAATCTCGATGCAAGTGAAGGACAACGCCTTTTTGATCACCGGTGCCGCGTCCGGCCTGGGGGCGGCCACCGCCGAGCGCCTGGTCGCGGCCGGCGGCCGGGTGGTGCTGTGCGACCTCAGCGAGGCCGTCGAGGCTCATGCCGCGCGGCTGGGCGAGGCGGCACGCGCGGTACGCGGTGACGTCACCTCCGCCGACGACATCCAGGCCGCGGTGGATGCCGCCGTGGCCCTGGGAGGCGAGCGCGGCCTGGCGGGAGTGGTGCACTGCGCCGGCGTTGTCAGCGTGGCCAAGCTGCTCGACCGCGAAGGCAACCCTGCGGACCTCGAGGCCTATGCGCGAACCCTGCAGATCAACCTGGTGGGCACCTTCAATGTCATGCGCCTGGCCTCGGCGGCCATGGCCAGGAATGTGCCGGGAGAAGACGGTGAGCGCGGGGTGATCATCAACACCGCTTCGGTGGCGGCTTTCGACGGCCAGGTGGGGCAGTGTGCCTACAGCGCTTCCAAGGCGGGTGTGGTGGGCATGAGCCTGCCGGCGGCCCGGGAGCTGTCTCGCTACGGGATCCGGGTGATGGCCATCGCCCCGGGCGTGTTCGAGACGCCGATGATGAGCGACATTCCCGAAGCTGCCGTGGAGGCGCTCTCGGCCGCCGTGCCTTTCCCCAAGCGGCTGGGGCGTCCCGACGAGTATGCCCGCCTGGCCGAGCAGATCGTCACCAATCCGATGCTCAACGGCGAGGTGATTCGCCTGGACGGCGGCATCCGTATGCAGTGACCCGGCTGCGCCCGGAGCTGGAAGAGCCGGGCTTCGCCCGGAGCTGGAAGAACGCCCGCTTCGCGGGCTTAAGCTTGAAGCTTGCAGAAACCCCTTGACCCCATGATGGTGGGGTTCATGCTGCCTTCCAGCTTCCAGCTTCCAGCTTCCAGCTTCCAGCTTTTCGTTTTTTCATCCTAAAACGAACGCTTGACTGTCTTTTCGTGCGGGCGTAATTTCAAACACATGTTTGAAGCGGCCTGCGCCGTGCCCCTACGCCCGACATCAGGAGAGACCGAGATGCCCGACTATCAGGCCCCGCTGCGCGACATGCGCTTCGTGATGGAGGAGTTGCTGGACTATCCCGCCCACTATGCGCGGCTACCCGGCGGCGAGGAAGCCACGCCGGACGTGGTGGCGGCAATTCTCGAGGAGGGCGGGCGCTTCGCCCGCGAGGTGCTGTTGCCGCTGAACCAGAGCGGTGATCGCGAGGGTTGCCTGCTGGAGGGAGGCGAGGTCAAGACGCCGCGCGGTTTCAAGGCCGCCTACCGGCAGTACGTCGAGGGCGGCTGGCCGGGCCTGGCGGCGTCTCCCGACCACGGCGGCCAGGGGCTGCCGCCGTCGCTGTCGATGGTGCTCTCGGAGATGATCTGTTCGGCGAATCTGGCCTGGGGCATGTACCCGGGGCTCTCGCACGGCGCAGCCGACGCCCTGCGCCATCATGGCACCGCCGAGCAGCAGGCGACCTACCTCACCAAGCTGGTGGAAGGCACCTGGACCGGCACCATGTGCCTGACCGAGCCCCATTGCGGCACCGACCTGGGCCTGATCAAGACCCGGGCGGTGCCGAGGGACGACGGCAGCTATGACGTCACCGGCACCAAGATCTTCATCTCCGCCGGCGAGCACGACCTGGCCGAGAACATCGTCCACCTGGTGCTGGCCAAGCTGCCCGATGCCCCCGAGGGCTCCAGGGGTATCTCGCTGTTCGTGGTGCCGAAGTACTTACCGGAGCACCTGCCCGATGAGCAAGGTGAGCCTGGTGCGCGCAACGGCGTGGTCTGCGGCTCGCTGGAACACAAGATGGGCATCCACGGCAATGCCACCTGCGTGATGAACTTCGACGGCGCCAGGGGGTTCCTGGTGGGTCGCCCGCACAAGGGGCTGGCCTGCATGTTCACGATGATGAACGCCGCGCGTATCGGGGTGGGCATTCAGGGATTGGGACTGGCCGAGGCGAGCTTCCAGAACGCCCTGGCCTACGCTCGGGATCGCCTGCAGATGCGCTCCCTGGCCGGGGCCAAGGCCGCGGACAAGCCTGCCGATCCGATCATCGTGCATCCTGACGTGCGGCGCATGCTGCTGACCCAGAAGGCCTTCGCCGAGGGCGGCCGCATGCTGGTGCTCTACACGGCCCAATTGATCGACGTGGTCGAGCACGGCGAGGAGGCGGCCGAACGCGAGCGCGCCGATACCCTGCTCGGTCTGCTGACGCCGATCGTCAAGGCGTTTCTCACCGAGGTCGGTTTCGAGGCGACCAATGAGGGCGTGCAGGTGTTCGGGGGCCATGGGTTCATCCAGGAGTGGGGGATGGAGCAACTGGTGCGTGACGCCCGCATCACTCGCCTCTACGAGGGCACCACCGGTATCCAGGCCCTGGACCTGCTGGGCCGCAAGGTGCTGATGAGCCAGGGCGAGACCCTCAAGGCCTTCACCAGGGAGATCCACAAGTTCTGCCAGGCCGAGCAGTCCACGCCGGGCATGGCGGAATTCGTCCGCCCGCTGGCCAAGCTCAACGCGGAATGGGGCGAGCTGACCATGGGCCTGGGCATGAAGGCCATGAACGATCGCGACGAAGTGGGCGCCGCCAGCGTCGACTATCTGATGTACGCGGGCTACGTGACGCTGGCCTATCTGTTCGCCCGCGCTGCCCGGCAGGCGCGAAGCGCCCTGGAGGCCGGCACGGGCGAGGCCGCCTTCTATCGCACCAAGATCGATACCGCGCGGTTCTATTTCGAGCGGCTGCTGCCGCGGACCCGTGGCCACAAGCAGGCCATCGAGGCAGGGAGCGATTCGCTCATGGCGATCTCCGCCGAGGACTTCGGGCTCGGCTTCGAGATCTGACAAGCGGAGCAATCGCGGTATTTCTCTCGGCCGGTCGGTGACCGGTGGCTTGGCGGCGAGGTCATCTCGCCGCCTTTCTTGCGTCTGGCTGCCGGGCCTCTGGTGCTCGGGCGAAGGTAGGGGCATGATGCCAGCTTGGATCGAGCTCGCGATAACGCGCCTTGTGCGCCAGGAGGCCAGCATGTCCCGAACAAACCGCCTGCAGGAACTGCTCGGTAGGCTGCGACATCACGATGGACCGCTCGGCGGGCAGGAGCTCGCCGAGGCGCTGGGGGTGCCGCTGCGCACGCTCTACCAGGACATCGCCGTACTGCGGGCGGTGGGAGTCGAGATCGTCAGTGAGCCCGGACAAGGGTATGTGCTGCCAACCGACGTTCCGCTGCCGCCGCCGGCGCTGCGAGCTCCCGGCGTCGAACCCTCGGCCGAGCTGGTCTTCTACACCAACCCCTTGTCGAGGGGCGGCATCGTCCATTGGATGCTCGAGGAGCTCGGCATCTCCTATCGCCGGGAGGTGCTCGACTACGGTGCGCCGATGAAGGCGCCGGACTATCTGGCGATCAATCCGATGGGCAAGGTGCCGGCCATACGCCATGGCGACGTCGTGGTCACCGAGGCCGCGGCGATCTGTGCCTATCTCGCCGACGCCTTCCCCGAGGCGGGACTGGCGCCGGCGCCCGACCGGCGTGGCGCTTATTACCGCTGGCTCTTCTTCGCGGCAGGGCCGCTCGAGACCACGCTGTCCCTGTCGTCGCTGCTCGGCGTGCATCCGAGCCCGACGCAGGAGATGCAGCTCGGCTGCGGAAACTCGGAGGCCGTGATCGAGACACTGGCCGGGGCGGTTCGCGACCGCCGCTTCATCGCCGGCGATGCCTTCAGCGCGGCCGATGTCTACGTCGGGTCCCATATCGGCTGGGGCATGGCGTTCGGCACGCTTCCGCGATGCCCCGAATTCGAGGCCTACTGGGCCGGCCTCGAGGCACGCCCGGCCCAGCGCCGCGCCGCAGCGTTCGTTGACGAGGCAAGGCAATACGCGGCGGGCTCGTAGCCCGTCGATGCCGAACGACGCCGAGTCACGGGCGGTGAGCGCTGAAGGTGCTGGTTTGGCGCCTCAGCGGGCGTTGGCGTCGACCTGGAAGAGTCCGAAGGTGTTGCCTTCGGTATCCAGGAAGTAGCCCTGCCAACAGGTGTCGGGAATGGCGAAGACGGGCAGGGCGACCCGGCCGCCGAGCCGCTCGACACGGGCCGCCGCTTCGCGGATGTCATCGACCTCGAAGGAGCAGGTGAAGGCGTTGGTGCCGCACTCGGCAGGCGGCGTGGTGGCCGGTCGCTCGAGCAGGCCGCCGCGCAGGCCCTCGGCCTCGAGGCGCCAGTAGGCGACCGGGAGACCCTCCACGGCGGTGAATCGCCAGCCCAGCAGGCCGGTGTAGAAGGCGCGAGCTCGCTCTGGGTCGTCGGCCTGGATCTCGAGGTAGGGTTGAGCGCTCATCGGGATGATCTCCGCTGTCACTTCCACTTGATGTTGCAGCCAATGGACGGTTGCTGGTGTGGGCTCGGTGCCTGGCCTGCCAGCACGGCATCGGCGGCGGCGCGCAGGTCCTCGCCGGTTACCGGAAGCTCCTTGCCGGGGCGGCTGGCGTCGAACTGGCCGCGATAGGCCAGCCGGTGATCGCGGTCGAAGAGGAAGAAGTCAGGGGTGCAGGCGGCCTGAAAGGCCCGGGCGACCTCCTGGGTCTCGTCGACCAGGTAGGGGAAGGTGTAGCCCCTAGCCCGGGCTTCCTCGAGCATCTTCTCGGGGCGATCCTCCGGATGGCTCCGGTAGTCGTTGCTGTTGCTGCCGACCACCGCCAGTCCCTTGGCCTGATACTCGCGGCCGAAGTCGGCCAGGGCGTCGGCCAGGTGCTTGACGAAGGGGCAGTGGTTGCACATGAAGACGACCAGCAGCGGCTGGTCGGGGTAGTCGTCGCTTCCCGTCGTGTGGCCTTGGGCATCGGCCAGGCGGAAAGGGGGCAGGGGGCTGCCCAGCTCGATCATGGTGGACGGCGTCAGGGACATGGGAGCTCCCGTTGCGTGGGTGATGCTCACAGCCTAACAGAAGGCTCGAAGGCCGCCCGGCGGTTGCCGATTCAGTCGTATCCCAGTGCCTGGCGCAGCCGGTCGGCGTGGCGGGCCACCCAGTCCGGGTCGATGGGCCCCCAGTCGCGGATCACGTAATGGCCGACGTTGTGGCGCTGGCCGGGTTCGGGCTCGAATTCGCAGCGAACGTCCAGTTCGGCCAGGGCGGCGATGGTGTCCTGGGCGGTGCGTCGCGGCATGCCGGTGGCCTGCATGATCGCCGGCACGCTGGCGGTGCCGGCGGCGATCAGGTGAGCCACGTAGAGGCGGCGATAGAAGCTCGTCTGGGTCTTGCTCAGGCTCATGGGGGGATCGTCCGTGAAGATTTGCCTCAGGCTGACATGGCGCAGAGGCGAGTGCCAGCCCGGGCGTGTCCGCCTGGCGTCGTCTCAGCGGGAGCGGGAGAGGAACCAGTTCTTCATGGCGCTGGTGATGCGGCGCATGTCGTCCTCGGGAGTGATGTAGGCCGGCATGGTGTACAGCCAGCGGCCGAAGGGCCGCAGCCATACGCCCCGGGTGCGGGCGAAGTCGGCCACGCCCTTGAGGGCGGCGGGGTCGTGGACCTCGATCACCGCGGTGGCGCCGAGCACGCGCACGTCGGCGACGTCAGCGTGGGCGCGCAGGGCCTCGTCTTCCGCAAGTTCTCGGCGCAGCACGCCGTTCAGCGCCTGGATGCGGCCCAGATAGTCATCCTCCTCGAACACCGCCAGGCTCTCCAGGGCGACGCGGCAGGCCAGCGGATTGCCCATGAAGGTCGGGCCGTGCATGAAGGCGTGCAGCTCGCTGTCGCCGATGAAGGCATCGTGGACGCGGTCGGTGGCCAGCGTCGCGGCATGGCCCAGATAGCCGCCGGTGAGCCCCTTGGACAGCACCATGATGTCCGGCGTCACCTCGGCGTGATCGGCGGCGAACATCTTGCCGGTGCGGCCGAAGCCGGTGGCCACCTCGTCGAACACCAGCAGCACGTCGAACTCGTCGCACAGCTCGCGGGCGCCGCGCAGGTAGTGGGGCGAGGTCATGTTGAGCCCGCCGGCCGCCTGCAGCAGCGGCTCCATCAGCAGCGCGCCGATCTCTTCGTGATGGGCCTCGAGCACAGCGCGCAGGGCGTCGAGATCAGCCTGCACCTCGGCGCGGCTGGCATTGAAGCCAGCGGTGGGCGCGGGGGCGAAGTGGTGCCGGGGCAGGAAACCGGTGAACAGCGAATGCATGCCTTCCTCGGGATCGCAGACCGCCATGCAGCCGGCGGTGTCGCCGTGATAAGCCTTCATCAGCGTCAACATGCGATGCTTGGCCGGCTTGCCGCGCAGGTAGTGGTACTGCACGGCCATTTTCATGGCCACTTCCATGCCTACCGAGCCGCTGTCGGAGAAGAACACATGATTCAGGCCTTCCGGTGTGACGCGAACCAGTTCCCGGGCCAGGCGGTCGGCGGGATCGTGGGTGAGTCCGCCGAGCATCACGTGGCACAGCTCGTCGGCCTGGCGCTGGATGGCCTCGACCAGACGCGGGTGACGGTAGCCGTGGATCATGCACCACCAGGAGCAGGTGGCATCGAGCAGCGACTCGCCGTCCTCCAGGATGAAGCGAGGACCTTCGCCGCCGACTACCTTGGGGGCGGGAGACTGGGTCTTGAGATGGGCGTAGGGGTGCCAGACGGTGGACGTCATCGGGCCTCCTGAAACGTGCGTAAACGGCGCCATCGGGACGCACGGCGTGCCGATGAAGTGGGTGTGTTCACCTTACATGTAAACCATTGGGTTATGAAGATGTTGACTGTTGGCGCGTGGCGTCGTCTGGATTGAGCGGATAGAGTGTCGAACATATCGGCCTAATCGAATTGAGGATGTGCCTCGCCGCGCCGGCCGGCATCGCTGACAATGAGGATGGCATGACGACAGTCGCGTCCGCGTCTCCTGAGAGCGTTTACCTGGCGGCCCTCTCGGTCGGCAGCCGTGCCATGATGCAGGCCGACAACTGGGCGGATGGGGTGGATCGGCTACTCGCCGAGATTGGCCGTGCGACCGGTGCCAGCCGGGTGTGGGTCTTCCAGTTGCTGGAGATCCAGCCTCAGGCCGTGCTGCAGGACTACGTCTTCGAGTGGGCCGCCGCGCCGGCCTATCGGCAGCTGATGCAGCGCCGCTTCCGCTTTTTCCGTTCGGGGCTCGAGGATCCCGCCTATCGTCGCTTGGTCGAGGAGCGACGTGACGGCGGATGCCATGACCTGTGCGTGCCGGACATGGCCGACGGTCCGCTGCGGCGACACCTCGAGAGCCAGGACATTCTTTCCATGGCCACGGTACCGATCATGGTTCATGGCGAGTGGTGGGGTACGCTGGGAATCGACGACTGCCGGCGGGCGATCGCCTGGAAGGGACCTGGGCTCGACCTGCTGATCGCCACCGCCGAGCTGATCGCGGCCGCCATCTATCGACATCGACTGACCAGCCGCTCCCGGCAGGTCGAACTGTTCCAGCGGGTGGCGAACTGCGGCGTCTGGGAAGTTGCGCTGCGCAATGGGCACGTCTGGTGCTCCGAAGCCCTCAAGGCGCAGCTGGGCTACCCCGCGACCTATCCGCGCGTTCCGCTGCGCCGCATGCTGGCCAGGCTGTGGCGCGAGGATCGACATCAACTCTGGCAGCAGGTGCGTGGCTGCCTGGCCGGGCGGCAATCGCACTGTCGGTTGGACGTGCGGATGCCGCTCGACGCAGGGGGCATAGGCTGGTTCGAGATCGTCGCCGAGATCCAGCGCGACGAGGCCGGTCGGCCGCTGGCCATGGCCGGAATCCTGATCGACATTCATCGCCGCAAGCGAGACGAGGAGCGTTCGCGACGGGCCGCCGAGACGGATGCCCTGACCGGGGCGCTGAACCGGCGGGGCTTGATGCGTTGGCTGAAAGACCATGCCCGTCGCGAGTCGGTGCACCTGATGCTGCTGGACATCGATCATTTCAAGGCGGTCAACGATCGATACGGCCATGCGGCGGGCGATGCCCTGCTGTGTCGGCTATCCCGGCGATTGCACGGCGAGTTGCGCGAGAACGATGCGCTGGTGAGACTGGGCGGCGAGGAGTTCGCGCTGCTGATTCGCAGCGACGACGGAGCACGGATGCTGGCCCTCGCCGAGCGGCTACGAGGAGTGGTGGCCGACCGTCCCTTTCACCTGACAGTGCCCGGAGCGCTGGAATCGGTGACGGTCGCCGTCTCGATCAGCCTGGGCGTCGCGCGCATGCCGCCGGGAACGATGGATCTCGAGACGCGTCAGGCCCTGGCGCTGGTCTGGGCGGACGAGGCGCTGTATGCCGCCAAGCAGGCGGGTCGCAATCGCACCAGGCGGCATGCCAGCGTCACCGGGCCGGGAAACGGTGCCGTGGGATCGGCCGAACGCTGAAGCTTGGAATCAGCGTGTGGCAAGGCAGGGTGGCGATGCGTTCCCGTGCGGTTTGATCTACGCTGGGGCGGTCCCTGGAAGGGAGCGACATACTCACATGATAGGAGGGATCCATGTCACGCCGCATTTTCATTGCCGCCCTGTTAGCCGCAGTTTCCGCCCCTGCGTGGGCCAGCGACCTCAAGCCCGGACAGTGGGAGATGACCATGTCCATGGAGGGCGAGAATCTGCCAAGCCAGCTCACCGAGGAACGCACCAGCCAGATGTGCCTGACAGGAGGAGAGGCCGATGACATGGGCGCTACCATGCGCGAGCGTTGGCGGGAATCCGACTGCACGGACATCAACCTCACCCGCGAAGGCAACAGTATCCAGGCCCAGGCATCATGCCAGCAGGGCGGCCGGACGACGTCAGTTGATGCTCACGTCACGCTGCACAGCGATGAGCACTATACCAGCGAGATCGTCACGACCAACGATGGCACCTTGACGACTCGTCAGGCCGGGCAGTGGGTCTCATCGGAGTGCGAGGCCGGTGCAGGCAGAGAGGGATAGTGGAGAAGGTCGCCGATGCAGGCCGTGCCAAAACACAACCTCGGCTGGCACACTGCCCATCAGGTTTCCTGATGGGCAGTTTTCATCATGGCACGCTATATCACCGGCGCGTCTCGCGAGCAGCTCGATCTGCTGCCCCCTTCCCTCGATGACTT